>NZ_JBHURF010000009.1:0-340467 GCF_042674125.1 Rhodococcus sp. NPDC056960 | reverse complement strand
CTGTTCGAGTGGGCGGGTATAGGCCTGTCCGCTCAGGCCCCAGCCGTGCAGGAACAACACCCGCGGCCCGAAACCGCCGACCGCGTACCGGGCGGTCCGGCCGTCGACCACCACCGAACGCCACCGCAGACCCGTGCACGGCTGCTGCTGTGACGACTCGATCGTGTCCATACCTTCCAGCACATCTCGATCACCCCCCGGCCGCCGAGAGTCCCCGGACCTCGACCGGAGGGCCGAAGGTCACCACATTCAGGGTCGTGCCCGTGGCAGTGCTCGACGGCGGGCCGAGTCGATGACCTTGTGCTCTGGGCAACCGGCACGCCACGGGGAAACCTGGCAGAGGAAGCGGCAGGCGGTTCGCTGCACCGATATGAGCGGCGGTGCACCCCCAACGCCGTGCCCGTGCCCGCACCCGCCCGAAAGATGCGTGACGAAGAAAAATGAGCAGTATCCGGGTGCCGCGCCGCACCCGCCGCAGGACGGCCGACACGCACCACAGTCCGCCCCGCGGTCCGACCCTTACCATCGCGGCCGCAGCCGCAGCGACTGCGGGCGTTATCGCCGGTGTGGGTACCGGATCGCCGGTCATCGCGGCGATCACAGCGTTCCTGGTCCTTACGTCCGTGGCAGCCGCGGCGGTCATGATCTGACTCCCGCGACCGGAACACCCATCGAGCGTGTCGGAAAATGCGGAAAGACAGGAGGTTCCCGTCTCTCGCCACGACGTCCCGGTTCTCGGTGCACGGTGGATCGCCGCCGAGGGAGCTGACTCGCGGGTCAATTTCGGTCCGCGACCGCGGTGGTGGAGAGCAGAGAACTCTTCCCACTACCCGCTGGGGCTCACCTGCCCCGATGCTGTGGTAGGTGAGGTCACCGCCGGCGGGGGTGGCAGGGGGTGGGTGCGGCGCAGAAGCCATCGCCTGATCTCGTCGGCGCCCCAGACGATGAACGGGAAGGGGACGGTGAACGCGACCATGGTCAGGGTGAGCGGGGCGGTGCCGAGGAGTTCCTGCAGCGGGGGAAGGTAAATGATCGCGCCGCTGAGGGCGAGTTCGAATGCGATACCCCAGAGCAGCAACGGGTTCGACAGGACTCCGATCGAGCGCAGCGACGCGCGCTCGGTGCGGGCGGCGAACGCGGTGCCGATCTGACCGGTCACCATTCCGAGGAAGGTCATCGTGGTCGCCTGCCGGTAGGCGGTGTGCAGTGGGGTGCCCGGCCCGGTGGGGTCACCCCAGTGCCACCCGGCGCCGTGGAGGACGTAGAAGAATCCGGCCATCGCCAGGGCAGCGCAGATCACGCCGAGGAACAGCCACGCCCGGATCAGCATCGATCCGCGGATGATCGATTCGTGCCGGGGTCTCGGTGGGCGCTGCATCAGACCGGGTTCGGCGGGCTCGCGGCCGAGTGCGAGGGCGGGCAGCGTTTCGGTGCCGACGTCGAAGGCGAGCAGCAGCAACACCGGCAGCGGAAGCGGGACCGCGCCGCCGGAGAGGGCGAACACCACGAACGGCGTCACCTCCGGGGTGGCGTGCGCGAAAATATAGAAGATGAACTTGCGGATATTGTCATACACGCGCCGCCCGGCCTCGACGGCGTCGGCGATGGTGGCGAAGTCGTCGTCGGTAAGGACCATGACGGACGCTTCCCGGGCGACGTCGGTTCCGGTGCGGCCCATCGCGATACCGATATCGGCCCGGCGCAGCGCGGGAGCGTCGTTGACGCCGTCCCCGGTCATCGCCACCACATGATCGTTCTCGCGCAACGCGTCGGCGATGCGCAGTTTCGCTTCCGGAGAGGAGCGGGCGAAGATCAGATCCGGTGTGTCCCGCAGCAGAATGTCGAGGTCGTCCTCGCTGAGCCGATCGAGGTCGTCGCCGGTGACGACGGTCGGGTCGGCGGCGGTGATGCCGACCTCGGTAGCAACCGCGGTGGCGGTCAGGGCGTGGTCGCCGGTGATCACGATGATGTCGATGCCCGCACGGTGACAGCGTGTCACAGCGTCGGCGATCTCGCGGCGCGGCGGGTCGGCCATCGCGACGAATCCGAGCAGGGTCAAGTCCCGCTCGGCGGCCTCGCGGGTGTCCGGTCTCGCCCCGTTCGCGGGGAGCAGTCGCCGGTCGGCGATCGCGAGAACTCTCAACCCCCGCCGGGCCTCCGTGTCGACGAGGTCGCCGAGTTCCCGGCGCCGGGCCTCGGTGAGCGGCTGTGAGACACCGCCCGCTCCGAGGATGTCGGTGCACAACGGCACCACCGCCTCCGGTGCGCCTTTGGTGTGCACCCATAGCGCATCACCGTCGGCATCGAGGGTGGACATACGTTTACGGACCGGGTCGAAGTGAAATTGTGTGCGCCGGAACCGGTCCCGCTCCGCGGCATCGACCCGGACACCGAATGACCCGGCAGCGTCGAGGAGAGCGATTTCGGTCGGATCACCGACCGCGTCGGCGCCATCGATGCGGGCATTGTTGCAGGCCGCCATACTCGTGCCCAGACGCCTCAGGACGGGTTCCGTGGCCGGAGGCGGCAGGCCGGTGGCGAGCTCGTGTCGGCCGGTGGCCGTGTCGACCGAAAGCACACTCATCCGGTTCTCGGTCAAGGTTCCGGTCTTGTCGGTGCAGATCACATCGGTGCAACCCAGGGTTTCGACGGCGCTGAGCCGCTTGACGACCGCTCCCCGCTTGGCGAGCTCGCGCACCCCGAGAGCGAGCGCCAGGGTGATCACCGGTAGCAACCCCTCCGGCACGTTGCCGACGAGGAGCCCGACCGCGAAGATCACCGCGTTGAGGAACGACAGGCCGGCGCCGATGGTGGCGATCGGAATGAACGCGATCCCCAACACCACCGAGATCAGCGCGATCAGCCACGCCACCCGCCGCACCTGCGACTCGAGTGGACTCTCCTCCTGCTCGACACGTTCGGACAGCGACGCGATCCGTCCGAGCTCGGTGCGCATCCCCGTTGCGAACACCACGGCGCGGGCATCACCTTCCGTGCAGGTGGTTCCGCTGAAGACGAGGTCGCGGGCGTTCAGGAGCGGCACATGGGTGTCGACAAGCTCCGCGGACCGGTACACCGGCACCGACTCACCGGTCAACGTGGCCAGGTCCACCTCGATACCACCGGTGAACAGGCGCGCATCGGCAGAGATCCGGTCACCTTCCTCGATCACCAACACATCCCCGGGGACCAGGTCCACGGCGTCGATCTCCGTGACCGTGCCATCACGCAACGCCTTCGCCCGTATCGGCAGGAACGCGGCGAGAGCCTCCACCGCCTGCTCGGCGTGCCGCTCCTGCACAAACGCAAAGACCGCATTGATCGCGATCACCAGCACGATCGCGGCAGCGACCGCGACAATTCCCACCGCCCACGCCAGACCCGCCGCCGCCCACAACAGCAACGCCAACGGATGAGTGAACTGCCGGACCAGCTGCCGCGGCCAATGCCGGCCACCCCGCCGAGACAACCGGTTCGGCCCCACATGCGCGAGCCGGCGCCGGGCCTCCCGCGCAGTCAACCCCTCCCGCGAACCCCGCACGTCCCGCAGCAACAGATCCATGTTCTCGGTCGGATCGAGAGCGACCGGCCTCTCTACTTCCCCGGCACTCGCGGTCGACCGCTGACTCTGATCCACCCTGACCAGTCTGTGACGAACAGGACCTGACCGCTACGGCCACAAGACCTTGATGTCGGTGGCCCCAACCCCACCACCGTCGTGACGAGGCCGTGACGGACTCGCCCTGAGCTCGCGCGAGCAGACGGCCACAGGGGTTCGGCCGCTCCGCTGGACCATCGGGCGCCGGTCAGGCCGGTGCGGCTCACCAACGGCCACACCCAGGAAGGGTTCGCTGCTCGAGCGGGAGGCGGGCGGTACCGCCGAACCCGGGAAGCCCCGGGGCATACACCCGCATACCCATTTGCGATCAGCTGTTCGAGTGGGCGGGTATAGGCCTGTCCGCTCAGGCCTCAGTCGTGCAGGAAGAGCACCCGTGGCCCGAAGCCGCCGACCGCGTAGCGGGCGGTCCGGCCGTCGACCGGAGGGCCGAAGGCCACCCCATTCGGCAGGCGCATGCCGATGGCCGTTCGGACCGGAGACCGGTCCGGTCATTGCCCATGTGTGGGGACATTGTTCTCGAGTTCGTCGAGCCAGATGCGGGCGGAGGCATCCGCGGGTGCTCGCCAGTCTCCGCGAGGGGACAGCGACGAACGCTGTTCCGCTCGAACAGGATCCGGTGTGATCAATGCTCTACGGGCGGGTGATGGTATCCGGGCCGCGGGCAACGCGGAAGCGGCTGATCACCTCATCGTGCTCTCGCACACCGTCCCGGGGGCGAGGGTGATGCGGCGGCCGGTGACGCGTTCGATGTCGAGCACGAGGTGCGAGTGTCCGTTCTCGTGGGGTCGGGGTGCGGTGGGGGCCGCGCCGTTTCCCGCCGGGTCGCCGCTGGCGCTCCGGCGGGCGTGACCGAGGACGAGGACGGTCCATCCGGTCCCCGAGGGCACGTCGAGCTCACCGGCCTCGAACGCGAGGAAGGTGCCGTCGAATCGGTCGAACCACGGGTCCGGGCCGGTGGGGATGAGTACTTCGCCTCGGGGGGCGGTGAAGGTGACCGGCCGCACTGCGGGCAGGGCGTCTTCGGTGTAGAGGAGTCGGCCGGTGGGCACCGACCGCAACAATCGGGTGGCTTCGTGCACGGTGAGAAGACGGTCGAGCGTGGCGGTATTCATTTTGGCTTGTCTTCTCCGGCGCCGATCGCTGCGAAGCGCCTGTTATGCGATGTGCCCCAGTATGCGCCCCGGTGTTCGAACGCGACAGGGCAGTTCGTATCGGGAGCGACAGGGCCGTTCGTATCGGGCGGGGCGGGGACGCGAGTGAGTCAAGGACCGGCAGGTCGAATAGGGGTTTGAGGGCGGGTGCGGTCGGATATCTTTGAATGGTCACACTCTCCGCCCCTCGGACAGCTGAGGGACACGACCGCCGGAAGCGGGCTCAGTCGCTCATGCCGGAGGAGAATCCGCACCTGCAGGGGACGCTGGCGCAGCTTCGGTTACGCGAGCTGCTGACGCAGGTCCAGGACCGGATCGAGGAGGTGCTCGGCACCCGGGATCAGGTCGATGCCCTGCTCGAGGCGGTGTTGACCATCGCCTCCGGCCTCGACCTGGAGGTGACGTTGAAACAGATCGTGCACGCGGCGATCGAGTTGGTCGACTGCCGGTACGGGGCGTTGGGTGTGCTCAACCGCAGCCGAGACGGACTGGCCGAATTCGTCTACGAGGGCATCGACGAACCCACCCGAGAGCAGATCGGGGCCTTGCCGACCGGCCACGGGCTGCTCGGGTTGTTGATCGAGCAACCGAAACCGCTGAGATTGGACAACCTCGCCCAGCACGCCGCGTCCACCGGTTTCCCCGCCCATCATCCGCCGATGCGCACCTTCCTCGGTGTCCCGGTCCACGTCCGCGGGGAAGTGTTCGGGAATCTGTATCTGACCGAGAAGACCGGTGGCCTCCCGTTCACCGAAGACGACGAAGTCCTGGTCCAGGCGCTGGCCGCGGCCGCCGGGATCGCCGTCGACAACGCCCGGTTGTTCGAGGAAACCGGGCTGCGGCAACGCTGGCAGCAGACCACCAGCGAGATCCGGGGCGAACTCCTCGCCGGAATCGACACCGATCAGGTGCTCGAGCTGATCGTGCGCCGAGCCCACGACCTGGCCGGCGCCGCCCACGTGTTCATCGCGCAACCGGAGGACCCCGATGTCGATGCCGCGGAGGTCACCGACCTGATCGTCACCGCCTATGCCGGAGACGCGCCCGAGCAACTTCGTTGTCGCCGGCTCGCGGTCCCCGGCTCGCAACCCGGTGAGGCCTTCCGTAACGGCATCCCGTTCCAGTCCCCGGTCTTCGACGAGGAAACCGGGGGACACGGGTACGGTCCGGTGTTGCTGTTGCCGCTGCGGTCGGCGCCCGACGCGGTCTCCGGGGTGCTGGTCCTCATCTGCAGGACCGGTGCGCCGCCGTTCGCCGACTGGCAGGTGCGGATGATCACCGAATTCGCCGATCAGGCGGCCCTGGCGCTCAAACTCGCCGAGGATCAACGGCAGCTGGCCGCGGTGTCGGTGTTTTCCGATCGCGACCGGATCGCCCGTGATCTGCACGATCACGTCATCCAACGATTGTTCGCACACGGGTTGAGCCTGCAGAGCGCCCAGGGCCGGGTTCGTGACCCCGCCGTGCGGGACCGGTTGTCGCAGATGGTCGACGACGTGCAGGGCATCATCACCGACGTGCGGACCGCGATCTTCGACCTGCACGGCGGCGACAGCAGCTCGGGGCTTCGGCACACGCTCGATTCGGTGATCGCCGAGCAGACCGAAGACAGCGGGCTGCGGACCACGGTACGGATCTCCGGTCCGCTGTCCGTGGTCGACGATATACTCGCCGAGCACGCCGAGGCGGTGCTGCGGGAAGCGCTGAGCAACGTCGTTCATCACGCCCACGCGCACACGGTCACGGTCACCATCTCCGTGGGCGACGACCTCATCATCGACGTCGTCGACGACGGTGCCGGGATCCCGGCGACCGTGGCGCGCAGCGGCCTGCACAATCTGACCGCCCGCGCAGCACAGGCCGGCGGCACCTGCACCGTCACCCCCGCCGACGGCGGCGGCACCCGGCTGACCTGGTCGGCGCCCCTACCCGACTGAGCCGGGGCCTCGCGACCTCGGACGTCACCATCCGGCAGATCCTCGACATCACCGCCTCAAATGCGGTGCATTGACGAACCCTGAGGTCCTGAGGTGACGAAAGTCCCTTCTCGTCGGGGACTCTCGCGTCGACCTGTGGCCCTACCTGCGGTGCTGAACGAGTTCGACACTCGGAGAACGACGAACTCGGGAGGTTGTGATGACCGGCGGCAACGCGGTACCTGTTCGGTGGTGGCGTCTGGCGCCGTGGAGCGGCAACCCGCTGATGCGGCGCAGTGACCGGATCGAATCCACGATCGTCCTGGTCGTTGTGGTCGTCGCGTTGATGGTGGTGCCCGTCGCCGGTGCCGTCGGCACCGCGACCTACACCCGGCTGACCGAGCGGGCCCACCAGGTCGCCGGCAGCGGGCGGCAGGTGCCGGCGGTGCTGCTCGACGATCCTCGCCCCCCACCGGGGGAAATACCGATGCGGGGCCCGGCCGGGCGGGACCAGGCCCCCGCCCGCTGGGTGCTCGAGGGAACCGAGCACACCGGTGTGGTCGAGACGGACATCGGCGCCCGGGCCGGGCAGACGGTCACCGTCTGGGTCGACGCCGACGGCAATTTCATGCAGCCCCCGAACAGCGGAACGGAAAGCGGCATCGAGGCCATCAGTGCCGCGATCATGTTCCTGATCCTCGGAATCACCGGGTGCGGTCTGCTTCTGGCCGGGACCCACGGGGCCCTGGCAAGATACCGGAGATCTCGGTGGCAGCGGGAATGGCAGAGCCTTGGACACAGACCGGGATGGCCCGTCAGCTGAGGCGGCCGATCGGCCACGCGGTGGTTCACCATTGCCGATGCTCGCGATCCGGGGTCCGGCACCCTCCCGGGGCACCCGTCGTGGCTCGCCGGTCAGCGCCGGCCGAGTGCTGTGCCCGCGCGACCGTCGACGAGCATCGCGGGCAGAGACGGGTGCCGGTCGGCCAGAGCAACCAGGCCGACATGCACGATGGCGCCGTCGGAGTGAAGGGCGTGATCCCAGCCCCACTCGGGGATGACGGCGAGCACGGGGGTGTTCTCGGTGAGGATCTCCGCGGGACCCGCAGGTGCGCATCTGCAAGGGCCAATGGTGGTGCAACTGTTCGACGGCGGCGCGGTCGTCGGCGGTCAGGGCCCGAACGACGACGGCACTATCGGCCCCAGCGGACCCGCTCATCAGGGTCCCTCCTCGCGGGATTACGGCCCCCGCGAACGGTGACGGTGCGCACCGAGCACGGCCGGGCCAGGTGAGGCCTCGAGTTGATGCCTCCCGACCCTGTCAGAGAGGACCAATGCCTCTGCGGCCTTCTCCCCACACCGGTTTCAATTGGACAGGTACACGGGAACACACCCACGACCACCCCCAATCCGGCACCGCCGGAACTCCGGAGTACAGCCGCCTGATCGATTCCCGCGCACGGGCATTGCCGGGACGTTTACCGTCCCGATCGGCAGAAGAAGGTGGGATCGGTGTTGTTTCTGCATCTGCTCGGCGGACTCACGGAAGAAGAAGTCGACCTCGTCGTGACGGAGGAGCTCGAGCTACTCGAATCGCCGAACTGACGGTGACGATCGTGAGGCGACCGGGCCACCCCGCACCGGTGACCTTCTCCCCTACACCGCCCGGTGATCGCAAGAAACACTCGAAATGGCACCCGAGCGCTTGCGCCGATGCGCTGGCACCGCCACCGCGGATCGCTTATCCGCCCCCGGGCACGCGCCCCCGAACCCGACAGGATTGACCGATGAGCAGCAGCGACACCGTACCGGCAGTCGGGAACACCTCACGAGTGCTGTTTCTCGGCGCCCCTACCGACGACGTCGAGGTCGAGTACTGGGCCGGGATGCGCCGGTGGGCCCGGGCCCACGGATTCGACCCGACCGACTCCCTCGACGAAGGCTCGGTGGCGTGCGTGGTGACCACCGAGGACATTCTCGACGGGTTCTGCCACCCGACCGAATCGGTGATGGTGCAACAGCTGCACGAGAACCACATACCGTTCGTCAGTGCGTACGACGATCCCCGAATCCTTCAGCGAGTCCTCGCATGCACCGCGGCGGCCGGTGCTGTCACCGACACGCACCCCGCGGCTCCCATCGACATGCTCCCGGACGCCTCCACCGCCCGGAGCGCGGCGTAGCAGCAGGCCGCCCGAATGAACGAGATGGACGAGATGGACGAGCGGAGGGTTGTGGTCGGCGTCGACGGGTCACCCACGGCGCAGGGCGCCGCGCTGTGGGCGGGGTTGGTCGCCGACCGCACCCGATGCCCGCTGTGGATCGTCCATGCTTGCACGGACGAGTTCTCGTCGATGGCCGGGTCGGTGGTTCCCGGGGAGCACCCCTTCTCGACCCGCATGCGGCGCCGTCACGCGAGGGACGCCCTCCAGGACGCGCTCGACCCCGTTCGCCAACACTTTCCGAACGTCTCGGTGCACTGTGGGACGGTGCCCGGACCACCGGGGCCGGTCCTGGCCGCGGCCGGTGCCGAGGCTGCGCTGGTGGTGGTGGGTGCGGTCGGGGTCGGGGCAGCACACACCCTGTCGATCGGGTCGACCGCGATCGAGGTCGCGCAGAACACCCCCTGCCCGGTCGTGGTGTGGCGGGGTGGGAGTCCCCCGCCACCGAACCGGGCTCCGGTGCTCGTCGGAGTCGACGGCAGCGACACCAGTGAGCAGACGCTGCTCACCGCCGCCGAATTCGCCGACCTCTTCGGCGCCCCGCTGCTCGCGGTGCAGTCGTGCTCGTCCGCCCACGTCGGGGAGGTGACCGTCCCCGACCTCGCCGATTGGAACAACCACGAGAAGGTCAAACGCGATCGACTCAACCTGGCGGTCGACGCCGCGGCCGTACGTTTCCCCGCCCTGTCGATCCGCACGCTGATCACCATGAACGACCCGCACCGGGTGCTCCTCGAACGCGCCGTGAGCGCCCAGTTGGTGGTCCTCGGCTCGCCAGGTGGACCCTGGGGTTCCTCCGGCGCCGCGCTCGGACCGGTCAGCCGTCACCTGCTCCTGCACAATCCCTGCCCGACCATGATCTGCCACAACGGCACCGGTTGACCATGCACACCCGTCGCTGACACCACAGCACCGAGAGTCCCATAGCCGGTAGCCGAGGAACCAGGCTGCTCGCTCTGAAGCACTTCGTCATCGCCGGTCATCGACTATTTCGTCGTCCCGCTGCGACACCATCGTCAAGACACGAAACGACTTCTCGACCAGCTCGGTTCGGTGTCAAATACCTGAATGTGCTTGGTTCTGGGACGAATACAGTATCGGCAGGTCCGGAAAAGGCAGTTTCTCGACAACCACCAGGGGAAACGGCGGACAATGGTGATACCGGGCCGCCCGGCCCGCGGAAGGACCCGCGCGGAAGGAAAGGGACGGTCATGTCCGAGACACCGTCGGTCAAGCAAGGCGTCGCGGCTGGTACGTCGATCGGGGCGGCTCTCATCCTCGTGACGGTGGGCATCATCCAGATCTTCCAAGGCATCGCCGCGGTCGCCGAGAACGAAATGTTCGTGGTCGGTATCGAGTACGTCTACAAACTGGACCTGACCACCTGGGGCTGGATCCACATCGTGCTGGGCGTTCTGGTTCTCGGGATCGGTCTCGCACTGTTCACCGGAGCCGGGTGGGCGCGGGTCTCGGCAATCGTGATCGCGGCCGTCTCCATCCTCGCCAATTTCCTGTGGCTGCCCTATTACCCGTGGTGGTCGCTGCTCATCATCGCGCTCGACATCGTGGTCATCTGGGCCGTGTCGACCTGGAAGCCGGATCGGGTCTGATCCCCCGGCCGACCGGAAGAGACCATGGGAAAGAAGAAGCACGGGACGGCAGGGCTCGACCTGCCGTCGCCCGGCGCCGACCAGCCCGCGCCACCGATGAAGAACAAGGAGTACCGCCGCCTGCTCCGTCCGCTCCACGGCGAGCTCGTCGCGCTGCAGGAGTGGGTGAAAGCGTCGGGTGCGCGCATCTGCATCGTGTTCGAGGGCCGTGACACCGCCGGGAAGGGCGGTGTGATCAAGGCGATCACCGAGCGCGTCAGTCCCCGCGTGTTCCGGGTCGTCGCCCTGCCCGCGCCGACCGATCGCGAGAAGTCGCAGATGTACGTGCAGCGGTACCTGCCCCATCTGCCGTCCGGCGGGGAGGTCGTGATCTTCGACCGCAGTTGGTACAACCGCGCGGGCGTCGAACGGGTGATGGGCTTCTGCACCGAGGCACAGGTGCAGCAGTTCCTTCAACTCGTGCCGACGGTCGAGCGTGCGATCGTCGACTCGGGTGTCATCCTGCTCAAGTACTGGCTCGAGGTGAGCCAGGAACAGCAGACCCTGCGCCTGCAGAGCCGGATCGACGACCCACGGAAGATCTGGAAGCTGTCCGAGCTGGACCTGAAGTCGTACAGCCACTGGTACGACTACTCGCGGGCGCGGGACGAAATGTTCCACTTCACCGACACCGGCTGGGCACCGTGGTACGTCGCGGTCAACGACGACAAGAAACGCGGCCGGCTCAACGTCATCAGCCATCTGCTGAGCCAGATTCCCTACGAACCTCTGGAACTGCCCGACATCACGCTGCCCGAGCGACGGGGTCCGCACGGCTACGAGCCGTCGAGGCAACCACTGCACTGGATTCCCACCCCGTACTGAGGATCCGGGCAGTAAAGCGGGCATGGTGGCCGCGGAACCCAGGCAGGTGCACTGCGGCGGGCACCGCAACGAGAATGTGGGCGGAATTCTTCGTGGTGGGCGCTGCGGTGGGACCGCACCGGCACCGTGCGCGATGCCGTGCGCATGTTGGGGTCGTGCGGGCCGGATCTGTGGTGGCCCCAGGATCGGGTGTGGTTCGTCGCCTCGGGCATCGACCTGAGGTCGACTTACATTGGCTCGTCGACTTCGCCCTCTCGGACACGCCGTTCCAGGCGTAGCCCCCACGACCGCGCGCAACGCGTCGGTGGCCGGCTCTCGGTTAGATCCTCGACGACGGCGGTCTCTCGCATCCACCACGAGCCCCTGGGTCGGGCAGTCGGTTCGGTCCTCCGAACCTCGGACGGGATGCGGAGGCCGGAGGCTAGAGTCGATCACGTCGGATGTGGGAGCTGGGGAGGTGGGCGGTGCCTACGTCTCGGTTGCAGGCCGACCTGAGGACCCTGCCGATCATCCTGGCCCTGTCCTTCGCCTTCACGATCACGGTCGTCGACCCGCTGGTGCTGAGCCTGAATCTGCCGCAGGTGAGCCGGGCCCTCGATGTGCCACCGCAGTTCGGCGGATTGCTGGGCGGCATGGCGACGCTGGTGATGGCCGCCGCCGTCCTCGCCGCGGGCAACCTCGGCGACGCGTTCGGGCTTCGACGCTTGCTGATGTCGGGACTGGTCGTCGTCACGGTCGCCGACCTGCTCTCCATGCTTTCGCCCAACTACACCTTTCTGTTTGCGATGCGAGTCTTGGACGGATTGGGAATGACGGCGCTGCTCGGCGTGCCGCTGGCCCTGCTCAAGGCTTCCGTGACGGACAAGCAGCGGCCGACGGCCATCGGCGTTTTCGTGGCCGTCGAGATGGTTCTCTGTGGGGTACTCCCGGCGCTCACGGGCTGGGCGGTGGCGGCCGTCGGCTGGCGAGTCGTGTTCCTGGTCGCACCGCTGCTCGCCGTGATCTCGCTTCTGCTGACGGCGAGGTACGTCCCGGAGACGCCCGTTCAGCATCGCGCTCGGCTGGACGTGGTCGGCGTCGCCCTGGTCGGTACGGCGCTCCTGGCACTCGTCATCGGACTGGCAGCCGCGCAGAACGGCATGTTCCGGCCCGAGACATGGCTGCCGCTGGCTGTCAGCGTGGTCGCCGCCGTGCTGTTCGTTCGCCACGAACGCCGCACCTCCGAACCGGCACTGGACCTGGCTCTGTTCGGAAGCCGGCCCTTCAGCGTGGCTCTGGCCGCGACCTTCACGCTGAATTTCCTCATGGCCGGGCTCGGCATCGTCCTGGGGCAGTTCGGCAGTGCGGTGCTCGCGCTGTCGCCGGAGACCATCGGCCTGTTGTTCCTCCCCGGCACGCTGCTGATCGCCGGCTTCGTGGTCTTGTCCGGGAGCCTGGTGGGGAAGTTCTCGCCGAGACCGGTGATGGTCGTCGGCCTCCTGTTCATGGCAGCCGCCGGACTGCTGATGGCGGGCACGGTCGACCCGACGATGGCGCTGTGGCTGCTCGTCTCGGCCGTGTGGCTGTACAATCTGGGCTCGATGGTGACCTCCACATCGGTGTCCGAGACGGTGCTCTCCCAGGCGCCGAGCGGGCAGTCCGGAACGGTGGCTTCCGTGCAGTTGGCCTTCGGGATGACCGGCTATGCGTTCGGACCCACCGTGTACCTGCTGCTTCTCAAGGTGTTCTTCCAGCGCGAATGGCTGGCCGACACCGAGGCACGCGGACTGACGGCGACCCAGGGCGAGCAAGCCGTGGATGCCGCGCGCAGTTCGGTGGCGCAGAGCCTCGGTGGCGCCGGGTACGACCCGAACCTGCTTCGCCAGGTGGGCGGTCTCGACCTCGGAGCGGACTTCGCCGACGCGGTGCGACTCACCATGCTGACCGTCAGCGTCCTGCCCGTCGCTGTGGCTGTGGCGGCCTTCGTGCTCATGGCCCGCCGCAAGAAGCCGACGGTGTGAAGGTGACTACCAGCACGTCCGTCCGGGCCGGCTCACCGCGGTCGACGGGTCGGATCGGCGAGACACCGTGCCAGGTGCAACGGTCGTCGCCCAGGAGGAAGGTGCCGGGTTCGCGCAGGGTCGCGGTCACGAGTCGTTCGCCGTCCGGGCCGAACACCGAGCTTTCGCCCCCGACGGCATTGTCGACGCCGATCAACAGGGAACCGACCAGCGTGACACCGTCGCGGTGCACGCCCTCGAGCGTGGGCCGGCCCTCGTTGTCAGCCGATGCGACCACGCGGAACGGATGCACCCAGACCGTCCAAGTTCATGGTGCGGACCTCCCCGCAGGTGCGCCGGAGCCTGGCGATCGAGGCCGAAGAGCGGGGTGTCTCGCTCAACATGCTGGTCAACCAGAAGATCACCGTTCCGGCTGCGCCTCGGTCGGCGGCCGCCGGCGCCGCCTGACAGGAGGGTCATCCGCAGCTGAGAATGGTAGACATCGACGCTGTGCTCGGCGGCCAACAGCGAATGGAAGTGGAAACCGGCCTGCAGCGGCGACAGCGCCCACATATCCTCGAGGGTCGGGTACGTCCGCTCCCAGACCTCGATCTGGGACTGGGTGAGCGCCACCGTGCCGATGTCCGACGGGGTCAGTCCCCCACCGGATCCGGCGACGACGTGTTCGATCTGTGAGACGAGCGCCTGCTGCCACAGATCGACGAGTTCGCGAACGTCGTCGGCTGCGAGCAGTTCACCGGCAAACCGCACTGCAGCTCCGAGTCGCGGTCCGGCATCGGTATCCGTTACGCCGACGTTGATCTCGATCGCTGCGGAAGCGCTCATGTCCTGATCGGTTTCACCCGAAAAGACTCGCGACGACGCGAGATCCGGCACCCAGCCGATCTCACGCATCTCCGGGGACAGATCGCCCATCCCGGTCTTTCCGAGGTAGTTGAAGACGACCTGGGGTGGGTCGAAGCCCGCGAGGATGTTGGCCGTCGCCGAATTGAGGTATCGCAGCAGTCCGTACCCGACGCCCCGGTCGGGGACCGCCACGAGCTGCTCTTTCACCGCCTTGATCGCGGCACCGGCCGACGCGCCGCCGACGAGTGCGTCCTGGGTGTCCAGCCCTTCCAGGGCGAGGCGCACCGGATACACGCTGGTGAACCAGCCCACGGTACGAGACAGATCGGCGCCCGGCACTACCGACTCCTCGCGGCCGTGACCCTCGAGGGTGATGTACGCGGAGTCGGCGGTTCGGCGTTCGGCACCCGTGTCTCCGTTCGCACGCTGTTCGACAATCCCACTGTGCGTGAACTTGTGTCCGCAGTGGCCACGTCGGGGACGGACGCGTCCTCGGGGCGGCTCGCGCTGACGCGGCGCGAGCGTCCCGGACGGATCCCGTTGTCGCTGGCGCAGCAGCGGGTCTGGTTCCTCAATCAGTTCGATCCTTCGTCGTCTGCGTACAATCCGCGCAGATTCGTGAGCACCTCGCCCCCCAGCGCACCGACCACGAGAGGCGCCCACCCCGGGCACTGGTTCCCGCGCCGGCCCCGGAGGACGTGCCCGACCGGCGGCCCCCGTTCAGGTCGTCGGCCGGTCAGCGCGTCCACTGTCGTCGGCATCGGCGTCCTCTATGCCGGTGCCCCGCGGCGCATCGTAGTCAATCACCATGACAACCTCCACGATGCCGCCGCCCCCGCTCGGCGACCGGTCTCACTCTCGTGGCCCTGGTGCCCTTCGGCCCTGTCGCCGTAAGAGCCGAGCGCGCCACGATCGAGGGGTGATCGCTGAGTGGCTTCCAGACGACGCATGAGGAGTGAGAATCCGATGAGCAGTTCCACCGGAACACCTGCAGACAGGCCCGAACACGTGTTCCAGGACCGCCGCGAAGCAGGACGGGTGCTGGGCGAGCTACTCGAGGCATATCGGTACGATCCTCGCGTCGTCGTGCTCGGCCTCGCCCGCGGAGGGGTTCCCGTCGCCTGGGAGGTCGCAGCCGCACTGGACGCACCGCTCGACACCTTCGTCGTCCGCAAACTCGGGATACCCGGCCACGACGAGTTCGCCATGGGCGCACTCGCCAGCGGCGGCTCGATCGTCCTCAATGACGACCTGCTCCGCGACCTCGCCATCACCCCGCAACAACTGCGCGAGGTGGTGGACCGGGAGGGGCGCGAGCTGGCGCGGCGAGAATCGACGTATCGGGGTAATCGACCTCCGCCGGAGGTCACCGGCAAGATCGTGATACTCGTCGACGACGGTCTGGCCACCGGGGCCAGCATGTTCGCCGCAATCGAATCGCTGCGCCAGCACGAGCCGGCCCAGCTCGTCGTCGCGGTACCCGCCGCCCCGGAATCGACGTGCCGCACACTCGGGGCCATGGTCGACGACGTCGTGTGCGCCACCATGCCCTTCCCGTTCCGGGCGGTCGGCGCCTCGTTCTGGAACTTCAATCAGGTAACGGACGACGAGGTGCGGGACCTCGTGGCCACCCCGACCACCGGCCGCGGCGCGCATGATGCGCGGATACTCGAATTCACCTCCGCAGCAGGCATTATCCGTCTCTCCTCCCGCGATGCACCGAATGGTGTCCCCTCTCACGACGACCTGCTCGACCTCGTCGGTGATGCACGCGTGGTCCTGATCGGGGAGAGCTCGCACGGAACCCACGAGTTCTACGCTGCCCGCGCCGAGATGACGCGAATTCTGATCCAGGAAAAGGGTTTCACCGCTGTCGCGGCAGAAGCCGACTGGCCGGACGCCTACCGGGTCAACCGATACGTGCGCGGGCAGGGCCCGGACACGTCCGCGGAGGAGGCACTCCGCGGATTTGAACGATTCCCCGCGTGGATGTGGCGCAACACCGTCGTCCTCGATTTCGTGGCCTGGTTGCGCGACCACAACGACAGCTGCGCGCCGGGACGGGGCCCTGAGGCAGGGTTCTACGGACTCGACCTCTACAGCCTGCACCGGTCCATGCACGAGGTCGTCGACTATCTCGAGCGTGTCGATCCGGAGGCCGCACGCCGCGCCCGGGCGCGGTATTCCTGCTTCGACCACCGGTCCGGGGACGACGGGCAGGCCTACGGGTACGCCGCAGCATTCGGTGCCGGCGAATCCTGCGAGGCGCAGGTGGTCGAGCAGTTGACGGACCTTCACCGCCATGCGGGCGACTATCTCCGCAGCGACGGCACGGTAGCGGAGGACGACCAGTTCTACGCCGAGCGGAACGCCTGGAGTGTGCGCGATGCCGAGGAGTACTACCGCACGATGTTCCGCGGGCGGGTCGCGTCGTGGAACCTCCGGGACCGTCACATGGTTGACACCCTCGATGCGCTGATTGCGCATCTGGACCGGCGGTCGGAGAGTCCGTCCCGGGTCGTGGTGTGGGCCCACAACTCGCACGTCGGTGACGCCCGTGCCACCGAGGTCGGCATGCACGGCGAGCTGACGGTCGGACAACTCGTCCGCGAACGCTACCGCGACGACTGCCGCCTGATCGGTTTCAGTACCCACTCCGGCACTGTCACCGCGGCCAGCGAATGGGGTGGACCGGCAGAACGCAAGGTGGTCCGCGCGGCCCTGCCCAGCAGCGTGGAGGAACTGTTCCACGAGGTCGGAAAGGAGTCGTTCCTGATCCGCACCCAAGACGGGCCGGTCGCCGACACGCTACGGGCTGCACGCCTGGAACGGGCGATCGGTGTGATCTACCTGCCCGAGACCGAGCGGCACAGCCACTACTTCCACACCCGGCTGTCCGAGCAGTTCGATGCCATGATCCACATCGACACCACCCGCGCTCTCGAACCTCTCGAGTACACCAGTCTCTGGGTGGACGGAGAGCGGCCCGAAACCTATCCCTTCGCTCTCTGACCCTGATCTCGCAGATCCGGCAAACCATTCGACCGAAGCGGCACTCCCCGGTCTCACAATTTATGGCGCGGCGTGTCGGGCAACGCGAGATGTACGAAGGTCACCGCATCGGACCGCCATCGTGGCGGACGCACTCGCCTCGCTCTGTGGGCATTCTTCAGAACTCGCAGGCACGACCGGCGCAACCACCCGTGAAGCCGGTGTCCGCCTTTGAGGTTCTCGTTTCGTGCGTGCCGAGGGTGAGAACCTGCTCCTCTTTGCTGCCGCAGCGGTAAACAGTGATGCCCTCGAGCGAGGAAGACGAGGCGGCCAGGTAGATGTTGCGGATGTCGGTCACCGCTGGCAGTAGGTGCTTCCACCGCCCAAGCGGCGGAGATGAGACCCCCGCGCCGAAGGTTCTTCACAACGGACCCCGCCGATGGGTTGCACAAGTGCGTCGGCGACGCGAGGGCCGGGTCGCTATTGGAGGCCCCCGCCCGGCGTTCTTCGCCACGGAGCGTTCGAGGACGTCCGCGTCCCGGGGCCACAGCCAGCGGTCGCCGTAATCGAGCGAGTACGCCCCCATCAGCCTTGGTGCGGATTCGAGGACTTTCTCCTCCTTGTCGCCCCACCGGGGAACCGACAAGCATCGAAGGAGAGTCGCTCCATCGAAGGGGCGACCTCCGATGTGGAGAAACCATGAGTGACGACACCATGCTGGTTCTCGTGGCCGGTTATCAGGATCTCGACCGCGGTCGCCTCGACTTCGATGCCCTCGCCGATCAGGTGCGGGCACGGACGATCACGCTGCGCGGCGCGGCGCTGGTCGCCAAGGATGCCGACGGCAACGCCACCCTGGTCGAGACCGGGGATCATGCGGGCCGCAAGGGCGCCGGATGAGGCGCCGCGGTGGGTCTGGCGGTCGGCCTGTTCGCGCCGCCGATGCTCGCCGCGACCGTAGTCGGTGCGGGGGCCGGCGCGCTGGTCGGCAAGTTCGCCCACCATCGGCTCGAGAGCGGTTTGGAAGAGAAGATCGGGCAGGCGCTCAGCACCGGCACGGGTGTGGTGATCGCGGTCCTCCCCACGACGAGCCGGCTTGCGGTCGAGCGGGTACTCGGCGGTGCACCGATGAAGTCGGTCGTGGAAACGGACGGCGCGAGCCTCAGGGGCCTGGAATCGGCGCTGGCGGAGGCGATGGGCAAGTTCGAGCCGGACCGCACCCGGCTGCCGATCCCGGACCGCAACTTCGGCGGAACGATGGGCACGCCACGGTCCGGCGACCGGCGGTGACACCACCAGAAACCGGTGCCGGCTGCAGCGTGTCCTCTGCCGGGGACACCACCCGAGCGCCGTCAGGACTCTTCCTGCGGAAGTGGCCCTACGGTTTTCGGCCTCGTGGACCCAGGTGTACGCGTACGGTGCGACGGAAGATAACCGATCACCTCAAATGTGCCTCTGCCGTACCCGCAATTAGTGGCGTGCCGCCGCTGGTTGCGACCTTGAACCGCGACAACATCGAGAATCTTCGATCGACTCACACCCACGGACCCGGCGTGGTGGGACCCTGGAGTGAGGGGTTCACCTACCCCCGGAGGGAGGGCTCCGATGACCACCACACAGGCCCCCGCCGGCGAGGAACGACGCATCCGCAAGTCCAGCGCACCGTGGGAGTTCCTGCACCAGTACCTGGAGCGAGAGATCGGCAACCTGGGGGCCGCCGACCTCGCCGTCCGACGCGACGAGCCGGAATCGATCCACGACATGCGCAAGGCATCGCGGCGCGCCCGCAGCGCCCTGCAGACCTACGCCCCCGGACTCGGGCTCGCCGAGGCCGCACAGCCCCTGATCCTCGACCTGCGGTGGCTCGGCCGGAGGCTGAGTGACGCCCGCGACGTCGAGGTCCAATGGCAGCGGATCGTCGCCCGGATCTCCGAGTCCGATGCCCTGCCCGACCCCGAAGCCGTCTACGCCCGCGTGAACGAGTATTTCTCCGAGCAGGCCGAGACGGCCCGGGAATCGGCGCTCGCCGCGCTCGACTCGGCGCGCTACGGGACGCTGCTCGGCGCACTCGATGACTTCGTCGGCTCCCTCACCGGCGGAACCGGCCGCGAGCCCGCCGAGCGGGCACCGGCCCCGGACAGCACGGCCGAGGACCTCGCCCGGACACTGAGGCGTCTCGCCGCCAAGGTGTCCACGAGGGTGAACACGGTGAGCGCCGCATCCTCGCGCACCGAACGCGACGAACTGATCCACCGCGCCCGCAAGGGGGCCAAGCGGATGCGCTACGCCATGGAAGTGATCCGCCCCCTCGCCCCGAAGAAGACCGCCCGTGCGCTGTTCCGGTTCAACGACTTCCAGGACGTCCTCGGCGAATTCCAGGACTCCGTGGTGGCACGGGAGCGGCTCCGGAACATCGTCGCAGCGCACGAGCACACCGCGGAATCGAGTTTCGGGCTCGGCATCCTCTACCAACGAGAACATCAGATCGGCGACGAGCAGGCCGCACGCCTGCACGATCAGTGGCAGGCGGCACGGAAAGCGGCGCGGCCCCTCTGGCGCAGCCGCACCTAGATTACCGGCCGGGCCCAGTCGACCTGTCGGACATGCCGATCATTGTGGGATCGCCGGCTTCACGCGCCGTCCGCGCCGATACTCTCAGGTGTCTGAGTTACCGGTTTCCAGGAGGACGATCCGGCGGCCGATGGCTGCGGCGTAATCGGAGAACCGTTCATTGTCTGTGGTTGCATCGATCCGAGGTCCGGTCCACGTCCGCGATCGTCGCCGAATGGTGGAACCATGCTTGCACCCAGACCCTGACATCTTGTGTCAGCTATTTTCGACTTGCGGGTCGCCAGAACTCATGCAAGATCAGCCGGCCGGCGGTTTAAAACTTCAGGTGCAACCTTCACCGGCCTCGCCGGTCACGATCACTGAACGGCCGACGGTCGTTTTATGGGATACGGCCGGGTTGAGGATTCCGACAGTTCGTGAGAATCATGCACTGACATGACGTTGGCAACCTGCAGGTCGGAGGTACCGAGAAGTGACACCGAACCGTGGAACCTGATATGTACGCCATCGACCAATGGGCGTTCTGCGCGCTCTCGTCCAGTCCCGGTGCTCGGGTGTTTCTACGACCAGCGACGCGACGCCGGCGACCTGCACCACCAAGCGCTCCGCGCCCTCGGTAACCATCTCGTCGGCATCCTCCACGGTTGCCTCCGCCACCGAGCTCCGTACGACGAACACATTGCCGCCTACGACGCGGCCACAGTTCCGGTCCGCGTTCAGCGGCACCTCCCCACACTTTCCGGCCCACCGGCAGCGACTCTCGGCGACTCAATGGCGTAGCGAGATGGCCGACCTCTTCATGGTCTGGCGGGAAGTCACCGCGACCGACGTTGCCGCCTGAATGTGAACAACCCAACGGAATTCATTGCGGCCTGTCCCAAAATAACCGTGCCGCTATACTTTTCAAGCAACATGATAGTTTCCGAGCACTGTGTCGAGCCACGGTTCGAGCCGTCCAAGGGGTTCGAGCCGGTCGGGCAGAATTTCGATGTAGACCAGGACGGCGCGTAGGTCGTGCAGGGCCGCGTTCTGACGCGCAGGCGCCCTGGTGTCAGTAGGGTTCGAGTTGTGTTCTTGGCCAGCCGGGAGATCCGACGTGCACCCGTGCGCTTCGGTCTGCTCGCCGGGGCGATCGGCCTGCTCATGTTCCTGGTGTTCTTTCAGCAGACATTGGCGTCCTCGCTGCTCAACAGCTTCACCGGTGCCCTGCAGAACCAGTCCGGCACCGTCCTGGTCTACAGCTCCGAAGCTCGCAAGAGCCTCGAAGCGAGCGTGCTGAGCCCTGAGATCGCTGCCAAGGTGGCCGCCGTGCCCGGCGTGGGCCAGCTCGGATCGCTGGGCGAGGCGACGATGACCGTGCTGGCCGAAGGCCGGCAGATCGACGTGGCCGTGGTCGGAGCCGAAGCAGGCAAGCCGGGCCAGCCCACGAATCTGATCAGTGGCCGACTGGCCACCGCGCCCGGCGAGGGGGTAGCCAGCTCCGAGGCCAGAAGCTTCGCCCTGGGCGACACGGTGACCACCGCAGCCGGGGGGTCGCCAGTAACCATCGTGGGGCTGACCGGGCAGAGTCAATTCAACGTGCAGCCGACCCTGTTCGTCACCTTCGACACGTTCACCGCTCTGCGCAAGGCGGCGAACCCCGACGCGACCATGGTGTTGCCCTCGGCGGTGGCGGTGATCCCGTCGTCGGGCGTCGGCCCGCAGGCGCTTGCCGCGTCCATCAACGCCACGGTGCCGCAGGTGACCGCGCTGTCGCGCAGCGACGCGGTGGCCAATGCGCCGGGCGTTTCATCGACGCAGGGGTCGTTCGCTATCGTGCTGGCGCTCGCTGTCGTAGTAGTCGCCCTCGTGACCGGATTCTTTTTCCTGATCCTGACCGTGCAGAAGACTGCAGCCCTGACGCTGCTGCGAGCGGTGGGGGCACCGGCGAGCTATCTGGTGCGCGGCCTCATCCAGCAGGTCGTCCTGGTGCTGGGTGTGGGGTTGCTGGTCGCCGTGGGGTTGCTCGTGACGGCCACCGCGGTGGCCAACACCGGCCTCCCGCTGGTCATCGATCCGCGCGCGCTCGTCATCAGCACGGTCGTGGTGGTGGTCCTGTCGCTGCTGGGGGTGGCCGTCTCGGTATGGCGTGTGCTGCGCATCGATCCGTTTCAAGCCGTTGGCCGCCCCGGGGTCGGGGGCATCGAATGAAGGTGGCGCTTCTGGAGCTACGACGCCGGCCCTGGCGGTTTGCGCCCGCGGTCGTCGCTCTGGTGCTCCTCACCGCGTTGCTGCTAACTCTGGGAGGCTTGCTGGACGGCCTCTACAACGGATTCACCGGGGCGCTGCGGGCCCAGCCGGGTGCGCTTGTGACCTACGCCGCCGACGCCAAGCTGTCGGTGCTCCGCTCGCGGATCGACGCTGCGACGACAGCCCAAGTCGAGCGCGTGCCGGGTGTCGAGCAGGTCGGCGGCCTCGGGACCGTCCTACTCGGGGCCAAGGTACCCGGCCAGTCCACGGAGGCCAGCGTGGCGCTCTTCGGCTATCAGCGCGCGCCGCGCGGTGTTCCCGCGCCGCCGGAGGAGACTGGCCAGGTCTACGCGGACACCAGCCTGACGGCCTACGGCGTGAAGACGGGCGACACGTTGCTGCTCGGGCCCAAGCGGTACCCGGTGTCGGTCGTGGGTTGGGTGTCCGACACCAACTTCGTGCACCAGGGCGGCTTGTGGGGCAGCGTCGACACGTGGCGCGAGGCGCTCGGCCCGCCCTGACCAGGTGCTGGCGCCCGGTACCTACCAGGTGCTGACGGTCTCGACCGCTGCCGGCGCCGACCCCACCCGAGTGGCGGCCGCCATCGACGCCGCCACCGGCGGAAAGACACAAACGGTGACGCGCTCGTTCGCCGTCGACTCGCTGCCGGGGATCAAGCAGCAGCGGTCGACATTCAACGCCATCATCGACACCACGTTCTTCGTGGCGGCGCTGGTGGTAGCGCTCTTCTTCGTCCTGCTCACCATCGAACGCCTCGGGATGTACGCCGTGTTCAAGGCCATAGGCGCATCGAGCGGCCAGCTCTTCGGGCAGGTGGTCCTGCAGGCCGTCGTGATCACGGTCGTGTCCTTCGTACTGGGCGCCCTGCTGGCCTTAGCCGTAGCCAGTGTGATCCCGCCGCAGGTGCCGCTGCAACTCAGCGCGGGCCGGGCAATCGAGGTCGTTGTCGGTCTGGTCGTCATGTCGACCCTCGGCTCTGCGATCTCCCTGCGCCGCGTCGTCCGTATCGATCCCGCAACTGCTATCAGCTGAGGCCAGGAAAGCTATGACCGCACTGAAACTCACGAACGTCCGCAAGGTCTATCGGTCGGGCGGCGCCGAGATCGTCGCGGTGGACGATGCCTCTCTCGAGGTGGGCAACGCGGAGATCGTTGCACTGGTCGGCCCCTCGGGCTCGGGCAAAACAACGCTGCTGTCCATCTCCGGGGGGCTGCTGTCGCCGTCGGACGGCCGGGTGGTGGTTGCCGGAGACGACATCAGCGAATATGACCCCAAGCGGCTCACCAGATTTCGGCGCGAGAATGTCGGCTTCGTGTTCCAGAGCGTGAACCTGGTGCCCTTCCTCACCGCCCGCGAGAACCTGCTTGTGGTGGCCGACTTCGGCCGGCGTGACAAGAAGACGTCGGCAGCTCGCGCCGATGAGTTGCTCGGCGAGTTGGGACTGAACAAACGCGCGGCCAACCTGCCCGCCGAACTCTCCGGCGGGGAGCGTCAGCGGGTGGCGGTGGCCCGGGCGTTCATGAACGAACCCGACCTGGTGCTCATCGACGAGCCGACGTCGGCGCTCGACACCAAGCTGGGGGAACAAGTCATGGAGCTCATCGTGACCGAGGTCCGCGCCCGCGACACCGCCGCGGTCATCGTCACCCACGACCCGAGGATGACCCTCTACGCCGATCGCACCCTCAATATCATCGACGGGGTCCTCGGTGATGCCGCAATTTCGTGACGTGGACGTTGGGCCAGAGATGGCGCCTGAACAGCTCATTACGGCAATTTCTGTCCGAACGTGTTCCCAGCGCCGCCAGCAGTGCCTGAAACCTTTCGACCCGACTTCCCGAACGAGTCGATCGTGCACGGATCGCGTCGATCATCGAAGCGCAGCTGGTGGAGACTGCGTTTGCAGCCAGATTCACCTTCAGAGCGTCATCACAGCACAGCCGCGTGTGGTCGTTGCCACGCGCGGGCGGATGGTCGTGGCCTTCGGGGCGCGCCGTGCCCACGGCAGGCGACGCGGCGCTGAAGGTGGCTCGGACGAACTACCTCGCCGGCGTTGGCGGCACGTCGGATCTTCTTGTCGGCCGCAGGTGTGCCGCCGACGGACCCATCCCGGTGCGTGAGGGCGACGGATCCCCTCTGCCGGTCAGGACTGTTGTCATGCCAACGAGGGCCCGCCCACGCCCGAGGGCGTGCACCGCGACGATGGTCCCCGCCAGTCGAACACCACCAGTTCTCTGGCGGGTACCCATGTGAGGTGCCCGCGAGGCCAAGGCTGCGGGCGGACGAAGTCGCGACCCGTTCTCGTTGCGAGCGGCCGTTGACTGTCCGCCCGATCTTGGATCGTGTGTGCTGGCGGGGGTGTGCAAGTTGATCCGTTCGGGCCCGGCTGTCCGAAGGACGAGCAGCAGGGGTTCAGTCACTGACCCACGACGGCGTGAGAACCGCCGCAGAGGGAGGTTCCCCCACACCCGTGCCAAGAACTGCATGAAAGCCATCCACGATGCAGTCGGTCATGACCTGGAGGTCCGGGACCGATGCGGTGTCGGCGTTAATTCCCACGCAACAGGTATCGGTATGGGACATGAGTGTGACATTGAGGGCGGTGCCGAGCGTGGGTCCGAAGGCGTAGTAGCGCTCGATCTGGGCGCCGGCGACATACAGCGGGATCGGTGAACCCGGCACGTCGGATGCGAGGAAGTCGACCTGTTTGAAAATCGAGGCGAGATAACTGGACGGAACGAGATTCAGTGCGCCGGCGATGGCGTTCGAGAGCGGGACCGCGGGGTCGTGGCGGGACGTGCCGATGATCCCGTCGATCCGATGCATCAGTTCGGCTGGGTCGGTGACGTTCGCGGGCAGGGCGAGCCTCACCAGCGTGATGCGATTGCCGCCCAACGGGTCGGCGTCGGTGCGCAAGCTGATCGGCACCGTCGCTCTCAGGCGTTCGACGTCGGCACCGTGCAGGGTGTGATACTTCCGCAGCCCGAGCAGGATCGAAGCGAGGAACGCGTCATTGAGTGAACCGTCGGCGCGCTTCGACGCCCGATGTAATGGCTCGACTGGAACATCGATCACCGCGAACCGTCGCCTGAGACTGCGTCCGGTCATGACAGGGGAAAGGGTGTTCGAGATGGGACGCGCGAAGCGAGCGACCGCGACGGCGGTCGACGCGGCGGAGTGCACCGCGCGGAGAGGGTTCACGAGCGAGCGGCGCACCGCCGGCATCGCAGAACCGGCAGCCTTCCGTGTCAATTCGATACCCGTTGCCATGTCCCATTCCATCGTGTCGATGAGAGCGCTGGTCTCCGTTGGCGTGGGAGCGGCCGGGAGCGGCCCTCGCTCCGTCCCTTTGCGGGCGAAATCGACTATCTGGTCTGCGATCTGGATGCCGCCGAGACCGTCGGTCAATGAATGGTGAACCTTGAGAACCAGTGCGGCGCGACCGTTGTCGAGTCCGCTCAGAATCGTGAACTGCCACAGCGGGCGGTGGCTGTCGAAGGACTCCATCCCCGATCGCCGCGCGACGTCGAGGACTGTCCCGATGTCGGGTTGGGGAAGCACCAACCGGCGCAGATGCCAGGACAGATCGAAGTCCGGATCCACCGTCCAATGTGGTGGCGCCAACCCCATCCACGCCGGGACGAGTTTGTGCCGGAAATTCGGGACCACCCGGGTCGCTCGGTCGATCATGTGGACGAAACGGTCCCAGTCCGGTGTGGTGTCGAGGAGTACGACAGCCACAATTGTGGACCGCAGGATCGGGTCCTCTTCCATTCTCCAGGAGAAGAAGTCCGGCTGGGTCATATGCGATTCACGCGTACCAACCATGAAGATCTGCCTTTGCGCCTGTGCGTGTCATTCTTTTCCCGATGTTAGTGATTCGCGAGTGGGCCCAATAGGGTCGTTCGTCCGCCCATCGCCGGCGAAGATCCTCTGGGTTCAGGCCTACACGCTTTGGGTGCCGCTGGGAGCTGCCAGCGCCTGTCTGCCATCGTGGTATCCGGCCTGCATGAACCGCGGCCAGTCGCGGGTGCTCAGAAACTGGCGGTAGAAGCCGACGCCAGCAACAGTCTCGTACGGAACGGGCTCGATCATCGTCACCAGGGACGCCGACCGAAGCCTGGACAGGTTTTGCCGAGCCAACTCGATCTGCTGGCACGTGCGCACCTGGCTCGCGACGTACAGGATGCTCGCTCGCCGATCCTCCCAGCCGGTAGCGTCTTCGCCCTCGAATCCGGGCGGGTAGAAGCCGTTGACAGCCAGGGTCAGGTCGCAGGGTGCCTCGATGTCGAGGACAGGGTGGACGGGAAAGATGTCAACGATCCCGCCGTCGCACCAGTGGTAACCCTCCAATTCGACCGGTTGGATGAAGAGCGGCAATGCGACGGCCATGCGCACCGCGCGGGCCACCGGCAGATCGGGATAGGTACCAGTCCCGAGATACACGAGACGGTTCTGCTCGATGTTCCAGATCGGCGCATACGCCGGAATGGGCATCTCACCGAGGGTCATGTCACCGAGGAGATTCCGATAGACGTGCTCAATCGCCTCGCCGCGCAGGATGCCGGCGAATCCCCTGCCGGCCGTCGGTGCAACGCGGAGCAGCCGGCGCCAGCCGACATCGAGATAGTCATCGGGCTGCAGTCCGAGGAGGAACGCGGCGACGTCCTCGGCGGAGATGCCAGCCGCGATCGGGAATCCGAACATTGCCGATCCGGAACACGGGAGATGACGGCGGGACGGATGCCGCCCTCCTCGAGAGCGCGCGCCACCCCTACGACGGATGCGAGTGCGCCGCTTCCTCCTGTTGCGACCAGCGCTACCCGCTGGCCCTCCGCCACGGTGGTGGGGTACGGCGACATCGGCGGAAAGGGCCAGATGCGCCGTGCGCGTGTCCGGGCGGGCAGTGGAACTGCGGCCCGGCCGACATCGGCGAGGAACCCGCCGTCTTCGAGCACTCCTGCTGCGCACTCACGCGTGCGGGTGATGACATTGAAGTACTGCCGGAGCCGGAAGACGTCGAGAACGGTGCTGAGCATGTATTCAACTGTGTGGGTGCACCTCTGTTCGGGGCCAGAGTCATCGGTCCCTAATAGCACGCGTCCGCGCGGGAGGCGCGGCACGACACGATCGGTCAGAGATAGAGCGTGTCGATGCTGTCGGCGAAGAGATCGACGACAATCGCACGGCGCAGCTTCATGCTCGGTGTCAAGTCGCCCGCGTCGATGGACAGCTCTCGGTCGATTACGCCGAATCGCTTGATCTGTTCCCACCCGTTCAGCCGCTCGTTGAGCTCATCGATGTAGCCGCCGATCAGTTCGCGGGTCTTGTCGTGCCGTGCGATCTCGGCGAACGACTTGTCGCTCAGCCCGTTCTTAGCCGCCCATTCGGTGACGGCCTCGGCGTCGAGGCTGACAAGCGCGACGCAGTAGGGGCGACTCTCTCCGTGCACGATTATCTCCCCGACATACGGGCAAATGCCCTTGAATGTCGCCGCGATCGCGGACGGCGCGACGTATTTGCCCTGCGACGTCTTGAACATGTCCTTCTTGCGGTCGGTGATCCGCAGGTAATTGTCGGCGTCGATCTCGCCGATGTCGCCGGTGTGGAACCAGCCGTCCGACTCGAGCGCCTCCGCGGTGGCGTCGGGGCGGTCGTGGTAGCCCGTCATCACGCCGGGGCCCTTCAGCAGACACGAGCGTCCCCCGGTGCCGGCCACGCCTGGCGAGCAGCACCTTTTATCCCGACGCAACACGCAGGAGAGACCCACGACTTCGCTTGTCCGCGGCCAGAACACCCCGCTGACCTCACCGCAGCTGACCGTCACCGTGTCCGGTGTCACCCCCGGGTCCGTCGACCTCATGGTCTTTCAGGTCACCGCCACCGGGAACGTCCGCAACGACAGCGACTTCGTCTTCTTCACCCGACCCGTCTCCCCCGAGGGAGCGGTCCGGCTCGCCGGTCCCAGCACGGTCGCGGTCGACGTCACCAAAGTGCCCCATGGAATCGACAGGCTGCGTCTGGCCGTGAGCATGGACGACTCCGCTCCCGGCAGCCTCGCCGCCATCGCCGGCCTCGGCGTAATGCTGGGGTCGATCCCGGCACCCGCCCTCGGGTTGACCACAGCCCACCCCGCCGCCGGCACCCCAGCAGCGGGTCCAGCTCAGCAAGATCACCCTCACCAAGGCCAGCCCCACCGTGTCCCTCGCCAAGGGCGGAGAAACGGGAACGATGCGGGTCAACCTCAACTGGACCCGCGGCCGGCGTGGCCTCCTCGGCGGCAATGGTGCGATGGACCTCGACCTCGCGTGCCTGTACCAGCTCACCGACGGATCCAAGGGTATCGTGCAAGCCCTCGGCAATGCGTTCGGCGACCTGCACTACCCGCCCTACATCGCCCTCGACGGCGACGACCGGTCCGGACTCAACGCCGGAGGCGAGAACCTCCACATCAACCTGGCGCACCTCGCCGACTTCAAACGCATCCTCATCTTCGCCTACATTTACGACGGCGCCCCGAACTGGTCCGCCGCGGACGGAGTGGTCACCCTGTACCCACCCCACGGACCCGAAGTAGAAGTACGCCTCGACTCCCCCGACAACCGCGCCCGCTCCTGCGCCATCGCCGTCCTGAAGAACGAACGCAACGAGCTGACCGTCACCCGAGAAGTTCGGTACATCAACGGAACTCAATCCGACGTCTCGAAGGCCTATCGCTGGGGCCTGAAATGGACCGCCGGTCGGAAGTAGCCGGGCCCGAGGGATCGATCGGAGGGTGATCGCCGTCGTCAGGGCACCCCATGGGGCGGCGATTGAACAGGTCCCACCGTGCGTACGTGGATGCGTACGTGCGCTGAGGGCGACGGAGAGGGATCCCGGCACCTCATTGCCTGCCGTGGGGTGGTGGTGTGGGAACCGGTCCGTGCGAGCCACGCGAAGCGGAAGCTCGATGTGGACAACGGCTAACGTGAGGACACGCTTTCGCACGTTCCCTGCCCAAGGAGTCCGACATGGCCCTGCCGATTCCCTCCGAACGGCGTACCGGCGCCGCTCTCGCTCTGGCCGCCGCAACGACTCTGATCGGCTCAGCCCCCGCCGGCGCCGACCCCGCCACCCCATCGATTCCTCGTGGCTCCCAAGTGTTCGTCAACGACGTGCTCGGCCCGCAGGACCCCGGTTTCTGGAACCCCGACGTCCCGGGAACCCGCGTTCTGACTCCAGTCGAGCCCGGAGTGCGGGTGGTGTGCACAAGCGGCTTCGAACCGACCCCCGGGTGCTCGACACTCGACATGCGCGACTGGTCCTCGCCGCAGCGCTCCCTCGTATTCGTCGACGTACCCGTGATCGGACGGCCACCACTGCGGGTGTGGATGGACATCCTCCCCCGCTTGGACGAGGGCGCCCTGGGGCACCTGATGGAACACCTCTTTCCTCGCTGACAGTGGGCCCTCTCAGGTACGTGCGGGCCCGTTGCCCTCGGTGGGCTACAAGGAGCCCTGTGAGCCAATCGATCGTCGCTCCAACGAGAGGAAGCGATGACCAGATCGGGCCACCGGTCGGCGACGGCGGCGGCGGCGGGCCGCGACGGGCCCGTACTCGTCGGCGTCGCCGAAGGCGGTTCGGGGGTCCCGTTGCCCAGTCGATCGAGAGTCCGGTGAGGCCGACGACGGGCGTGCATCACACATGGTTCGGCTGTGAGACGGTGCCAGGGGATCATCGAGTGGGTCCTATCAGCCCGTGCCGATTCCCACGGCAGTGGCATCACCCGGGAGCTGTGACACCCGCGCCGCACGGGCCCGACCACCCGACCTCACCACGTGGCGGGCTCGGGCGGCAGCAGCAGGTCGAGTGACCGGGCGAGAGCCTTGTCGAGGTCACCGCCCGGGTGGGCAATCCAGAACTCGTGCGCGGTGTGGACCGCCGCCAGCACCGCGTACCCGACGGCCATCGGAAACAGCGCGGTAGTCGCCTCCCCCGATCGAGCACTGGCAAACTCAGCGGCCGCAGCACGCCACGCGGCGTACCGGGCCGCCGCGTGCACCTGCACCGCGGGGACGCTGAGCACCAGCTGGGCCCGGTGTCGCGCCCACTCGTGCTGGTCTTCGGGCACGTGCAGGGCCTCGATCACCGCCCGTGTAACGACGGTCCGGTATGGCTCGTGCGGCAGACCGGCCGAGAGGTGCTCGCACAGCCTGGCCAGCTCGGCGTCCGACTCGACCCAGAGGACATCGGCCTTGGTCGGGAAGTAGCGGAAGAACGTGCGGCGGCTGATGCCGACCTCGGCGGCGATCTCGTCGACGCTCGTCTGCTCGAATCCGCGCGCGAGGAACAGCCGCTGCGCCGCCTCGGCCAACTCGTGCGCACTGGTCGCCGCCGGACGCCCACCGCGCTCCACGGGCGCAGGGGTTCGGTCGCCGGTTCTGGTCACGTGTCGATGGTCTCAAGTCCGAGTGCCCGGCGGACCACCTCCCTACCGAATCACCCAAACCCTGATGTTTTGTCACTGCATGACATAACCTGCTCGATACGACGCAGCGCCGCTCGGGGCGACGCTGCATGCGCCGGAAGGTCAACTGTCATGGGACAACTCAATGGTCAGGTCGCATTCATCACGGGTGCCGCGCGCGGCCAGGGTCGCAGTCACGCACTGCTCCTCGCCCGGGAAGGCGCGGACATCATCGCGGTAGATGTCTGCCGCCCGGTGGACACCGTGCCGTATCCGACGGCACCCCGGACGATCTCGCCGAGACCGCGCGCCAGGTCAAGGCCCTCGGCCGCCGGATCGTGACCGCAGAGGTCGACGTCCGGGACCTCGCCGCACTCACATCGGCCGTCGACGACGGGGTCGCGCAACTCGGCCGACTCGACATCGTGCTCGCCAACGCCGGTATCTCGGTACCCGCGCCCACACTGGAGATGTCAGAACAGACGTGGTCGACGATGATCGACGTCAACCTCACCGGTGTCTGGAAGAGCTGCGTCGCCGCGGTACCCCACATCATCGCAGGCGCCCGCGGCGGTTCGGTGGTGATCACCAGTTCCCTCGCGGCCCTGAAGGCCAATGCGAACACCGCGCACTACTCGGCCGCCAAGGCCGGCCTGATCGGGTTCATGCGCGTGCTCGCACAGGAACTCGCCCCGCAGGGCATCCGCGTCAACACCATTCATCCCACCACGGTCGCGACGGACATGATACTCAACGAGCCCACCTACCAGTTGTTCCGGCCGGATCTCGGACACCCCACCCGTGCGGACTTCGAGGAAGCGGCGCTTACACTCAACGCACTTCCCGTCACCGCACTGGAGTCGATCGACATCTCGAATGCGGTGCTCTACCTGGTCGGTGACGCCGGCCGATACATCACCGGCACCACGCACACCGTCGACGCCGGCGGACAACTCTGACAACAGCGGGATCGTTCCATTACATCAGGAGGCAATCATGGGAATGCTGGACGGAAAGATCGCATTCATCACCGGCGGAGCACGCGGCCAGGGGCGCGCGCACGCTATCACCTCAGCCCGCGAGGGCGCGGACGTCGTGGTCATCGACATCGCAGCCCAGATGGGCACCGTGCCGTACAAGATGGCGGACGGCTCCGACCTCGCCGAGACGGTTGCGCAAGTCGAGGCACTTGGACGACGGGCGCTGTCATTCGAGGTCGACGTGCGGTCGCAGGCTTCACTCGATGACGCAGTCGCCCAGACCATCTCGACGTTCGGAAAGATCGACATCCTGATCGCCAATGCGGGCATCTGGACACAGGCACCGTTCTGGGAACTCAGCGAAGACGACTGGGAGGAGATGATCGGCGTCAACCTGACCGGCGTGTGGAAGTCCGCGAAAGCTGTGACACCCCACATGATCGAGCGCCAGAGCGGGTCCATCGTCATCACCTCCTCCGTCAACGGACTCGAGCCGGGCCTGAACTACGCGCACTACGTCACCGCCAAGCACGGCGTGATCGGGTTGATGAAGAACATTGCGCTCGAGTTGGCGCCGTACGGGATCCGGTGCAACTCGATCAACCCGGGAGCCATCAAGACACCGATGACCGACCACCAGGGCGCCTGGGACATGTTCGCCGGCCACGAGGGCGGAACCGAGGCGGACATGATCGAGGGCGGCTATCACTTCCACGCACTCAAGGGCACGACCTTCATGCCGCCGCAGGTCATCGCCGACACCGCGCTCTACCTGAACTCCGACCTCGCCGCGTCGGTGACAGGCGTGACCATCCCAGTCGACGCCGGCCACCTGCTGCTCACCGGCTCGAATCCCGCACCCGTCAAGTAGCGAGCACGATGACAGGAAACAGCATTCGGCCCGGCCGACCGAAGGTTGTCACAGCGGTACAGGGGATGTCGCCAGCACCGCGTATACCAAGGAGGCTCGGCACCGCGACGGTGGTGACGGGATGATGTAGATCGGCAATCCGCGCACGTCCGGGCGCTCCCCTGCCAAGTTCTCGAATGTCTCGCCGGAGGATCCGGCACACATGTGATCCCAGGGCCTTGGCGTCGACAGCAGCGCGATAGATGTGGCTGCCCGGCGACGAACTGCCCTGCGAAGGCACCGTCACGTTAGTCGAAACGTCTAGCAGCGACGCCTGTTTGGGACAGGCTGTTACGGGACACCGTCGGGCCGTTCACTTTCAGGCGTCGGCGGCGGTCTCGGTGACGTGCTGCCAGACCGCGAAACGGTCGGCCATCTCGGCACGCCATCCGAGTGCGGAGAGTCTGTGCCGGTTGGGCCGGACATGCGGTGAGATGCCCGAGACGGCGGACAGGAATCTTTGCGCGTGTCCGGGTGATGTGAAGCGCTTCATCGCATGTTCTCGCAGCCTGGTGGGTTGATGGAGTTCTCGGCTCGATTGTTCAAATACTTCGACCGGCGATGCTCGACCGAGGAAGGCATCTCGCGGTGCGCCACCTGGTAGCTGGCGAGCTCGTCGGTGATGAGCACCCGCGGCACATACCGCAGCCCCACGATCAGCTTGCGGAAGAACTTCGTGGCTGCCTTCGCGTTTCGGCAGGACTGGACCAGCACGTCGAGCACGTTGCCGTCTTGGTCGACCGCTTGCCACAGGTAGTGCTGGGCGCCGTTGATCTCCGATGAAGACCTCGTCGAGGTGCCATTTGTCACCGGGGCCGGTCCGCCGGCGGCGCAACTGGTTGGCGTAGGCCTGGCCGAACTTGGCGCACCACCGCCGGATCGTCTCGCAGCTGACCGCGACACCGCGTTCGAGCATCATCTCCTCGACCTCACGGAAGCTGAGCGGGAACCGGAAGTACAACCACACGCAGTGGTGGATGATCTCGACCGGCTAGCGGTGGCCATATTACGACGGCATTGGGGTGGTCACGCCACATTCTCCCAGTTTGCCGCGTTCAACAACGTGACAGTGCCCTACTACGAGGCAGCCACGCCACAGATGACCGCCACTTCCACCAACCCAACTGCCATAACGCCGACTACAAGCAAAATGTCCTTTTATCGCCGCAGGTCAGAGGCCTGAAAATGCCCTGCGTCTATACACGCAGCCCGGTTTGCGGCCCGGTTCCGTGGCCCCGGGATCGCCCGCCCGTCATGTGCCGGGCCGGTTGCCACGACGTCGAACCATTCCGGCGCGATGCGCCCGTCGCCGTGCTGAATAGTATTCAGGCCGCCGGATGTGGTGCCGGGCCGGTAAGACCAATATGGCCGCCGCCCCGTGAGTGGCCCGGAGTCGGCCGTTCGAATGAACGTTCGATGCCAGCCGTCTGGCGGCCATCGCCTCCTCCGACCCATGGCCCGCCGATGACCATCGGCCCTAATCTCCGGCCGTCGTACGGCGAACACTGAGAGATGTGCACCGGCTGAGGTGGTGCCGGTCGCGGGCGGAACTCCATTCACCGAGGAGGCGATCATGGACAGCACCATTCCCGACGAGAACGTTGTTCGCATTGCCGTGGATCTGGCGTGCCGGGCGCCGTCCGTACACAACAGTCAGCCGTGGCAGTGGACGTACGCCGACGGTCGACTCGACCTCTACACCGAACGCGGCCGGGTCCTGGCATCCACGGACCCCACAGGCCGGCAACTGGTCGTCAGTTGTGGCGCGGCGTTGCATCATCTGCAGACGGCGCTGACCGCTCTCAAGTGGTCCGCGGACATTCAGCGTGTCCCGGAGGGTCCCCATTCGGCACACCTGGCGACGATCCGATTCCGCCGCGACGCCCGGCCGCAGTCACACGACTTCGATCTGCTCGCGGCGATCCGGCACCGGCACTCCGACCGCAGGCCCTTCGGCCCGGTGAGCGTGAAGGCCCCGTTGCCGGCGGCCTTGCCCGGCGTCGTGCGCCGCCGGGACGTCCACCTCACGGTGCTGGGACAAGACGCACGTCCGACACTCGCGAAGGCGACCGAAATGACCGCGGCAGCGCGGAAATACGACTCCGCCTATCAAGACGAACTCCATTGGTGGGCAGGTCATTCCAACCCGCAGGTCGGAATCCCACCAGAGGCGCTCGCCACCGCCGACAACCGTGATCGCGTCACGATCGGGCGCCGTTTCCCGGCCGGCCGGGACACCGGTGCGACCACGGAGATCGACCGCTCGACCGTTCTGGTGTTGAGCACTGACAGCGACGGTCGCGGTGAGTGGCTCCGAGCAGGCGAGGCGCTCTCCGCAGTGCTCCTGGAGGCCACCGTCGAGAGTCTGTCGACGTGTCCGCTGACCCACATGACCGAACTGCGGCAGGGCCGGGAGATCATCCGCGAACTACTCCCCGGCCGCGGCTTCCCGCAGGCGCTGATCCGGGTGGGCACCGCGCCGAAGACGTCTCCGCCCCGGCAGACTCCACGACGACCCGTCGAATCGGTGTTGTCCGTCGGCCGCCGAAACGTTTCCCGGTGAGCGACGCGCAGGCCGATTCCCGCGGGTAGCTACACCTCCGGACCGGACGAGTGACCTTCGGCCCTGGAATTGCGCGCGCTGTTACCGCACCGTTGTGGTAGACGCCGACGCACGACACCGGAACCCCTCGTCGGCGAAGGGAACGAGGACATCATGTTCGAAGGTCACTCCACCGGATCGCGGACGCGCGACGACGAACCCGGGGAGGTCCTGTACGCACATCCTGCCGGGCTCGTGCTCGCAGTGGCGACGGGAGCGGCGACCGCCGGTCTGGTCGTCCTACTGGGAGCATGGCTCGCGACTCCCCTCGTGGGCGTCGGCGCTGCGGCGACGCTCGTCGCCACCGTCGGTCTGGCGGTGGCCATGTTGATGCCGCACCGTCCGCGGCGTCGCGGAGCCCGCATCGCCGCGCGATGACGTCACCACGTCCCCGGTGCTCGATGGCGTAATCTGAGTTCCCGGAAAGATGACGCAGCAGCCAGGACTGGAGGTTGCCCCATGATCAGGGTCTTTCTGGTGGACGATCACGAGGTCGTCCGACGCGGGATCGCGGATCTACTCACCGCCGATCCCGAACTGACCGTGGTCGGCGAAGCTGCCTCCTACGCGCAGGCCGTGGCGCGAATTCCGGCTGTCACGCCGGATGTCGCCGTCCTGGATGTGCGCCTGCCGGACGGCAACGGAATCGAACTGTGCCGCGAACTGCACGCGCTGATGCCGGAATTGCACTGCCTCATCCTGACGTCGTTCACGGACGAGCAGGCGATGCTCGACGCGATTCTCGCCGGGGCGAGCGGATACGTGGTGAAGGACATCCGGGGCATGGAACTGGCCCAGGCGGTGCACGACGTGGGGGCCGGCAAATCGCTCCTCGACAGTCGCGCCGCCGGCACGCTGATGACCAAGGTGCGTGCGGACGCCACCGACAAGGACGGAATCTTCGGGCACCTGACCAACCAGGAGCGGACGTTGCTCGCGCTGCTCGGCGAGGGGCTGACGAACCGTCAGATCGCGGCCCGAATGTTCCTCGCGGAGAAAACGGTCAAGAACTACGTGTCCCGGCTGCTGACCAAATTGGGTGTGGAGCGGAGGACCCAGGCCGCGGTGCTCGCCACGAAGATGCCGCCCCGACCGTCCGGCACCTGACCGGCTCGGTTGCGCGTCACGGTCGGTGTTCCGACTCCCGGCGTTGTCACTACGTGGGACAATGCGTGGGTGAACCGTCGACCGGATGAGCCCGACCGAGGTCCGTTACTCGGCAGCCTGTCCGAGCTTCGGCTCCGTGAACTCCTGACCGAGGTGCAGGAACGTATCGAGCAAATCGTCGATGCCCGAGATCACGTCGACGGCCTGCTCGAGGCGATGCTCGCCGTGACGTCGGGTCTCGACCTCGACAACACGCTGCGCTCCATCGTCCACGCCGCGATCAACCTGGTGGACGCCCGTTACGGCGCGCTGGGGGTGCTCAGTCCGGCTGGGGGTTTGAGCGAGTTCGTCTTCGAGGGCATCGACGCGGAGACACGTGAGCGGATCGGTGACCTGCCTCGTGGCCGCGGGGTGCTCGGTTTCCTCATCAAGGATCCGAAGCCTGTGCGGTTGACCGATCTGTCCCGGCACTCCGCCTCGGTGGGGTTCCCGCCCGACCATCCGCCGATGAAAACCTTTCTGGGAGTTCCCATTCAGATCCGGGATGAGGTGTTCGGGAACCTGTATCTCACCGAGAAGGCCAACGATGCACAGTTCACCGAGGACGACGAGGTCCTTCTGCGCGCACTCGCGGCCGCCGCAGGCATCGCGATCGAGAACGCCCGCCTGTACGAGGAGTCTCGCGCGAGGCAGGCGTGGCTGGAGGCGACCCGTGAGATCGCGACCGAGCTGCTCGCGGGAAGTGACACCGCCGAGGTGCTGCAGGTCATCGCCGACGACGCACTCGCCCTTACCGCCGCCGACAGCGCCTTCCTCGCGGTGCCGGACGATCCGGACATTCCGTCGGACGAGATCACCGAGCTCGTGGTCACGGCGTCGGCCGGGACGGTGTCGGATCGCATCATCGGCCGAACGATCCCGGTGGAGAGGTCCACATCCGGTGAGGCTTTCCGCGAACGGACGCCGCTGCGGGTCAGTGCGCTGGCCTTCGACCCCGGGTTCGCGACCCGGGATCAGTTCGGTCCTGCACTGGCCCTGCCGTTGCGGGCAGCCCAGTCGGTGGCGGGAGTACTGGTGACGCTCCGTCACGTCGACGCGGCGCCGTTCACGGACGACCAGCTGGCGTTGATGTCGGGATTCGCGGACCAGGCTGCCGTCGCACTGCAGCTCGCCAACAGTCAGCGTCGGATGCACGAGCTCGATGTTCTGTCCGACCGCGACCGGATCGCGCGGGACCTCCACGACCACGTCATCCAGCGGCTCTTCGCGGTCGGCCTGTCCCTGCAGAGCACTCTGCAGCGGGCGAAGGCTCCCATCGTCAAGGAGCGGCTCGAACAATCGGTCGACGATCTGCACGACATCGTGCGCGACATTCGTACCGCCATCTTCGACCTTCACGGCGGTTCGAGCGGCATGACCCAGTTCCGGCGGCGGTTGCACGACATCGTCGCCGAGGCCACCGCGGATTCCGGGCTCCGTACCACCGTGCACATGTCCGGACCGCTGTCGGTGATCGACTCCGGGCTCGCCGAACACGCCGAGGCCGTGCTGCGTGAGGCGTTGAGCAACGCGGTGCGGCACGCCGGAGCCGACACGGTCACGGTCAGCATCTCCGTGTACGACGATCTCGCCATCGAGGTCGCGGACGACGGCAAGGGGTTCGCCCAGAACGTCGTCACCAGCGGATTGGACAATCTGGCAGCCCGGGCGCGCGAGGTGCACGGGCACTGCGCTGTCGACTCCACCCTCGGCGGCGGGACCACGCTGCGGTGGTCCGCTCCACTCCCCTGACTTGGTCTCCCGGTGGTGAACCACCTTTTAGCAGCCTGGCAACGCAGCGGCTTGGAAGCCGGCCTCCTCGGCTACCCCACCACCGACGAAATCGTCAACCCCGACGGACTCGGCCGCAGACAGGATTCCAGGACGCCGCCATCAACTGGTGCCTCAACGAGGGATATCACTACCGACATGAAGTTCGTGCGGGCACCGTAAGCCGGAATCCCAAGGGGGGCGGCGATCGCTCGGCCGGCGACGAACAGTTCCGGCGTCAGGTCCGACGCGACGACGGTGGCGCCGCGCGCGGCAGCCGGGGATCGCGGCGTTGCCGCTGCCGGCGGCCACGTTGAGCACCCGCTGGTCGGAGCGAATATCGGCTGCCTCGACGAGCACCTCGCCGAGGGTCGGGATCAGCTCGGCGGCGACGGTCGGGTAGTCGCCGGAGGCCCACAACGCTCGGTGCTTGGCCTCGAGCGCGCGGTCGGTGTCTGTATCGGTGGGAATGGTGGTCATGTCGTTTCCTCGCACTCAGGTGTCGGGTGCCGGGATGTCGGCCACACCTACAGACGCCGGTCGGTGCGGAAGGACGCACCGCCGGCTCGCCCGGGGTCGTGGGCGGAGTCCGCCTCGAGAAGTCGACTGCGCTGCGGCACTCGGCTGACTGTGTCAGCCGAGGGTGAGCTGGGCGCGGTGGAAGTCGAAGTGCTTGCCCGGGTACCGGTAGACCTGCTCGAGCGTCATGGCCTCCGTGAAGAACGGGTCCCAGCGCACCGGAAAAGCCATGCTGCGCCGCAGGTTCGCCTCCGATTCCCGGGCGAGGGAGCGTTGCAGCTTGGCGATGACGCGGTCACAGTGACGACCCATCTGGCGGCGGTCGAACACGGTGGCCGCCGCGCACGAGCCCCGGTAATTCACCTCGTGGAACAGCGGTGAAGCGGCGTCCAGAACCCACGCGAATCCTCGGCCGACCCGGTCCGGCAGCCGGGAGAACACCCGGACCAGGGTCAGCAGTCGGCGCACCACCATGTAGCCGAAGACCATGTGGAACAGCAGTTGTTCGTTGGTCCAGCGGGTGCCGTCCGAAAGACGGTCGAAATCCGCCGCGGTGGCGCGGCTCAGGAGTTCGTGCAGCGCTCGGCGGGCCCGTTCGAGGTCCGCGGCGATCTCCCGACGGTCGACGGGTGGCGGCTCGGACATCATGCGGCTGTGGCTCTTCCCGCTGGGTTACCCGGCGACGGGGCTGCGGCGTTCGAGGAAGACGGTGTCGCGCCAGTTTCCGTCGAGCTGGGCGATGCGCTCGCGCACCCCAAGGGTTCGGAAACCGGCGGAGTGGTGCAGGGCGATGCTGGCCCGGTTCTCCGGGAAGATCGAGGTCTGCAGTGTCCACAGTCCGGCCTCGTCGGCGGCGATGACCTGCGTGTGCAGCAACGTCTTGCCGACCCCGCGCCCGCGCATGCCGTCGGCGACGTAGACGGAGTTCTCGACCACTCCCTGGTAGCAGTCCCGTCCCGAGGTCGGGGTCAGGGCGGCCCAGCCGACCACCACGTCGCCGATCTCGGCGACCCACCGATGCCCGGGCAGCCACTGGGCGTCCAGCACCTCGCGGGTGGGGACCTCGGTGGCGAAGGTGGCGGTGCGGGTGGCGATGCCCTCACCGTAGATGCGGCGCACCGCATCCCAGTCCCGGTCCTCCATCGCCCGGACGGTGACGTCGGCGGGCAGGTCGTCCGGGCAGCACGGGCGCGGGGTCAGCACCCCCATCACCGCGTCCGCGGCGTGCGGCAGTCCGGTGCAGCAGTACGGGTTGACCGTCACCACGGTGCTGGTGCCGTTCTTGTGCACGGAGACGAAACCGACGTCGGCGAGCTTGCGGACGTGATGGGAGACGGTGGGCTGCCCGATCCCCAGGGCGCCGGCCAGCTCGCCCACGGTGATCCCGGCCGGACGCGAGGCCACCTGATGCAGCAGCCGCACCCGGGTCGGATCGGCCAGGCAGGCGAACCAGCCGGCGTAGGTGGCCGCATCCTCCGGCGCCAACACATCCATCCCACCATCGGAGTCGGTACGCACGGCCGGCAGGTCCAGGGACGTCATACCCACCACTATATCGATATCCATCGATGGTTGCATTGATCGACGAACGTCGATACTCTCTGATGCCAGAGGATCGATGAACGTCGATGAAAGGAACCTGGAGATGAACACCTTGCCCGTAGTCGTCGTCGGAGCGGGACCGACCGGCCTCGCCGCCGCGGCGCAGCTGCGTGAGCGCGTTCTGCCCGTCGTGGTGTTCGAGCGCGGTGACCGCGCCGGGGCCGCGGTCGCCGAGTGGAACCACATGCGGCTGTTCTCCCGCTGGGGTGAGCTGATCGACCCGGCCGCCCGCCGCCTGCTCGAACCCACCGGCTGGACCGCCCCCAACGACGACGCGTATCCGACCGGCCGGGACTGGACCCGCGACTACCTCGTCCCGCTGGCGAACGCGCTCGGCGACACCGTGCAGCTGGGCACCGAGGTGATCGGGGTGGCCCGCCGCGGCCGGGACCGGGTCGTCGACGCCGGCCGCGACACCGAACCGCTGTCCGTACACATCCGCCGACCCAACGGCACCGAGGACCGCATCACCGCGCGGGCCGTGATCGATGCCTCCGGCACCTGGACCACCCCCAACCCCCTCGGCGGTGAAGGCCTGCCCGCCCTCGGCGAGCGCGCCGCGGCCGCCCGGATCGAGTACCGGGTCCCGAACCTCGACGACCCCGACGTGAGGGCCCGGTACGCGGGCAAGCACATCGCGATCGCCGGCAGCGGCCACTCCGCGCTGACCGCGATCGTCGCGCTGGCCGATCTGGAGAAGCGGGCGCCGGGCACCCGGATCAGCTGGGTGCTGCGCCGCGGCGAGATCGGTGCGGCTTTCGGCGGCGGCGAGGACGACCAGCTGCCCGCCCGCGGCGCCCTCGGCCTGCGCGCCAAACAGGCGGTCGACGCCGGACTGCTGCAGGTGGTTCCCGGATTCCGCACCGCCACCGTCGAACCCGACGGCGACGGCGGCGCGGTGACGTTGGTGTCCGACACCGGGATCCGCATCGAGGACGTGGACCGGGTGGTGGTGCTCACCGGGTTCCGCCCCGACCTGACCTGGCTCTCGGAAATCCGCCTGGGCTTGGATCCGGTGCTGCAGGCGCCGGTGCAGTTGGCGCCGCTGATCGACCCGAACGTGCACTCCTGCGGCACCGTCTACCCGCACGGGGTCGCCGAACTCTCCCATCCGGAGCCGAATGTGTTCCTGGCCGGGATGAAAAGCTACGGGCGGGCCCCGACCTTTTTGGCGATGACCGGGTACGAGCAGGTCCGCAGCATCGCTGCCGCCCTGGCCGGGGACCACGAGGCCGCCGCCCGGGTCGAACTCACGTTGCCGGAGACCGGGGTGTGCGGCGGCGTCGGTGTCTTCGACGACCCCGCCACCGGGGGCGCCGAGGAGGGTGGTGGGTGCTGCGCCGCACCCGATCCGCAGCTGATCACCCTGTCCACCCCCTCCGGCCGGTAACCACCGGTGACCGACACCGATACCCGGGCGCAGACCGGCACCCTCGACGGTGCTGGTCTGCGGCGGGTCCTGGTGGTGCTGTGCCTGACCGAAATCACCAGCTGGGGCATCCTCTACTACGCGTTCCCGGTGCTCTCGCTGTCGATCTCGGCCGACACCGGCTGGTCGCTGCCGCAGCTCACCGCCGCGTTCTCGACCTCCCAGCTCGCCGCAGCACTCACCGGCATCCCGGTGGGGCGGATCATCGACCGGATCGGGCCCAGGGTCGTGATGACCGCCGGATCCGTCCTCGCCGTCCCATCCCTGCTGGTGGTCGCGGCCGCCCCCACCCTGCCGATCTTCTACACCGGGTGGCTCGCGGCCGGGGTCGCGATGGGCGGCGTGCTGTATCCGCCCGCGTTCGCGGCTCTGACCCGCTGGTACGGCGACAACTACGTCACGGCCCTGATGATCCTGACCCTGGCCGCCGGGTTGGCCAGCACCGTGTTCGCCCCGCTCACCGCGGCGCTGGTCGACCGGTATGACTGGCGGGCAACGTATCTCGTTCTCGCCGTCGTCCTGGTGGTGGTCACCGTGCCCGGGCACCTGCTGGGACTGCGGGGGCGGTGGCCACATCCACCCTCCTCGACCGGCGCTCATCCGGTCGATCACCGGGACGCGACCCCCAGCCGGGCCTTCCTCGCCCTCGTCGTCGCGCTCAGCCTCGGGGCGTTCGCCGCGTTCGCCGGGGTGTTCAACCTGGTGCCGTTGCTGATCGAGCAGGGCTTCTCCTCGTCCCTGGCCGCAGTGACGTTCGGGTTGGGTGTGGCCGGGCAGGTCCTCGGCGGCCTCGGCTACCTCCCGATCGCCGCGCGGACCACCGCCCGCACCAGGATCGTGGTGATCCTGGCCGCCACCGCCGCCATCACCGCGTTGCTCGGGATCGTCTCCACCACCATCGCATTGATAGCGGTCGCCATCGGGGCCGGACTGGTCCGCGGGATCTTCACCCTGATCCAGGCCACCGCGATCACCGACCGGTGGGGGGCGACCCACTACGGGCGACTGAACGGGCTGATGTCCGCACCGATCGTCATCGTCATGGCGTTGGCCCCGTGGGCAGGCACCGCGCTGTCGGCGTGGACGGGCAGCTACGCCCACGCCTACCTGATCCTCGCCGGCCTCGCCGTGGTCGCCGCACTCATCGGGGCCGCCAGCATCCCGCATCACCGCAACGCCGAAATCGCCGCCTGAGACCACACCCTAAAAGGGACAACCCAATTGACCGACTACGACCCGCAGTCGGCGGGGGCCGGTCCGGCCGGTCCCACCACCCCGGACTCGGTCACCTGGGATTGGACTGGGCAATGCTCGCTGTCGTCGGCGCTGCTGAGCGGGGTGGGCCGTCTCGGCCGCGTTCGATCGAGCTGACGCGGGCGGCGGGTGCGTCCATCTCGCAAGTGGTTCGTCTGAGGAGGTAACTCCCATCCAAAGGCGGGTGGGGGAACGTCCCTTCGAGAGGAAGCCTCCGATGACCACCCACCTGTTCCATCCCACCGGAACCGGCCACGACGCCGGCGGCCACGACGGGGGCGTGAAATGACCGCCCCCGCCGTCCTCGTCGAGGACCTGCACGTCGCCTACGGAAAAACCTGGGCCCTCGACGGCGTCGACCTGGAGGCGGCCGCCGGGACCACGCTCGGGGTGCTCGGCCACAACGGCGCCGGCAAGACCACTCTGATCCGCACGTTGACCACCCTGGTGCGACCCACCGTCGGCCGCGTGCAGATCGAGAACCTGGACGTTATCGCCCACGCCACCGAAGTGCGTCGTCGGATCGGGGTCACCGGCCAATACGCCGGACTCGACGAATTCCTCACCGCCCGAGAGAATCTGGAACTGATCGGCCGCCTGACCGGGCTGCGCCGCACCGCCGCACGCTCACGGGCCGACGCGCTGATCGACCGGCTCGGGCTGCACGAGTACGCTACCCGGCGGGTCGGGGAACTCTCCGGTGGCTCGCGCCGCCGGATCGATCTGGCCGCCAGCCTCGTCGGGTCCCCGTCTGTGCTGTTCCTCGACGAGCCGACCACCGGCCTGGACCCGATCGCCCGCGCCGGGCTGTGGGACGTCGTGGACGAGCTCACTACCGGCGGCACCACGGTCGTGCTCACCACCCAATACCTCGAGGAAGCCGACCGGCTCGCCGACCACATCGTGGTCCTGAGCCGGGGCCGGGTCGCCGCCCGCGGCACCCCCGCCGAGCTGAAACGGATCGTCGGCGGCAAGGTTCTCAGCGCGACCATTCCCGCCGGTCGACGCGCCGCGCTGCCGTTCATCCCGGACACCGATCACCGGGTCGACGGCCACCGGGTGCGGGTGTCGGTCACCGTCGACGACGCCCCCACCGCAACCGCCCTGGTCGCTCACCTGCACAGCGGCGACATCGAGGTCACCGACCTCGACGTGACCTCCCCGAGCCTCGACGACGTCTTCACCCACCTCGCCCACACCCCCGGAGCACCCCGATGACCACCATCCGCACCACCACAGCCACCGCCTCGGTCGGGCGCCCCTCGGCCCGGGACCAGCTCGCCGCCCTCACCGTCCGCAACCTGCGCACCAGCGCCCGCGTCCCGCAATTGCTGATGTTCTCGCTGACCATGCCGATGGCGATGCTGGTGCTGTTCAGCCAGGTCTTCCGCAGCGTCGCCGCCGGACCCGGTTTTCCGGCCGGGGTCAGCTACATCGTCTTCCTCACCCCGGCCATGCTCGCCGTCTCCACCGTGATGGCCGGCACCAACGCCGGAGTGTCCGCCGCGATCGATCACACCAACGGCCTGCACGACCGCTTCGCGGCCCTACCCATGCGGTCGGCGCTGCCGGGGCTGGCCCGCACCCTCAACGAGGCCGTCTTCACCCTTACCCGCGCCGCGTTGCTCGGGATCGCCGCCGTGGCTTTGGGTTTCGACTTCCACGGCACCGCGGTCGATGCGTTGGCCGCGGTCCTGGTGCTAGTCGTGCTGGCGGGGGCGATGAGTGCGCTGTTCGGGCTGATCGGGGACCGGCTGCGCCGGCCGGACGTGGTCCAGTTCGCCGGGATGATGGTGATGATGCCGCTGATGTTCGTCTCGAGTGCGTTCGCGCCGATCGAGACCATGCCCGGCTGGATGCAAGCTGCGGCGGCGGTGAATCCGGTCGCGCACGCCACCGACGCCCTGCGCGGACATGTGCTCGGCACCGCCACCGCCGGCGACACCGCTTCCGCTCTGGTCGCGGCGATCGGGTTGTGGGTGGTGGTCACCGCCGTTCCCGTTCTCACCCGGCTGGTGCGGTCGGTGCGCGCCCGGTGAACACAATGCACCCGCCCCGTCCCTCCCTGCGAAAGGGAGCGGCAGGGCGGGTTCTTCGTGTGCGCTCGTCCTGGACCCGGGCACTCTTCTGGCCCCTACCTCAGTGGAGAGGAGGTAAGGGCTCGGGAGCGCTGTGATCAGCGGATACGCCCGATACGGGCGTCGACGGCGCTCATGCGGCGGCGTCGAGCAGATGCAGTTCCTCCGCCACGATCAGATCGACCTCTTCGTCGGTCAGACCCGAAAACAAATGGGTGGTCAACATCGCTCTCACCTCCTCACCGCGCTTCTACTGGTACGTCGAACCGGAGAACCCGGAATCGACATCGACACCCCTGCAGACGAGGAACTTCGGATTCGGACGCATAGGTGCGCCCCGGGGCAGAGAGTGCGTCCCTATCCGGTCACCGTCGTCGGTACCGGTGAGAAACGACCCCGAGGGGGGTCGCGACCGCGCCGCCGGGCGGGGATGCTGGAGACGGAGAGGAACCACAGATCATGAGCGAGGACACGGCCACCACCGCGACCACACCCCAGCCGGCACCAGCTGATCTCGACCAACTCTGGCGGCGTTTCTCGAGCGACCTGCGGGCCTTCATCGCCCGCCGGGTCGCCCGACCCGAAGACGCCGACGACATCTTGTCGATCGTGTTCCTGCGGATGGCCAAGAGCCTCGACAATCTGCGCGATCAGGACCGGCTCCTGGGGTGGATGTACGCCATCACCCGCAACGCGATCACCGACTACTACCGGTCCGCGCCCCACCGCCGCGAGCTGGCCGTCGACACCGTCCCCGACAACCCACCGGACGGCGAAGACGACGCCGACGAGGCGGCGGAGAAGGAACTCGCCTCCTGCCTGGTGCCGATGCTCTCCGGGCTGCCCGCCGAGCAGGCCGCCGCCGTGCGGATGGTCGACCTCGACGCCCGCACCCACGTCGCAGCAGCCGATGAGGCGGGAATCTCGGTGTCCGGGATGAAATCCCGCGTCCAACGCGGCCGCGCCGCCCTCCAAGCCCAACTGCACGCCTGCTGTCAGATCAGCCAGGACCGCACCGGCCACGTGCACGACTACCAACCCCGTAGCGGATCCTGCGCCTGCGGAGCCACACCCACCGATGACCAGTAGACGACCGGTCACCCGCTCGGGGGTGAGTCACCGGTCGTCGCATGTCCCCAGCTCAGACGACGGTGCGGTGCAAGCCACTTCGCTCGCACCGCACCGTTGTTGCCGAATCAGCGGCTACTGGCAGCCGCAGCCTCCGCCTGCCGTCGCTGCCGCACCACAGCACGTCGACTTCTCGTTGCGATCGCAGCAGGTGGTCTGCCGTTCGGTACTGCAACACGTGGGGGCCGCGGCCTGCGGTGTTGCGTCCGTCCGATCCGTCGCCGGGGCTTCGAATTCGATGGGGTTGGTCATGATCACTCCTTGATCGGTGGGGATGGGTACCAGATCAGACGGAGGAGACTGCGAATGGACGCACGGGCCGCCGCAGGAGACTCAGCGATCAGAAGGGTGAACGGTTCGTAGTCCGGTAAAAGACGTCGAAAGGTGGGAACGTCACAGGGATTCGCCGTTGCAGCCGCGTCGTCGCATGAATGATTCCCATTCTGCGCTGGAGCAGGCCGAACGAGGGTGGGCCGTGATCGAGGACGACGACCTCGCCGTCGAGGACGATGCGCCCGCGGCCGCCGAACGCGGTACTCAATGCGTCGGTGATCTCCGGATACGAGGTCGTCACCACATTCATGGCGCGGGTCCACAGCACCGGCTCGCTGCCGCCGCCTACGGAGGCCAGGATCCGGCATCCGTCGTACTTCATCTCGAAACTCCACGGCCGCTCCGTGTTGGTGTCCGGGAGGGTGCCGGCCGTGGCCAGCATGGGCGCGATCGGCCACATGGAACCGATTGTGCCCGTGACCTGCGGGCGACGCAGGTGGAAGGCTCACGACGCCCCCGAGTACGCCGATCAGCGGTCTCCGTCGGTGGTCCTCACCCGGCGCCTGGGTGCCGCGATGCGTTTAGCGTGTCGGCGCAGAAGGGGGAGTTCATGTTTGCTTGGTTTCGTCGGCCCGGCCGACCCGCACGATCACAGACGTCCACCGAGCACGAGGAGCGGTTGATCGACGAGGCGCTGGTGGCGGCGCTGACCGGTGATCAACGCGAGCAGTACATCGCGGCCCTGTTCGAGCGGGCCGAGGTCATGAAGGAATTCGATGTCGACGGCGTCCGGTCCTGCACCGCAGCCTCGCGCCACTAGGGCAGCTGAGTTCGCGATAGGCGCTGGATCGCCGCGACGGGTGTAACCCCGGCATGATTCGACAGAAACAGGCCGCCACACACCAATCCGCTGAACCCCGCGGATTGGTGTGTGGCGGATCACCGGTCTGGGCAGTGAGTGGCGACCTGTTGCTCGTCGCGACCGTCACAGTAAATCGGCACTCCGACATCACCGGGATCGCACTCGCAGAACTCCTGCTAGCCGCCCCGCCAGTGAGCGCAGCCCCGACCGACACTGCAATGGGGAGATCCGCCACCGGCCCGCCACTGGCCATTTCGCCAGTGCTTTTCGAGACCTTGCAAAAGTCACTGCGCAGCCGGTGCCGCCGACGGCCGACTCGGTTCGAGTACCCGAATACTCTGCGCGGGGCCCGGATCGCTCGAACAGACTGAACATACGCACCAGTAGCGCGAACTCAGGTAGAACGAGGATCGGTGGCCTGCCATGGATACCGACAGCACACCCGAGGCCGGCAACGAGCCGGACGCCCGGCCACCTCGCCGTGGCGCCGGCCCCGGCTACATCGGAACCAGCGACACCAGCGCAGAGACGGGGCGACGACCGAAACAGGCATGTTGACAACGCTAACCTCCGCGACGACGCTACCGCCGAGAAACGCATCACGAGGTTCAGCGAATGGCGCGGCTCGGCTCGGCGCAAGCAATTGCGGTTCATGGCGTACAGCTTGGACATTGACCCGGCCAACGGAGGAAGTGGGCTCACCCCCATCTCATTGTGCGAACATCGAACTCGTGAACATTCTGCTGGTCTCGGGTAGCACCAGAGCAACCTCGACCAACGCTGCCGCTCTTGCGTCAATCGCCGAATCGGCTCCGCTGACGGCGACAACGACCATCTATCGCGGCTTGTCGACACTTCCTGCGTTCAACCCCGACGACGACCACGATCCGCTGCCCGATGAAGTATCCGCCCTGAGACAGCTCATACAGCGCGCTGACATTGTGCTGTTCTGTACACCCGAGTACGCAGGCACGTTGCCCGGGAGCTTCAAGAACCTGCTCGATTGGACAGTCGGCGGAACCGAAATGACCGACAAACCGGTTGCGTGGATCAACGTCGCCGCGCCGGGTCGCGGGCACGGCGCAGTGAGCACCTTGGAAACCGTACTGGGTTACGTCGGAGCGCGACTGCTACGGACCGCATGCATCGCGGTGCCGGTCGGACGGGACGCCGTCGACGGGAATGGCGTGATCCGGAACGAAGACGTCACAAGGTCATTGGCGCAGATCTGGAATCAGCTGTAGAGGGACCGCCTTCACCAAATCGATGGACCGCAGTCGGCTCCGAGCCCAATTTCTGCTCGGATTGGCGGCAAGCGATTTCAGCGCGTACTGCGTTGTAGGTGAGGAGCCACTTCCCCGGTTCGTCTATCGATCCGGTGCGTCGCGCCACTCCGGGTATCGACCCAGAGCCTCCTCTCGTCCTGCACTTCCTGCTGCCGCGAGCCGTGCTTGCTTGGCGAATATGCCGAGGACTACATTCGCGGTCCGCCGTTCGAACTGGACGTCCCATACAGATGACCCCGGTCCCTGGAGTTCCGCCGGTCTCCCCGCATTCAGCTCTCGCCATCACTGAATTCCTGCGGTACCACGATCGCCGGGTAGACAAGGTTCGCATCGGAATACCCTGTAGTGGATCCACCTTGCGGGCTACTCGATTCCTATCGCTGTTGAAAATTCCACGCTCGGTCGAGGACTGACTGGCTGAGATCGGGATCCGGCGGCGAGATCAGGACCAAGTTCGGTTCGAGCCAGGTCCGCATGACTCGATTACGCCATCCTGGCGTGGCGTTCGACGGAGCCGATTTCAGCGCATCAAGGGGTGCGAGCAGGTATCGCAGGTATGTGCGCACTATCAGTGCGACACCGGTCTGGTCGAGCGAGGTGTACCCCGGCACCGGAATCTGAGCTAGATGGTTGAGGGGTGGCGTGCCAGGTTCGTCCCACCCAAACTTGACCAAGATTGTTCCATCCAAGACGGCCAGATCAATCAGGCGAAACCACCGCCACGATTCCGCGTCGTAGAAGGGCCTACCCGGCGCCGACCTCGGGTCGTGATCGCCGTGTACGGATGCCACCCGGATGTGTCGGACGGATCTCCGCCCGGTACGCCGGCCACCGGGTCGTCGACCCGCTCTACCTCCCGCAACAAAACCGACCGGACTGCTGTAAGTAGGTCGCTCCCCCGTGGTAGGGACGTGATTGCATCGGTCACGCGCCCAGTGCGCCAATCCGGGATTCGCTTTGGGACGACCGATGGCAGCGCAAGCGCGACAATAGGTGAATGACCGAGCTGCAGATCCGCGAGGCGATGCTGGCCACCGACGGCATCTACGGTCTGGTTGCCAAGCGCGACGGCCACGTCGTCGGCAGCGCCTTACAGACGAGCGCGGCAAGATCGTCGGGATAGGTCCCGTCACCGTTGATCCGGCGGCGGTTTCGGACGCGGGGGCGGGACTGTCGGTCCTTCTCCCTCCATGCCAAGCTCGGCTTCGCTGTGCGTGAGCTGTTGTCCGTCTTCCAGGGAACGCCGCGCGGGTCCCCGATTGCCGGCGCAGTTCTGCGTCCGACACCGGACGAGATCGCCGCCTGCGACGAGATCTGCCGGCAGGTGCACGGCCACGACCGCCACTGCGAGCTGCATTATTGGATCGATGTCGGCACCGCCCGGGTGGTCGAGCGTGGCGGCCGGATCACTGGTTATGCGACGGGCTTCGGCTACACCGGGCATGCGGTCGGCAAGACCGACGACGACGTCATCGCACTGCTTGCCGGCGCCGACGCGTTCACCGGACTGGGGTTCCTCGTGCCGTCACGCAATACCCGCCTCATGGCCTGGTGCTTCGATTCCGGGCTGAAGATCGTGCAGCAATCGACGCTGATTGCGATCGGGCTCTACAACGAGCCCCGGGGCGCGTGGCTGCCGTCGATCGGCTATCAGTCGCCGCGACCGAAAGTCGCGCATCTACTGCACATTCGTCACCGGCGTAATGAACCTTCGCTGCGCCTGCGGCCAAAGTTGCGCGTGGTGCGCCTGCTGTCAGAGATACTGCACCGGTGATGCTGACCAGACGAACCAGCTTTTCCGCCGTATCGATGGTGATGCTCGCAGTCGCGGGCTTGCTGGTCGCGGCCCCAGGGAGCAGCGGCGCCGCACCGCCCGACTGGCGATACACAATGGTGGCGTTCAGCAACACCAGCGACCGCGACATGGATGTATTCGAGTCGGGGGACGCCACTCAATTCCAACCCGCCCGGCTGTCGGCGTTTCGGCCCCCTTCGGGACTTGTGCGTGACCCGAGCATCTTCCGACACACCGACGGGCTCTATTACCTCACCTACACAACAGGCGGCGGGGCGAATATCGGATTCGCGCGCAGCAGTGACCGCATCAACTGGACGTTCCTGGAATCCTATCCGGTCCCATTTTGCTGCGCATTCATGCCCGGCACAGGGGCTGGTACAGGTCCCGTGCCCCCGCCGGGCTTGTCGGGGTCGGCGGGGTTCAAGGACGGACCGTCGCTGTCGCCTTTCGTCACCAAAGCCTGGGCGCCCGAATGGTTAGTGGACGGCGACCGCGTCAACGTCATCCTGTCGCTGTCGACGGGTGGAGGATTCGTGCCGTATCTGATGACGGCGCTGGAACCATCGCTCAGGTTGTGGAGCCCGCCCGTTCCGCTCGCCGGGATCGGCGCCGACCATATCGACACCACGGTGGTCAAGGTGGGATCGACGTACCACGCGTTCACCAAGAACGAGACGAAAAAGGTCGTCGAGCATGCGGTGGCGTCGTCGGCGACGGGACCCTATTCATTCGTTCCGCCCGGAAATTGGGGCTCGTTGGTGGAGGGCCCAGCCCTGGTTCAGTTGCCGAACGGCGCCTGGCGGATATATCTCGACGCCTACACCGAAGGAAAGTATCTCTATTCCGACAGCACGGATGGGCTGAGCACCTGGTCGCCCGTGCAAGAAGTTCCGGGTGTTTCCGGGACGGTGCGCCATTTCGGCGTGATGCGAGAGCCGGCATAGCGACGAGTCGGTGACGGTCACGTCGTCCTCAAACGCCACAGCCCATCAGGCCTCGAAGACTGGTACCCTCCCCCGTTTTCGATGGGGCCGGTGCTACTTGTCGGCTGGTGCGTACACCAATTCGAGGATTCCGGACGGGAAGGCGGTGCTTTTTACCAGGCGCAAGTTCACGGGCTGATCCAACTCCGGGAACAGTGGCGCGCCCTTGCCCGTGGCGGCGGGCAATACCCACAGTCGGTACTCGTCGACGACACCGAGCCTGATCAGCGAGTGCATGAACTCGGTACCGCCGGCGGCGACGAGGTCCTTGCCGGGCTCGGCCTTGAGTTCGGCGATCTCCTCCGCCGTGTCACCGCTCGCGATCCGGGTTTCGGGCCAGTCGTCGGCAGATTTCAGGGTGCGAGAGAACACGACCTTGGGGATCTCGTTCATGGCCTTGGCGGACGGGTGGTCGGAGGTGGGCCAGTATCCGGCCATGATCTCGTAGGTGTTGCGCCCCATGAGGAAGGCGCCGGCATCCCACAGTCGGCTGACGAAGTATTCCTCTTGCTCGGGGTCGTCGATGCTCATCATGACGTCTCGAATTCCGTTGTCCGCGTCAGCGCTCTTGCCGTCGAGCGAGACGTAAAAGCCCAGAATCAACTTGCGCATCCCAGTTCCTCCATATGTTTCTTCCCGCGCTGGGCCCGTGCCTGCACGGGCCTACCGCTGTGGGTGTGTCCAGATGTATCGACCACGGATCCACCCGAAATTCATCGGTGCAGCCGAGACCGTGCACATGCTCGCGCGAGCGGAACCGTTCGAAGGCGATGATCACGACGGCGTCGCCCTCGGGCACGTTCGGAGCGGCCGGCAGACGTCAGCGCTTGACCGGATTCTCGCCGGGAGCCTTGCTGACGATGTCGCCCTCGGTGACGGTGCTCCACAGGTCACGGTCGACACGGACCTCGGATGTGGTGCCGTCGGCGAGCCGGATTGTCAGGCGTCGGTACATGTTGGAACCGTCGAGCAGTCCGCGGGATTTCTTCAGCACGGCGCCTTCCCAGGTATCACTCATTCTGGTGCCTTTCGTCCGGTATCGGTGATTGCAGTGTGGCGATCCCCAACTGGGATGCTCTTCCAGTCCCGCGACGTCTGCAATCGAATAGTGGGTGTTTCCGACCGGAGCACCCGCGATGGATTCCAGCCGGGAAGATCAATCGGATCACGTGTCTCGTCCCCGGAGATCTTGCGACTCGAGATCGGTCGACCGCCGAGTTGATCAACACGGTGTGCGGACTTCCCGAAGCAGCGGCCCGGCGCCGTCTCGTGGCGTCGCTGACCACCCCGATCGGATTGCTCGAGCACGCCGCAGTGGCCGAGCGGATCTGGTTTCAGCACGTCCTCGGCGGCCTCCCCGAGAGCGAATGCGACGGCGCCACGACGCCGGGCGACGCCAGCTTCATCGTCGATGACAGCGAGACCCCGGCCGACGTGATTGCCGAATTCGAGCACGCCAGCGAGCGCTCCCGCGTGATCGTCGCCGACTTCGACCTCGACGAGACCGTGACACACCCCGTCCCTCCGGCTTGCGGGCGGCGCCGGCATCCCGACGCGTGTTCAGCAGTCGAACACTGACCAGCAGATGTCGTTCCGCAACCGCTGGTCGTCGAGTACGAGCTCACGAATCGCTTCAGGGAGCTGGTCACGCTGCCACCGGCACTCCCGCCGTCCTGCTGCCTCGCCCTCCCCCTCCCGCGCGGCAGCACGTGCGGCTTTGATCGCATAGGCGGCAGCACCGAGTTCGTGCGCTGCAACGTGCGCGACGGCTCCGGCCTGCCCCGCAGCGTATGCCGCATGCCGCGCCGCTCCACGTAAGTCTCTGGCGGCGCCCATCGCATGGCCGCCCGCTGCGCGAGACTGCATCATCTTGACCTCGCCGCGCACCCAGGCGCGGGCATGCTCGATCGCCTCACGCGGTCGTGGGTCCTCAGGTCGGGTCGACTCGAACAGGTGTAGGACGTGCTCCGCGCAGGATGCTGCCCAGAGGGCCAGAAGCCGGTGATCCGAGTCGGTGAGGGTCCCACCGCGGCGGATCGTGACGAAGCGTGGGTCTCGGACCTTCGGGAGGATCATGGCTAGAACTTCTATCACCTATGTCCACCCCCCCAACACCCGCAGGAAGTCTCACGGAAAGCTCGCCACCGGCGCCGCCGTCCGACTCCCGAAGCAGGGCGACCGCGCTGCGAAAGGCGGGGACGCCGTGTCGGATCGCTGACGTCCGGCGCCCTGGAAGATTATTTTTGAAGAAATCCGGGAGGTGTTGTCGGATCGGGGCGGTGGTGTTCGTAGCAGTGGTGAGGCCGCCCGCAAGGGGCGGCACCAATTGAAGGAACCGCGATCATGAAGCTGACGACCATGACTCAGATCACCATCGATGGAGTGATGCAGGGAAACGGCGGCGCGTCGGATGAGGACCGCAGGAACGGATTCGAGCGCGGCGGATGGGCCCTGGGGGCGGGTGACGACGAGACCAGGACGTTTATCACGCAGACCTACCAGCGCGCCGAGGCGTTCCTGTTCGGCCGGCGCACCTACGAGTTGTTCGCAGGCTACTGGGGATCGATGCGCGCACATCCCATCGGCGTGGCCTTGAACGAGGCCCCCAAGAACGTCGCCTCGACCACGCTCACCGCGCCGGGGTGGGCGGACACGACGGTTCTCCAGGGTGATCTCGCGGCCGCCATCAGAGAGCTGAAGGACAAGCCCGGGGGTGAGCTGCAGGTGCACGGTAGCGGCTCCCTGACCCGGTGGCTGCTGGCGAACGGTCTGGTCGACGAGATGACTCTGATCGTGATCCCGGTGATCCTCGGCCAGGGCGCGAGACTGTTCCCGGAGACCGGTCCGGATGTTGCGCTCGACCTGGTCGAGTCGCGGGTCGACTCGAAGGGTGTGACGATCCAGGTCTACCGGCCCGCCGGGCGCCCGCGCTATGCAACGGCCTGAAGTCCCCGACCACCGAATCACGCTGTCTTGACACAACAGGAGATGATCTTCATGCAGTACCTGGTTTCTGTGATCGATGACAAGAGCAATCCCGGCAGCACGGACAGGCAACCTGACATCAGCGTGTTCAACGAACGACTGATCGCCGAGGGCTACTGGGTTTTCGCGGGCGGACTCGCGGACACCGACGCAGCGACGGTCGTCGACAATCGGGGCGAGCAGGCGGTGTTCTGCGACGGGCCTTTCGTGGAGTCGAAGGAGTACCTTGCCGGATTCTGGGTGTGGGAGGCCCCCGATCTGGATGTGGCGCTCGAGCTCGCGACCGAGGCGTCGAAGGTCTGCGATCGGAAGATCGAGGTGCGACCGTTCCAGTGAGCGACGTCGAGGAGGCGATCACCCGGGCCCACCGGGAGGAGTGGGCCCGGGTGGTCGCCGCCCTGACCAGGCGCTTCGGCAACCTCGACATCGCCGAGGAGGCAGCGGCCGAGGCGTTCACGGCCGCCGTCGAGCGGTGGCCGGCCGACGGCGTACCTCCGAATCCCGGCGCCTGGCTGACCACCACCGCCAACCACAAGGCCATCGACCGGATCCGGCGCGAGAACAAGCGCGACGACAAGCACAAGGAGGCTCGGATGGTGTACGACGACCCGCCCGAGCTCCTCGGCGCCATCGACGACGACCGGCTCCGGCTGATCTTCACCTGCTGTCACCCGGCGCTGGCGATGGAGACCCGGATGGCGCTGACGCTGCGGATGGTCGGCGGGCTGACCATGCCCGAGATCGCCCGCGCCTTCCTGGTGGCCGAAAGCGCCATGGGGCAGCGGATCACCCGCGCGAAGGCCAAGATCAAGGCGGCCCGCATCCCCTATCGGGTGCCGGCCGCCGAGGACCTCCCGGCACGTGTATCGGGCGTACTCGCCGTCCTCTTTCTCGTCTTCAACGAGGGCTACCTGGCCACCGGCCCCGACACCGATCCCCTGCGGCACGATCTGACCGCCGAGGCGATCCGGCTGACCCGCCTGATCCGTGCCCTCCTGCCGGACGACGGTGAGGTGGCCGGTCTGCTGGCACTGATGCTTACCACCGAGGCCCGACGCCCTGCCCGGGTCTCGACCGACGGCGAACTGATCCCCCTGGCCGAGCAGGACCGTAGCGCCTGGGACGCGACGCTGATCGCCGAGGGACACCGGTTGGTGCGCGAGAGACTCGCAGCTGCCGCCGCCGGGGTGGCTCCCGGTCGTTACCAGATTCTCGCGGCGATCAACGCCGTGCACACCTCCGCCCGCGACACGCGCGACACCGACTGGTCGCAGATCCTGGCCCTCTACGACCAGCTCGTGTGCATTGATCCGTCGCCGATCGTCGCCCTCAACCGGGCCATCACGGTCGCGGAGCTCGACGGCCCGGAGGTGGCACTGGCGGCCGTCGATCAGCTCGACCACAGGTTGGCCGGCTATCACGCCTATCACGCCACCCGCGCCGACCTGCTGCGCCGGCTGGGCCGGAGTCGGCAGTCGCGTGCGGCATACGACAAAGCGATCGGGTTGGCGGGCAACACCGCCGAGACCGCCTACCTGACCCGCCGCCGCGAACAACTGCGCTAGCGCGCACGCGCGTCAGTCGAGCTGCTCGAACAGGGAGACGATGATCCCTTCGGGTCCACGCACGTAGGCCATCCGCACGCTGTTCTCGTACTCGCCGATGCCGCCGATGAGCCCGTACCCGTCCGCAGCCACCGAGTCGACGGCCGCCTGGAGGTCGGCGACCTCGAAGGACACGTTGCGCAGCCCGAGCTCGTTGGCCATCGCCGTTGGCGATCCGGGCACGTGGTCGGGCGTGACGAAGGTCGAGAGCTCGAGCCGGGACCCGCCGTCGGGCGGCCGCAGCATTGCGATCTGACAGTGCGCGCCGGGGATGCCGCAGACGGTCTCCACGAACTCGCCCTCCACGGATCCGGTGCCCTCGACCTCGAGGCCCAGTCCGACGAAGAACGCCGTTACCGAGTCGAGGTCCGCCACGGTGATGCCGACGTGGTCGAAACGCTGTATGTGCGCCATGGGATCGATCCTCCAATTGTTTGCCTGCCGATTCGATGCTGGGACGGAGCCGGGGCCGGGATCTCGACATGTTCTTGCCGCAAAGCTGCGGTCAAGACGAACTCTTTCGGCAGGGCTCTGCACGGACAGGTAGGCGTCAGGTCAGAATCAGACCGGAGCCTACTCGATATTCACGGCTGATCGGACCACTCGCGGAGGACGGATACGGGGTGCTGCGCCCCGATCTGCGTGGTGCCGGTTGGAGCTCAGCGCCCGATGAATCGTGGACGGGCGTCGGTCAATGGATTGTCGATCAGCGACCCGATCTGGTGCTCGCGCGACTTCGGGCGTTCCTGCACGCAACGTGAGTATTAGCGCTATCCCACAATGGGTTTCGGTAAGAACGGCGGCCGGGCATCGTCGTCGCGATGGCGCCTTACGATGCGGCGACGGGCATCTGACGGTCCGGCGCGATGGTGCCCGCATGTTCGACCTCGCCGAGGGAGAAACCGACACCCCGCACCGTGTGAACGACGTACGGCGAACCCACCGCCACCAGTTTCCGCCGGAGGGAGCAGACGTACGCGTTGAGGACGTTCGTCTTCGATTCCACGGTCACTCCCCAGACCATGAGCATCAGGTCGCGGCGCGTGACGACTCTGCCGACGTTGTGGGCGAGCACGGTGAAGAGGATGAATTCCGTTCTGGTCAGGGTAGTGCGCAGCCCGTCGTGGTCGGGTTCGTGATGCTCTTCGCAGAGGCAGAGGTCCTGTGTGTCGGCGTGTGCGGTGTCGGGCGCCGTGGGCTTCACGCGTCGCAGGATGGCGCGAAGCCGGGCGACGAGTTCGTCGGCGCCGACGGGCATCTCCATCACGTCGTCGGCGCCGGCCTCGAGGAGATCGCTGCGACGGTTGCCGGAACGGAAGGTGCCGATCACGACGACGGCGAGCGCGAACCGCATGGCCTTCAACGCTCGCACGGTGGTGAGGGCGTCCAGGTGGGGTGATCGGGCGTCGACGATCACGACGTCCGGTGGTTCGATCCGCGACCGCACGGGTTCCGCATAGGTGCGTGTGACGAAGAAACCCCCGTCCCGCAGGCGATCGACGACGGATCTCTCCACGTCGGCGTCGATCAGCAGCACACGGGGACGGGCGACGGCTGGACTCGACACCGAGTTCATGCGATTCCTCCTGCTTTCGAGCCTCGCGACGGGTGTGCCGGGTAGATCAACTGGCGGCCGAGATCAAGTTCCCACGCCGCAACTGATGACGATATCGAGCGGAACTCCCCTATCGTTACCGTCGACACCGCTGCATCACCCGATCGGGAGGTCGCCGTATGTCCCAGCTCCGACATATCGCGCTGCACGGGGACGACGTCGCCTACCGGATGGCCGGTGAGGGCGAGACGCTGCTGCTGGTCCACGGGATGGCGGGCAGTTCCGCGACGTGGCGTGCGGTTCTCCCGCAGTTGGAGCGGCGGTACCGGGTGGTGGCACCGGACCTGCCCGGTCACGGTGACTCGGCCAAACCGCGCGGCGACTACTCACTGGGCGCGTTCGCCGCGTGGCTGCGCGACCTGTTGCGAGAACTGGACATCGAGCGGGTGACCGTGATCGGGCAGTCCCTCGGCGGCGGGGTGGCGATGCAGTTCAGCTATCAGCACCCCGACCTGTGCGACCGCCTGGTTCTCATCGGCAGCGGAGGGCTGGGACCTGACGTGAACTGGACGCTGCGGTTGCTGGCCGCGCCGGGGTCGGAGTTCCTGCTGCCGTTCGTGGCGCCCGCCGCGATTCGCGACGTCGGCGACAAGGTCCGCGGCTGGCTGGCGGCGATCGGGGTCCAGTCGGTGCGCGGCGACGAGATGTGGCACGCCTACGCGTCGCTGTCCGATCCGCAGACCCGTCAGGCGTTCCTGCGGACGTTGCGCGCCGTCGTCGATCACCGGGGGCAGGCGGTGAGTGCACTGAACCGCCTGTACCTCAACGCGGGTCTGCCGACGCAACTGATCTGGGGTGACTCGGACGGCATCATCCCGGTCGCGCACGGGTATGCGGCGCACGAGGCAATGCCCGGCAGCAGGCTCGCCGTCCTGGACGGTGTCGGGCACTATCCCCATCTGGAGGATCCCGCCGCGGTCGTGCGCATCATCGACGACTTCGTCTCCACGAACCCGGCGGGCACCTGAGCGACGCCGTTACCCTGACGCGGCTCGGGCCGTTTCGGCCCTCGCGCGGCGTCCGGTGACGAGGATGTAGACGCTGATCACCCCGACCCAGGCCGGAAATGCCAGCGTCGTCCACAGGCTGAAGGTGACCACGAACAGCAGGGACAGCGCCACCAGATACGTGGTGAGGACGAGCCATCGCGGCATCAGTCCCGTCCGGAGCCAGATCGTTCCCAGCGAGATCATGAACACCGCGGCCATGCGGAGCGCGTAGACGTGGTTGATCTGCAGCATGATCTCGCGGCCGAAGTAGACGATCTCGTCCGCGGAGCTGCCGGAGTGCCGGGCGATGGCGAGGACGCCGCCCGCGACACCCATCGAGACGAAACCCATGGCGAGGAACAGCAACCCACTGCCCAGGAAGACGGTCGCGAAGAAGCGGTCCTCGAGGTCGCCGAGCCGGTCACGGATGACGCCGATGAACCAGAGGAAGGCGATGCCGGAGAAGGGGGCGAGCACGAGGGCAGTCTTGATCCGGGTCTCGCCGCTTCCCACCCACGGTGTCTCGTCGAACGGGTCGGCGGGCAGCGCGGTGTGCACGAGGACGAGGCTGGTGGCGAAGAGTGCAGCGAAGACGATGCCCGCGACGGCCGCCGAGCGCGGCGTCCTCAGCCGGCGGAACTGCTTCTCGCCCTCGATGTCGGCCATGCAGTAATCCTCGCTCGAGGGCGGAGCCGGAATCAGTGGTTCTCGTCATCTGGGCGCCCCGGCGAGGAAACCGACCGAGGTGTCTGCTACGCCCGATTCGGGGGTTCGAACTGGGTCTTTCCCGGGTGCGCGTGCACGGCGGACGCGGCGGCCTCCCGCTGGGCGGAACGCCGCATGGCGTGCCGCAGGCCCGAGAACTGTGATGTCAATTACACATTCGAGACATCGACCACCGAATGTGACCACCCACCCCTACCGCCCGGCACGGGCCTTCCGCAACGTCGCGGCGAGGCTCCGACTGCCCGTGCAGGTACCCGAAAGGACCTCGATGATGGTCACCCATGCGCCCAGCGGCGGATCGGCTCACACGCGACAGCAGGACAGCACTGCCGAGCGTTGGACGCCGCGCCTGATCTTCTCGCTCGCCTCGATCGTGTTGCTCCTGGAGATGCTCGCGGTCAGCTACATGATGATCTCGATCGCGTTGCCCCAGATCGTCACCCACTACCAGACGACGCAGGGCGCGTGGCTGCTCACCTCGTTCCTGCTGGTGGGGGCCGTCACGTGCCCACTGATCGGCAAACTCGCCGACACACACGGCAAGCGCAGGCTTCTTTTGACGGCCGTCGGCCTGGCGGCGCTGGGATCACTGATCTCCGCGGTCGCACCGACGTACGCGGTGCTGATCGCGGGCCGCTCGCTGACGGGTCTGCTCGTGCCCTGCCTGTTCTTGAGCTATTCGCTCATCCGCGACGTCTTCCCCATCCGGACGGTGGCGTTGGCGGTCAGCATCGCCACGAGCGGTATGGGCCTCATCGCGATTCCCGCGCCGTTCTTCACCGGCTGGCTGATCGACAACTTCGGCTTCCGCAGCATCTTCTGGTTCTTCCTGGCCGGGCTGGTGATCCTCAGCGTGCTGATCCGGGTGACGACCGCCGAATCCTCGGTGCGTCTGCGCTCCCGCATCGACCTGATCGGCGCGGCGCTGCTGGGCGCCGGGCTCGCGGGCATCCTCGTCGGAGTCAGCTTCGGACCGTCGTGGGGCTGGACGTCCGGTTCCACGATCGGCTTCGTTGCGGGCGGTGCCGCCCTGCTGGTGGCGTGGATCGTCTCCGCCCGCCTGCTCGCGGACCCGTTGATCGACATCCGGTTCTTCGGCAAGCGCCCGGTGTTCCTGACGGCGCTCGGCGCGGGACTCTGCTACGGCACGTCGTCGGTGTTCACGATCATGCTCCCGATGATGTGCATGACCCCGGCGATCCTGGGCCTCGGTTACGGATTCGGGATCAGCGCCGAAGGATTCGCGATCTTCCAGGCGCCGCTGGGTGGCGCGGTGGTGATCGGCGGACTGATCGTCGGAACCCTGGTGCCCCGCAACGTCCGGCCGCGGATCCTGATGGTCGTGGGCATGCTGGTGATGGGTGCAGCCTGCCTGCTCACGGCGACGATCCACGACGACAAGGCGCTCCTCATCGGATTCGCCGCCCTCCTCGGTGTCGGTATGGGCATGGGCTACGCCGCCGTCCCGAACCTGCTGATCGCCGCGGTGCCGCCGCAACTGCAGGCGACGACGGCGAGCATGGTGGCGGTGTTCCAGAGCATCCTGCCCGCCATCCTGCCGGTGATCGCCTTCTCTGTGCTGAACTCGCACATCGCGACGGTCGTGCAGGGCGCGGTCTTCTACACCGACACCGGCATCACCATCGCGTTCGTCATCGGTGCGGTTTCGGCACTGCTCGGCGCGGTCGTGGCCCTCGCACTGCCCCGCCGGATCGAGCAATTGAGCGCGCCGGGTGCGTCGGCCGCGGCCGACGAGGACGGGGCGGTCGTTCTCGCTCACTAGCTGCGGACGCCGGCGCCGCCGCGTCTCCCGGAACGGAGCGCGGCGGTGGCGGCGTTTCTCAGCGCGCGCACAGCTTCGATGTGGCACGATCGACGATCACCCGTCCCTGGGCTCGATCATTCGTGAGGAGGCACCGATGCGGGTGCTCGCGTTGACTGCTGCGCAGCACGCCATCTGGTTCGCGCAGCAGCTCACTCCCCGGATCCCGTACGTGATCGCCCAGTACGTCGACCTGCGCGGACCCGTCCGCCTGGACCTTCTGACGGAGTCGTGCGCCCGGGCCGTCCGTGAACTGGGACCCTTCACTTTGACCGATGTCGACGGTCGCCCGCACCAGGCCGTCGATGCCGGCGCGCCGCAGCGGGTGCCGGTGGTCGATCTCCGCGGGGAACGCGACCCGGTCGACGCGGCGGAGCGGTGGATGCGGCAGGACAGCAACTCCCCCATGGACATCTACGGCCCGTCGCTGGTCCTGTCGACGATCGTCCGCGTCTCCGACGACCGAATGTTCTGGTACACCCGTGCCCATCACATCGCGATGGACGGATATGCGGCGATGATGCTGATGCGCCGCACGGCCGAACTGTATGTGGCGGGGATCGACGACGAGGCGCCCCCGGAGCGCCGGGTAGTCGATCCGGAGCGGATCGTGCGGGAGGACGCCGAGTATCGATCCTCCCCGCGCTTCGAACGCGACCGCGCGTACTGGCGGCGCCGGATACACGACCTACCGCCCGCGGACCGCACGTTCCGCGAGGTGACTGCCCCGGCGCTGGTCGTGCGCGGCCGCGCGGGCGGGAGTCGTGACAGCCCGACCGTGGTGGTGATTGCCGCGTTCGCCGCGTACCTCGCCCGGATGAGGGACGCCGACGACGTGGTCCTGTCCCTGCCGGTGTCCGCCCGGACGTCGGCGCGGCTGCGCGACTCCGGCGGTTCCGTGTCGAACGTGCTCCCGCTGCTGATGCGCGGGGTGGGCACCGGCACCGTGCGCGACGCCGTGCGGACCGCCCGAACGTCCGTGACGGAGGCGCTCCGTCACCAGCGGTATCGCCGCGAGGACATCGGTAAGGACATCGCCTCCGCCGGAACAGGTCTCGCTCACTTCGGCCCGGTGCTCAACCTGATGCTGTTCACGCAGGAGATCACGCTCGGCCCGGTCTCCGGACGGGTGCAGGTGCTGACGACGGGCCCCACGGCCGATCTGTCGGTCAACATCTATCCGGGGACACCCGGTTCGGTTCCGCGGATCGATATGGAGGCGAATCCGGCGCTGTACGACGAGGATGAGCTGACCGGTCACCATCGCCGGTTCACGATGCTCCTCGACCGATTCCACGCGGCGACGGACACCGACAACCGGGTCGCCGAACTCGACCTGTTCCACGACTCCGAACGGGAGTCGTTCGCCCCGGCGTGCGGATTGCCGGATGCCGAGCCCACGACGCTGGACCGGATTCTCGCGGAGTGCGCAACCACCCACCCCGATGCCGTCGCGGTCCGGGACCGGGGGCGGACGGTGTCCTATCGGGAGATCGGTGCCGCCGCGGACCGGTGGGCACGGGTGCTCGCCGGTCACGGGCTCGGACCCGAGAGCCCGGTGGCGGTGTCCATTCCGCGGTCGTACGAGTCGGTACTCGCGTTGTGGGCGGTGGCCCGGTCCGGCGCCGCCTATGTTCCCGTCGATCCGACCCACCCCCTCGACCGGATCCGCTTCACGCTCGGCGACTCCGGTGCGACGCTGGGTCTGACCGTGCGCTCGGAGCGCGATCGGCTGCCCGGCACCCTCCGGTGGCTGACCCTCGACGAGGATCCCCCGTCCATGGCCGCGGAACCTCCGAGGACACTCCCTGTCGAGCACCCCGCCTACGTGATCTACACCTCCGGCTCCACCGGGGTCCCGAAAGGGGTCGTCGTCACGCACGACGGTCTCGCAAATCTCGTGCGGGAGATTCGCGACAAGTACGCGGTCACCCCGGATGCGCGTGTCCTGCATTTCGCGTCGCCCAGCTTCGATACCGCCGTGGTCGAGGTCCTGGCCGCCTGCACCGGCGGTGCGACCCTGGTGATCGCACCACCCGACGTGTACGGCGGGGAGGAACTGCGGGAACTGGTGCGCGCCGAGCGGATCACGCACCTGCTGTCCACGCCGTCCGCGCTGGCAACGGTGGATCCCGGCGGCCTGGACTCGCTGGAACTGGTACTCGTCGGCGGCGAGGTGTGCCCACCGGACCTGGTGCACCGGTGGGCGTCCGGCCGGGTGATGCGGAATGCGTACGGGCCCACCGAAACCACGTGCAGCGTCACCCTCACCGACCCCATCGACCCCGGCGATCGGGTGACGATCGGCTCCCTGATGCGCGGCGTGCGGGCGACGGTCCTCGATCGCCGGCTGCGTCCGCTCCCGCCCGGCGCCGCCGGGGAGCTGTACCTCGCGACGGCGGCGCTGGCCCGCGGATACCATCGGCGTCCGGCGCTGACCGGCACCCGCTTCGTCGCGGATCCGCTGGGGAAGCCGGGTTCGCGCATGTTCCGCACCGGCGACCTGGTCCGCTGGACCGCCGACGGCACCCTCGAATTCCTCGAGCGGACCGACGATCAGGTGAAGATCCGCGGCTTCCGCATCGAGCTCGGCGAGATCGATGCCGGGCTGCGGCGAAATCCGGACATCGTCTTCGCCACCACGATCGTGCACCGGACCGCGGCGGGCGACCCGGCGCTGGTGTCCTACGTCATGTTGCGCGACGGATCGCAGACCACGCCCGACTCGGCGAGACGCGACCTCGGCCGGTTCCTGCCCGAGTACATGGTTCCGAAGTCGATCACGGCCCTCGACGCGGTTCCCCTCACCCCGACGAAGAAGCTGGACCGGGACGCGCTCCCCCGCCCCGATTTCGGCACCACGTCCGCTTCCCGGCGCGCACCGGTGACCGAGACCGAGCGCGTGGTCGCCGACGTGTTCGGCCTACTGCTCGGCGTCCCCTCGGTCGCCGCGGACGACTCGTTCTTCGACCTCGGCGGTGACTCGTTGTCGGCGACGCGGGTGGTCGCGCGGCTGAACGCGACGCTGGGGACGAGCGTCGGCGTGCGGGAGCTGTTCGAAACCCCGACACCCGCGGGCCTGGCGGAGGTGATCGACGGGACCGGTCCGGGCAGCGGCACCCCGCGCCCGCCGGGTGTCGCCGGCACCGTGGTTCCCGAGCGGACACCGTTGTCGCCGTCGCAGCAGTACATCGACCGCACCGCCACCTCGCCTGCCCTGTACAACATTCCGTTCACCGTCCGGGTGTCCGGGCCGGTCGATGTCGCCGCGCTGCGCGCCGCGGTCGGGGACGTCCTCACCCGGCACGGCTCGTTGCGCACCACGTTCCCGGACTCGGCCGACGGACCGTATCAACATCTGATGTCCGTCGAGGACGCGCTCCCCGATCTGGTCCCGGGTCCGGCCGACACCGGGGACGTCCGCGCACGGGTGGACCGGATGCTGGCGGCGCCGTTCGACGTGCGGTCGGAACCGCCGCTGCGCGCCGAGCTCTTCGCACTGGGCCCGAGCGAGCACCTCCTGGCCTGCGTCATCCACCACATCGCCGCGGACGGGTGGTCGCTGGCGCTGGTGGCGCGTGACCTCGTCGCCGCCTACGCGAGCAGGTCCGCGGGCGCCGAACCGGACCGGCAGCCGAACCGGGTGAGCTACCCGCAATACAGCGTGTGGCGGCGCGAACTCCTCGGCGCCGAGGACGATCCGGACAGCCTCGCGTCGCGGCAACTCGCGTTCTGGGCGGCGGAACTGGCGGGGCTCCCCGGCGCCGTCGGGCTGCCCCTCGACCGCCCCCGGCCGCAGGCCTGGACGTACGGCGCCGGACGGCAGACCTTCGCGATCGACGAATCCGCGCATCACGCGCTGTCGTCGCTCGCGCACCGGCACCACGCCACGGTGTTCACCGCACTGCGATCAGCGGTCTCGATGCTGATCGCCCGGCTCAGCGGCGACTCCGACGTCGCCGTCGGGACACCGGTCGCCGGCCGGAGCGACCCGGAACTCGACGACGTGGTGGGAATGTTCGTCAACACCGTCGTTCTGCGGACCCGGGTCGACCCGGCGGACACCCTGGCCGGGGTGATTCGCCGGTCCCGCGACCTGGAGTTACGCGCGTTCGCGCACGCCGACGTGCAGTTCGAGCGGGTGGTCACCGTCATCGACCCGCCGCGGGCGTCGTCGCTGCACCCGTTCTTCCAAGTCGCGTTGTCGTTGAACAACTTCTCCCCGGCGACCCTGGACGTCGACGGGCTGCGCTTCGACATCACACCCCGGCCGCTGGACGTCGCGAAATGCGATCTCCACTTTCACTTCACCGAACGTCACGACGCCGCCGGGCACCCGGCCGGCATCGACGCCGAACTCGTGTACGCCACCGACCTCTTCGACGCGACCACCGCGGCGTCGTTCGTCGACGCGCTGCTGACGGTCATCGGAGACGATCACGGTGTGTGAGCAACACTGACACGTATGCACCGGAATCTGCTCGACCCGCGGTCGTGGAACGTGCGCGCCCGGTCGGCGGCGGCTGCCGCCCTGGTGGTCACTATCTGCCTCGCCCTGTCGGGCGGAGCGCTGCTCCTCGTGCTCTACCGCACGCTGGAGAACTCGGCGCGGGACGCCGCGGACGCCCGCGCCCGGCAGATCGTCGAGGAACTCCGCACCACCGCACCCGACGACCTCGAAGGTTCCCTGTTCGCCACCGACGGCGAGATCGGCACCATCCAGGTCGTCGACGCCGCGGGCACCGTCGTCGCCGCCTCGCCCGGTGCCGAGGACCTGCCGATCGTCCTCGATCCGGTTCCGCCCGGCGAGTCGCGGTACCGCGGCAACATCGACCTCGGCGAGGAGCGCGACTACTGGATCGACGAACGCGGCGCCACATCCCCGTCCGGAACCGTGACCGTCGCCGTCGGCGCGGACCGGGAACCCATCGAGGACATTCTCGCCACGGTGGCACTGCTGCTCGCCGTCGGGGGACCCGTCGTCGTGGCACTGGTGGCGGTGGCCAGCTATCGACTCGTCGGCGCCGCACTTCTGCCCGTCGAACGGATCCGGGTGCGGGTGGCCACCATCTCCACCGAACGACTCGACGAACGCGTGCCGGTGCCGGACTCCCGGGACGAGATCGCGCGGCTCGCCGCGACCATGAACAGCATGCTCGGTCGTCTCGAATCCGGTCACCGTGCCCAGCAGCGATTCGTCTCCGACGCGTCACACGAGCTGCGCAGCCCCCTCGCCACCATCACCGCCGCGCTGGAGCTGGCGCACACGAGGCCCGAACTTCTCGACACCGCACTCGTCGACGAATCGCTGTTGCCCGAGGCCCGGCGGATGAATCATCTGCTCGCGGACCTACTGCTGCTGGCCCGCGCGGACGAGGACGGACTCACCCACGCGACGGTGGACGTGGACGTGGACGATCTGATGTACGCCGAGAGGGCCCGGTTGCGCGACCTGTCGCCGGAATTGGTGGTGCGGACGGCGATCGCACCGGTCCGCACCACCGGGGATCCGCAGCAACTCGCGCGCATGGTGCGCAACCTCGTCGACAACGCACGCCGTCACGCGCGCCGCGAGGTCGAGCTGATCTGCCGGTCGTCGGGTGGCGCCGCGGTCGTCGAGGTCATCGACGACGGTCCGGGGATCGCCCCGCCGGACCGGCACCGGATCTTCGAACGGTTCGTCCGACTCGACACGCCCCGCACCCGGGATTCCGGTGGCGCCGGCCTCGGTCTGGCCATCGTCGCCGAGATCGTGGCGACCCACGGAGGTACGGTCGAGGTCACCGAAAGCGATTCGGGTGGAGCACGATTCGTGATCACCCTGCCGCTCGGGGGCGCCGCTCAGTCGTCGCCGGACCTCAGCCGGTAACCGACGCCGCGAACGGTGTCGATGCTGTTCGCGCCGAACGGCGCATCGACCTTGCGACGCAGATAGCCGACGTACACCTCGACGATGTTGTCGTCGCCCTCGTAGTGGGTGTCCCACACCGATTGCAGGATCTCCTGCTTGGTGACAACCGATCCGGCGTTCCGCATCAGGAACTCCAGGACGCTGTACTCCCGGGGCGTCAGCGCGAGCACGGTGCCGTCCCGGGTGACGCGGTGCCGGGCCGGGTCCAGTTCCAGGGTGCCCGCCGTGAGGACGGCGGGCCGTCGCGGTGCGCCGCGGCGGATGAGCGCCCGCAACCGGGCCACCAGCACCACGAACGAGAACGGCTTGACCAGGTAGTCGTCGGCACCGAGATCGAATGCGTCGGCCAGGTCGTATTCACCGTCCTTGGCCGACAACATCAGCACCGGTGTCCACACCTCACGGCGCCGTAGGTCCCGCACGATGTCGTACCCGTGCTTGCCGGGCAGCATGATGTCGAGGACGACCACGTCGAAACCCCCGGTGAGCGCCGCCTCGAAACCGGCCAACCCGTCGTGTTCGACATCGACGACGAAACCCTCCGCCGTCAATCCACGGCGCACCGTCTCGGCGAGACGGGTCTCGTCCTCGACCAGAAGAACCCGCACCGGCGTCTCCTCCCTCTGCCGCGAGACCTCAGTACAACAGACCGGCACGCGGCGGGCCATGCACTCTCAGCGTCCCCACAGCACCGTCCCGAGCACACCGCACCGGACTCCGCGGAAAGCGCTCCCCGCCGTCGGGAGGGTGGGAGGCTGGGAAATGGAGACCGACCACCGGTTCGGCCGGACGACAGGAGACCACCATGCAGCTACCCGCACTCGGCGACCTACCCGGTCGCATCGCGACCGGGGGATTCATTCTCCACTCGGGGATACAGAAGCGGTCCGCGGACGAACAGACCGCGGCGGCCGTTCACGGCATGGCCGCAGGGGCGTTCCCGTTCCTCGGCGCGATTCCGCCGGAACGATTCATCACCCTGCTGTCGGCCGCCGAGATCGGCGTCGGCGCAGCGCTGCTCACCCCGATCGTGCCGACCGCCGTGGCCGGGGCCGCCCTCGCCGCGTTCTCCGGGGGACTCGTGACGATGTACCTCCGGACACCCGCCCTGCGGAACCCCGGCAGCATCTGGCCCAACGAGAACGGCATCGCCGTCGCGAAGGACACGTGGATGCTGGGAATGGGGCTCGGCTTCGTGCTCGACGGATGGTCGCGGTCCCGCCGCTGCTGCTGACTACCGGGCGGTGAATCCGGCGTCGACGGGAAGCGCGACGCCGGTGACGTAGCGCGCCTGATCGGATACCAGCCACGCAATGGCGTTGCTGACATCCTCTGGCTCGATCAGCGCGACGTCCAGCAGGTTGCCGACGTCGGCGCCGCTGGAGGCCGGGGCGTCGGCGAACAGAGCGGCCACCGCGTCGTTCACCACCATGGGCGTGTTGGCGCCCGCCGGATGCACCGAGTTGACCCGAATGTCGTAGGGCGCCAGCCAGTGCGCCCAGGTACGCGCCAACCCGACCACGGCGTGCTTGCTCGCGCAGTACCCGTCGGATCCGCCGCGGCCGTTGCCGCCGCGCCCGACCAGACCGAGGGTCGAACCGGTCAGCACCACCGCGCCGCCGCGGCCGCGTTCGATCATCCCGGGGGCCGCCGCCTGCACCGTGTTCCACACACCGAACAGATTCACCTCGAGCTGGTCGCGGAACGCCGCCTCCTCGCCGGCGTCGTCCGACATCATGCCGATCCCCGCGTTGGCCAGCACGATGTCGATCGGACCGATGCGCGCCACGCCCTCGGCGACCGCGGCGCGCATCGCGGCGGCGTCGCGTACGTCGGCTTCGAGGCAGACGATCCTGCGCCCGAGCGCCTCCACCCGTGCCTGCGTCTCGGCCAGGTCGTCCGGCGTCGCCAGCGGGTAGGCGACCGAGTCGATCTGTCTGCAGATGTCGACGGCGATCACGTCCGCCCCGTCCTGCGCCAGGCGCACCGCGTGACTGCGGCCCTGCCCTCGTGCAGCGCCGGTGACGAATACGACCTTGCCTTCGAGTGAAGCTGTCATGAGCGGGTCCTTGCCTCTCGGAAGGCGATGTCCTCACACTGCGATGTCTTCGGATATGGACTCGCGCGGACCCACACACTCATCGACGCCGGGGTGTGCCCGGACCGGGACAACCCTGAATCTTCGGTTTAGTAAATTTTTTTACGATAATCAATAAGAACCCATTGACTCACTGAAAATCTTCACTATAGTTCTGTGAGTCAGGTCACCCAGCGGGAGGAAACGCCAATGACAACCGAGAGCCCGGCGCACACTCCCGCCGCTACGAGCGCGCTGCTGACCACCGTCGGCAACAAGATTCGCTCCATGCGGAAGGAGAAGGGCATGACACTCGCCCAACTCTCGGAGGTCACCGGTCTCAGCCAGGCGAGCGTCAGTCAGATCGAACGGGGTCTGGCCAATCCGTCCTTCACCACCCTGGCTCAACTGGCCCACGGGCTGGACATCCCGGTCGGAAAATTCTTCATCGGCCAACCGGACAGCAAGTCGCCGGTCGTGCGCAAGCACGAGCGGCGCAATCTCGTCGGCGTCACCAAGAAGTCGATGGGTGAGGCCGTCTACGAACTGCTCACTCCCGATCAGAACGGCGCCCTGGAGGCGCAGTGGATCGAAACCCCACCCGGGCACGACACCAGCGCGACCCCGTTCCGTCACAGCGGCGAAGAATTCGGCATCATTCTCGCCGGCCGCAAGGACATCTACCTGGACGGGGAATGCCATTCCCTGGAGGCAGGCGACTCGATCACCTTCTCCTCGGACATTCCGCACTGGTACAAGAACCGCTACGAAGAGGTTTGCGTAGCGATCTGGGTCAACGCGCCACACGCGTGGTGAGCCCGGCGCCGAGTGCGCCCGGTACCACGCCAGCTACGAAGAGGTATGCGTAGCGAATCGGGTCGACACACCACCCCGTGGTGAGCCCGGCGTCCGCCGGCCGTCCGCCCGACCTTCCTTACTGTCGGGTCGCCTACGCGACCGGACACAACGCGTCCCGTTGCCGTGATGCGTCATACCCTCTTGCACCCTTCGAGGTGCCAGCGTAAGGACAAGACCATTGCTCGACACCACTGTCACAGCATCAAGCAGGCAGCAACACCTCACCCCTGAGGTCCGCAAGGGCCTCCTCGGCCTCGGCCTCGGCAACGCCCTCGAATGGTACGACTGGATGGTCTTCGGACTCCTGTCGGCGTTCATCGGGCCCAACTTCTTCCCGGCCTCCGACCCTCTCAGCGCGACGCTGAACACCCTCGCCGTCTTCGCCGTCGGGTTCGCCTTCCGGCCGTTGGGCGGCGTCCTGCTCGGCACCGTGGCGGACCGAATCGGTCGCCGCCGAGTCATGTTGATCTCCATCAGCACGATGGCGGTGACCACCCTGATCATCGCGATCACCCCCGGCTACGCCCACATCGGGGCCTGGGCCGGAGCCATTCTGGTCGTGTGCCGGATCGTGCAGGGCGTCTCCACCGGTATCGAGGCGCCGCTGTCCACGGCCCATGCCGTCGAGCTCGTCCCGGCCGGCCGGGAAGGCCTCGTGGCGGGCGTCATGTCGTTCTACGTCAACCTCGGCGTTCTCCTGGCATCCCTGGTCAGCTTCCTGTGCAGTCTGACCCTCGGCGGGGCGGCCATGGGCGACTGGGGATGGCGGATTCCGTTCGTGATCGGCGCCGTCTTCGGCATCGTCGTCGTGTACCTGCGCCGGGCACTGCCCGAGACGATGCGCCCGGAGGAACTCGCGGACAACACGACCGGCGCCGTCTGGACCGGGGTCCGCAAGCATTGGCTCAGCGTCGTCGCCATCGTCTTCGTGGTGGGAGCGGCCCAGGCATACAACTACGCGTGGAACGTCGGACTGCCGACGGCCGCCCGCAGCAACTTCAGGGAAAATCCCACCGCGGTCTTCGCCTGGACCACCGCCCTCGGCGTCGTCCTGGTTCTCGGCAGCTGGCTGGTCGGCAAGCTGACGGACGGCAAGTCCATGTCGCGCTGGTTCCTGTGGACCCGCGCCCTGGCCGTCCCCGCCGTCTTCCTCATGCTGATGTACGTCGAACCCGGGATCGGCGGTTTCGCGGTCGTGCTTCTCGGCGGCTCGGTGATCCTGGTTCTGAACATGACCCTGTACAACGTGGTCAGTACGTCGCTGATGCCCAAGAACTGCCGCGGAGCCGGCGTGTCGCTGGGCTACGGCGTCGGCGTCGCACTGTTCGGCGGCACCGCGTCCTACCTGCTCGTCTGGTTCCAATCCGTGGACGCCACCTGGATCTTCCCGGTCTACGTCGCGGTCCTCTCCGTTCTCAGCATCGTCTTCTACCTGCTTGCCCGCCGTGTCAACGGCATCTTCGTCGGAAAGTAAGGACTTCCCCACCCATGAGCACTCTCGATCTGCGCATCACCAGCCATGACCTCGTGGCCCCCGTCGTCAACCGCTCCCAGGTCCTCGTGGTGGGCGGTGGCCCCGCGGGAGTGGCCGCCGCCGTCACCGCCGCCCGTTCCGGAGCCAGTGTGACCCTGCTGGAACGCTATTCGTCGCTGGGCGGACTGGCGTCCGGTGGCATGGTGCTGGTCCTCGACGACATGATCAACGGCCAGGACATCACGGTCACCGGGATCGTGTCGGAATACGTGGAGCGACTCCAGGCCCTGGGCCTGGCCGTCGTCCCGCCCCGGGAGGACCGCGCGGCGTCCACGGAACTGTGGAACACCTGGGGCCGGTACGGGACGTTCGACTTCCACTCCCACACCACCCCCAAACCGATCTGCTACGCCGCCGCGTTCGATCCCGACGGCTGGAAGCGCGTGTCCAACGACCTCGTCCGCGAGGCCGGTGTCACCCTCCGCCTGCACACGTGGTTCTCGCGTCCCGTCGTGGACGACGGCGTCGTCCGGGGTGTGGTGTGCGAAACCAAATCCGGGCCCCAGGCGTTTCTCGCCGACGTCGTCATCGACACCACCGGCGACATCGACGTCGCCTCCCGGGCCGGCGCCGACCACATCAAGGACAGCTACATCACCACTCTCGTCTTCCGCCTCGGCGGCGTGGACACGGCGGCGGCCGAACGCTTCGAGCAGGAGAACCCCAAGGAAGCCCGGGCGATCAACCGCAAGATCAAACGGCTGCTCGGCGGCGCGTGGGAGTTGTGGTGGCTCAAGACCCCGCTCGACGGCGTCGTCTGGTGCAACGCCCCTCATATGAGCGGATTCGACGGCACCGATCCGGGCGACCTCACGGCCGCCGAGTTCGCGGCCCGCGACCGCATCACCGAGGCCGTGGACTACGTCAAGGAACACCTCCCCGGCTTCGGCAACTGCCACATCGTGGACGTCGCCTCCCAGATGGGGGTCCGGCAGACCCGCCTCCTCGCGGGCGAGTACGTCATGACGAAGGACGACGTGACCACGCGACGGCACTTCGCGGACTCCGTCGCCCGCGGACGCGACTACTACTACCCGTACCGCTCGCTGCTCCCCAAGGAAATCGAGCAGCTACTCGTTGCCGGCCGGCACTACTCGGCGACACCCGACGCGCAGAAGATGTCCCGCGAGATCCCGCCGTGCATGGCCATGGGTCAGGCCGTCGGCGTCGCGGCGGCCCTCGCCGTCCGCGACGGCGTGACCGTCCGCACCGTGTCCGCCCTCGACATCCAGGCGGGCATGCGCAGTCACGGCGCCGACCCCGGCGACATCCCCTCCGCCAACGCCACCCTCGACCAGGAAGAGACGGTTCCGGCATGAGCACGACCACCGCAGAGTTGCACGTCCCGACCGAGGCCCCCGCCGGCCCGGCGCTGCCGCTGGCCGGGATCAAGATCGTCGACTTCACCCAGGTGTACATGGGCCCCAGCGCCACGCAGATGCTGGGCGACTACGGCGCGGACATCATCAAGGTCGAACGACCCGGCGCCGGTGACATCGCCCGCAACTCGTTCCCCGACCCGGACGGCCAGGACAACCCGATCTTCCTGGCCGTCAACCGCAACAAGCGCAGCATCAGCGTTGACACCCGTACGGCGGACGGGCGGGCCGTGCTGCGCACCCTCATGAGCGATGCGGACGTGGTGGTCAGCAACTTCCGGGCCGGCGTCATGGAACGCATGGGCTTCGGGTACGACGAACTGCGGAAGGACAACCCGCGGATCATCTGGGCCTCGGGCACCGGTTTCGGCACCGAGGGCCCCTACTCCCACAAGGGTGGTCAGGACGCCATCGCGCAGGCCTATTCGGGCGTCATGTGGCGGCGCGAATCGGACGACGCGCCGCCGGTCGTCTACCCCACCACGTTGTGCGACTACACCACCGGCATGCACCTCATGCAGGGGATCCTGCTGGCGCTGCGCGCCCGCGATCAGCACGGCACCGGGCAGAAAGTCGAGGTGACCATGTACGACTCCATGCTGCACATGCAGATGCAGGAGGCGTGCATGCAGCTCAACCGCGGCTACGAGGTGAACTGGGGCGCCATGCCGTTCACCGGCGTCTTTCCCACCACGGACGGAGCCGTCTGCATGGTGGGCGGATTCACCGCCGACCCGCTGCTCCACATCTCCCGCGCCCTCGACGTGGGCGAGGACCTCACGCTCCGACCGGAATTCGCCACGCAGCAACTCCAATTCGACAACAAACCCGCCCTCCAGGCGATCTTCCGGGAGCGATTCGCCACGAACACCACGGAGTACTGGACGCACCGGCTCGAGGAGGAGGGTCTGCTGAACGCTCCCGTGCACACCCTCCAACAGACCTTGGCGGACGAACAGACCCGGGTCAACGGCATGATCGTCGAGGCCGACCATCCCGCCCTCGGCACCGTGAAGATGCTCAACGCACCCATCCGGCTCTCGGCCACCCCACCCACGATCCGGCACAGCGCACCCCGTCTCGGCGAACACAACGCGGAGGTACTGAAGGAGCACGGCTTCGACGACGACGCGATCGCCCGTCTGATCGAATTGGGGGTCTTGAAGTGACCGGCGCCGACGACGTCATCCTGGCCATCGACAGCGGCGTGGCCACGGTGACGATCAACCGCCCGCACGTGCTCAACGCCGTCGACGGTCCCACCACCGCACGCCTGAACGGCATCTGGGAACAGCTCGAGCAGGACCGCGGCATCCGTGCGGTGGTCGTCACCGGCGCCGGGACCAAGGCGTTCTGCACGGGAGCGGACATGAGCTCCGCCGCCGTGGACAAAACCGGCCTCGAGTACTGGGCCGAACTGGATGCCAACGGCTTCGGTGGCTTGAGTCTGCGCGCCACCCTCGACGTTCCGGTGATCGCCAAGGTCAACGGCTACGCGCTGGGCGGCGGCATGGAGATCGTGCTGGGCGCCGACATCGTGGTGGCGTCCGACAGCGCCCGGTTCGGGTTGACGGAACCGCGGGTCGGGCGGTTGGCGCTCGACGGCGGCATTCATCAACTGGTGCGCCGGGTTCCCTACACCCAGGCGATGGGACTGCTGCTCACCGGGCGCAAGGCCGACGCCGCCGAGATGGCTGCCATGGGCCTGGTCAACGAGGTGGTCCCGGCCGGAGAACTCGACGCCGCGGTGGACCGCTGGCTCGCACAGATCCTGGCATGCGCCCCCACCTCGGTGCGCGCGGTCAAGCAAATGGTGACGCGCACCGCGCATCTCACCGCCACCGAGGCCCGGGGGCAGCGGCTTCCGGCGCTCATGGAGGCCCTGGACAGCAAGGACTCCGCCGAGGGCGTGCTGGCGTTTCAGGAGAAACGCGCACCGGTGTGGTCGGGCCGATAGCAGAACGGAAAGGAAAACCATGCGTGAAGCACTCGAACACGGGGTGTGGGGCGTCGTCGCCACACCGTTCACCGGCAGCACCCAGGACGTCGACACCGACAGCCTCGCCACCCTCGTGGAGCACTACGAGTCGGTCGGTGCCGTCGGACTGACGGTGCTCGGGGTCTTCGGGGAAGCCGCGGCGCTGTCCGCGGACGAACGAGCACTCGTCCTCGACACCGTCACCGAGGCGTCGGACCTTCCGCTCGTCGTGGGGGTCACCGCCCTGGCCACCCGGCCGGTCGTCGAGGAGATCCGGGCCGCCCGGTCCGTGGCCGGCGACCGGATCCGGGCGTTCATGGTGCAGGCCAACTCGGCCGACCCCGGCGTCGTCACCGACCATCTGCAGGCCGTGCACCGGGTCACGGGCGCCCGCATCGTCCTGCAGGACTACCCGGCCGCCAGCGGTGTGGCCGTCAGCGCGGCGTCGGTGGCGACCGTCGTCCGGCGGTGCGAGTTCGTGGCCGCCGTCAAGGCCGAGTCCCCACCGACCTCGGTGGCCGTCGCCGAACTGACTGCCGCCGTGGATGTTCCGGTCTTCGGCGGGCTCGGCGGGCAGGGCCTGCTCGACGAACTGGCCGCCGGCGCGGCGGGCGCCATGACCGGATTCTCCTACCCGGAAGCGCTGGTGGCCTGCGTCCGTGCGTGGCAGCACGGCGGCTACGAGGCGGCACGCGACGTCCTGCAACCGTTCCTGCCGCTCGTCAATTTCGAGCAGCAGGCCAAGATCGCTCTCGCCGTCCGCAAGGAACTGTTGCTGCAGCGCGGACTGATCCGCGACGCGGCCGTGCGGGCACCGGCCGTGGGATTCCCGGAGGTGCTGCGGGACAGTCTGCGGAGTCACCTGTCCGAGGCGTCGCAGGCATGCGAGACGCTCACGGCCGGGAGGATCTGATGGATCTCGGAATCACCGGCAGGGCCGCGCTCGTCGCCGCCTCGACGGGCGGGCTCGGCCTCGCGGTCGCCCGCGCACTGTCCGCCGAAGGCGCCCGGGTGGCCGTCACCGGACGGCGACGGGAGCGCGCCGCGGAGATCGCGGCCTCACTCGACGGGGCCATCGCCGTCGAAGCCGACCTGAGCACCCCGGAGGGCACGGCGGCCGCCGTCGAGCGCACCGAACGGGAACTCGGACCGGTCGACATCCTCGTCCTCAACGGACCCGGACCGAAACCCGGCGCGGCGGCGACGCTGGGCTCGGACGATCTCGCGGCGGCATTCGACCTCCTGCTCCGCCCGCACCACGCGCTCGTCTCCCGGGTGCTGCCCGGCATGCGCGAGCGCCGCTGGGGGCGGGTCCTGGCCATCGGGTCGTCGGGTATCGCCGCACCCCTGCCCAATCTGGCGGTGTCCAACACGGGGCGCGCCGCCCTCGCCGGCTACCTCAAGACCCTGGCCGCCGAGGTCGCCCTCGACTGCGTCACCGTCAACCTGCTCCTGCCGGGACGGATCGCCACCGACCGGGTGGCCGAACTCGACGTCGCCGCCGCAAAGCGCCGCGGCGTCACGGTCACCGACATCGAACTCGAATCCCGCAAGACCATCCCGGCCCGCCGCTACGGCAACCCCACGGAATTCGGTGCCGCCGCGGCATTCCTGTGCAGCGCCCCGGCGTCGTACATCACCGGCGTCGCACTCCGCTGCGACGGCGGACTGATCCGCAACCTCTGACCAGGCCGACCCAAGGACCACGATGACAACGACACTTCCCGAGCCCGCAGTCCCCGGTCTCGACGACTCCACCCCGACCGCGCAGCACCTCATCGACGGCGAATGGCGGGGCAAGGCCGACACCCCGCGCCGGAATCCGGCCCGCCCGGACGAGCTCGCCGCCTACTCCCCCGCCGGCGGCACCGCGGAGGTGGACGCCGCCGTCGCGGCCGCCGCCGCGGCCCAGCCCGCCTGGGCGGCGCTCCCCGCCCCGGCCCGTGGCGCCATCCTCCTCGCGGCGGCGGCTCTGCTGCAGGAACGCGAGTCCGGGGTGGCAGCGGACCTCGTCCGGGAGGAAGGCAAGACCCTCGCGGAAGCCCGCGGCGAGGTGAAACGCGCCGTCGACGTGCTGCGGTTCTTCGGTTCCCTCGGCTGGGCGGCCACCGGCGAGGTCCTGCCCAGCGGGCTCCCCGGCACCGGCATCACCACGCGCCGCGAACCCCTCGGCGTCTTCGCGCTCATCACGCCGTGGAACTTCCCCATCGCCATCCCGGCGTGGAAGACCGCCCCAGCGCTCGTCTCGGGCAACACCGTGGTGCTCAAGCCCGCCGAACTCACCCCGCTGTCCGCCACGCACCTCGCCCGCGCCCTCCACGACGCCGGCCTCCCCGCCGGTGTCGTCAACGTGGTCCACGGGCCCGGACGCGTCGTGGGCGACGCCCTGGCACGCGATCCGCGGGTCGCGGGACTGTCGTTCACCGGGTCCACCGCCGTCGGATCGGAGCTGCGCGACATCCTCGGTGCCCGCGGGGCCCGGGTACAGCTGGAGATGGGCGGCAAGAACGCCGTCCTCGTGCTCGACGACGCCCGCGGCGCCGCCCAGGTCGTGGCCGCCGGGGCGTTCGGACTCACCGGGCAGGCGTGCACCGCCACGTCCCGCGTGTACGTCACACCCGGAATCCGCGACCGGTTCGTCGAGGAACTCGTCGAGCAGGCGGCGCTCTACGTTCCGGGTGACGGCGCGGTGGAGACGACCCGCATGGGCGCCGTGGTCAGCCGCCCGCAGTTCGACCAGAACCGGGCCGCCGTGCGCTCCGCCGTGGAGCGGGGCGCGACACTGCGGCACGGACAGAACGACGGCGATCCGTCGGCCGGGCTCCTCTTCCCCGCCACCGTCCTCACCGATCTGCCGCACGACGACCCGGCGGTCACCGACGAGATCTTCGGCCCGATCGTCGCCGTCCTCGAGGTCGCCGACTACGAGGCGGGGCTCGCCGCCGTCAACGATTCCCGCTACGGACTCGCCGCGGGCATCTGCACGGACAGCCTGACCCGCTCCACGGACTTCGCCGCGCGGGCGCAGGCCGGGATCGTCAAGATCAACCGCCCGACGGCCGGTCTCGACCTGAATGTGCCGTTCGGCGGTGTGAAGGACTCCTCCACCAACACGTTCCGGGAGCAGGGCCGCACCGCACTGGACTTCTACACCTGGGGCAAGACCGTGTACACCGGGATCTGATCGGGCGACGAAACCCGGTCCACCCGCGGCGGACGGCGGTATGTTGCGACGGTGGCAGCGTCTTCGGTCTCCGCGCGTAGCCGGCTCCGGTGGGTCGCGCCGGCGCTTCTGCTGGCGCTGATCTATGCGGCGTCGCTCACCGTGTACGGGTTGAGCAGCCGGGAGTACATCGAAGGCGGACCGTTCGTGGGCGGCGACGACGAGGTGATCGTGCTCGTGACGACGAAGTCCCTGCAGCCGACGACGGATCGGCTGCAGGCGGAGGTGACGATCTCCGCCGGGGCCGATTTCCTCCACGCCAACGGCGACACCCTGAACCGCGACATCACCGTTTCGCTCGTTCCCACCACGAGCCACGAGGAAATCGTGTTCCACGCCGGCACCACACCCACGACGATCGACACCGAATTCATCACCGACGGCAACGCGGCCATCTGGCCGTTCGACCGATTCGAGGTGAACCCGATGGTGGTGGAGGCGTACGAGGGTCTCGGCGCAGACCGGGAACTGGTGCCGACGGGGCTGCTGCTGGACGGCCGGGTCGACGGGTGGAAGACGCGCGCCGAGCCCGTCGCGCTCGACGCCGACGTCTCCCGCATCGGCACCGGTGCCGATGTGACATTCGCCCGCACCGGCGGGAATCTCATCTACGCCGGGATCCTCCTGCTGATGATGGCGACCCTCGCCGTGCTCGCCGCGTTCGTCGCACTGCAGACGTTCCGGCGCAAACGGGCCGTCGACACGGACATGCTCGGCTGGATGGCCGCGATGCTGTTCGCCGTGGTGCCGCTGCGCGGCATCCTCCCGGGCAGCCCGCCGATCGGGTCGTGGGTCGACATCGCCCTCACGGTGTGGGTGGTGTCCACCCTCGTCGCCTCACTGGCCCTGTTCGTGTTCTGCTGGTGGCGCGACAGCGAGGAACCCTCCACCGCCCCTCCGGACCTATAGTCGAGATCATGGTGCGCCGGACCGACCGAGTGATGCCGCCGTGGTACCTCGCCTACGTCAACAAGGTGATCGTCGGCCTGCACCGGGTGGGTGTTCCCATGCCGATGCAGGCGCTCACCGTCCCCGGCCGTACCACGGGCGTGCCGCGGTCGACCCCCGTCACCCCGTACGAGGTCGACGGCGCGCGCTACGTGGTCGCGGGGTACGCCGAATCGGATTGGGCCAAGAACGCCCTTGCCGCTGGGCGCGGTGAGTTGACCCGCGGCCGGCATCGCGAACGGGTTCGGCTGGTGCCGCTACCCGTCGCGGAGCGGGGCCGGATCCTCCGCGAGTTCCCGGCCCGCGTCCCGCACGGCGTCACCATGTTCCTCAAAGCCGGGACCGTCGCGAACGCCACGCCCGAGGCGTTCGCCGCCGCCGCGGACCGGTGCACGGTCTTCCGCATCGAGCCGCTGAACTGACGCCCTTCACCGAACCTCGAGGGTGCCCACCATGTTCGGGTGATAGGTGCAGTGGAAGGCGAAGGTCCCCGGTTGGCCGGGGGCGGTGAACGTCGCGGTCTCGCCGGCCTTTATCTCGACGTCGAACAGGTCGCCGGTGTCCGCCGTCACGGTGTGCTCGGCGGTGTCGTTGTTGCGGACGGTGACCTGCTCTCCCGGCGCGAACGTGCCGGGGAGGGTGTATTTGAAGTCGCTGATCACGATCTCCTTGCCACCCTGCTCCTCGGCGCCCGCCGGCATGGACATCGGCATCGACATGGACATCGACGGCATGCCCGAGTGGTCGCCGGCTTGCGTCGATTCGGTCGAACCGGACGAATCCCCGCTGTCGCTGCCGCACGCCGTCAGCGCGAGGGCGGCGAGCAAAATCGGCAGGACAAGTGTCAGAACGCGTTTCATGGTGCTCGCCTCCGGGTTCCGGTGGGGGCGGGTGCCCGACGCACCGCCCCTCGCCGTTTGTAGTACCCGTTTTCTCGGCGGACACCCATTCCGGAGCATTTCCGTGTGGGTCAGCCGCCGTTCAACGCCTCCTGCGCGTGAAGATTCGCCACCGGGGTGCGGAGCGAGGTGACGGCGTCCGCGTACAGCGACGCCTTGATCTCGCCGAGCGTGCGCCCGCGCGTCGCGACGAGACCCTCCGCGTGCTCGACGGCCGCGGCGAGCACCTGCTGCTCGGGAGCGACCTCGTCGACGAGTCCGAGTTCGCGCGCCTCGACGCCGCCGTACCGGCGGCCGGTCACCAGGGCGGTGTGCACGGCCCGGGCGGGCAACCGCGCCGCGAGCAGCGCGATGCTGCCGGGCGCGTAACTCGCCCCGATGGTGATCCCGGGCAGGCAGAAGTAGCCGCGGTCCTCCCGCATCACCCGATGGTCGTGGGCCGCGGCGAGGATGGCGCCGCCGCCGAACGTGTGCCCCGCCAACGCGGCCACGGTGGGAAAGGGGAAGGTGAGGATACGCGCGAACAGGGCCTGCACCCGGTCGATGTAGGCGTTCAGCTTGTCGGTGTTGGCGAGGACCCACCCCGTGTCGAGGCCGGTGGAGTAGAACTTTCCGGTCGCGGTCGTCACCAGGGCGGCGGGGCCGTCGTGCTGCTCGACCCGGTCGAGCAGTGCGTCGACCGTCGTGATCCAGTCCGGGTGAAATGCGTTCTCGCTGTCGCGTTTCCCCTCCTCGCCGAGGTACAGCACGAACACGTCTCCCGAGCGCTCCAAGTACGGCATGCGGCGAGGCTACCCGCAGAAGACGGCGGCGCGCCCCTCGAGCGCACCCCGGTGAGTGAAGTTTCAACTGTCGCCGGGCCGGGTATGTCGATCGTCTACTAGCTGAGGCGGTGGACGATGAAGAGTGGAACAGGCGTTGCCGACACCCACACCGTTCGGGACTACATCCACGCGGTGGCCCGGAGTGTGCATGCCGACTCCATCGACTGGTGGGCCGGCGACGCACTCGACGCCGTCCTCGTTCTGCCGTTCCGCCTGCACTATCTGCCGGGACGCAGCGCGGTGCTGGCCTGGAACCGGACCTTCGGGTGGTGTCTCGGCGTAGAGGGACTGGGCCGTCGCAGTGTCGTCGTCATCGACGGCCTCGGTATCGGACGGATGCCGTCGCCCGCCGTGTGCGCGGAGCGGGCGGTGGAGATGATCGACGACTACTGCCGCTCGACACCGGCGATGCCCGGCCCCGTGGTCGCGGACGCGACCCGGCCGGCCGCCGCGGACCGGTGCCGGCGCATCGGCGGGGACAATGCCGGTCACGGACGGCGGGACAGGGTCGTCCGGCGACCGTGACCGGGGCCGCCGAGGGCCACGACGACAACGTGGCCCAACCGCATTCCCCCGCGGACGAGCAGCCGATCGTCGCCGCGGAGGAGAGCGCGGCCCGCATCAGCACGGAGTCGCACCCCCTCGGCAGGCCGGGACCGCGGTTCGATCGCCGTTCCCCGTTCTTCATCGGCATGGCCGGCGCCGCCGGTGTCGCCGTCACCTACGCCCTGATAGAGGTGGTGCTGGCGGCCCGCGGGGTGCTCGTCCTCATCGCCGTCGCCGCGTTCCTCGCGATCGGGCTCGAACCCGCCGTGTCCTGGCTGGTGCGGCACGGATTTCCCCGATGGGCGGCCGTCACAACGGTTTTCGTCGTCGCCTTCGCCTTCCTGGCTGGGTTCCTGGCCGCGGCGATCCCGCCGATGGTCACCCAGGGCGGCGCTCTCGTGCACAACGCCCCCGACTATTTGGGTCACCTCGAGCAGCGCTACCCCGCCCTCGGGGACCTCAGCACCCGGTTTCATCTGCAGGACGAACTACGTCAGGCGCTCGACGCGAGCAACGTCCCGGTCGTCGTCGGCGGGCTCGTGGGCGCGGGGAAATTCGTGTTCAGCGCGGTCAGCGGCATGGTGATCGTGGTGGTGCTCACCGCGTACTTCCTCGCCGATTTCGCGCACATCCGGTCGTCGATCTACCGCCTGGCGCCGAACTCCCGCCGGCCGCGCACGATACTGATCGGCGACGAGATCTTCGCCAAGGTCGGCGGCTACGTGCTGGGGAATCTGCTGATCTCGTTGATCACCGCCGTCCTCACGTTCGTGTGGCTCCTCGCCTTCGACGTCCCCTACCCGTTGCTGCTGGCCGTTCTCGTCGCCGTGCTGGACCTGATCCCGGTGGTCGGTTCCACGCTCGCCGGCGTCGTGGTGGCGCTGGTCGCCCTCACCGTGTCCCTGCCGGTGTCGCTGGCGACCATCGTCTTCTTCATCGCCCTCCGCCTGTTCGAGGACTACCTGCTCGTTCCCCGCATCATCGGCCGCACCGTCAAGGTGCCGCCGATGGTCACGGTCGTCGCCGTCCTCATCGGTGGCGCGTTGCTGGGGATCGTCGGGGCACTGTTGGCGATTCCGGTGGCCGCCGCCGTGCTGCTCCTCGCCCGCGAGACGGTGTTTCCGCAGCTCGACCGTGGATGAGCAGTCGTGGCGTGAAAACGGCCTTGTGGAATAAGTTTCCGTGTTCTGCTTACCCTGGAGACGTGGGATGCGCCGGGGCATGCTCGGCCATGCCCCGAGCGGAGAAAGAGGCGCTGGATGTCGGTGATGAGCCCCACCGAGGCGATGTTCGTGCTGTTCGAGACGCCGTCCCACCCCATGCACGTGGGGGCGCTCGAGCTGTTCGAACCGCCGAGTGAGGCGGGCCCCGGCCACGCACGGAACATGTTCGAGGCGTTGATGTCGCACGAGGCCGCGTCGGACATGTTCCGCCGGCGCGCCGTGCGCCCGCTTCGCGGGGCCAGCTACCCCTGGTGGTCGTTCGACGAGCGCATCGATCTCGGCTACCACGTGCGGCACACCGCGGTCCCGGGTCGCGGCAAGATGGAGGATCTGCTGTCGCTGGTATCCCAGATGCACGGCATGCCGCTCGATCCGCAGCACCCCATGTGGGAGATGCACGTCATCGAGGGGCTCGCCGACGGGCGGACGGCCGTGTTCTCGAAGATTCACCTGTCGTTGATGGACGGGCCCGCCGGACTGCGCCTGCTCCACCACGCCCTGTCCACCGACCCCGACGTGCGGGACTGCCCGGCACCGTGGACCCCCGGGGTGGCCGGCACGTCGCGGCGGGAATCGGTGCTGCCCGTCGCGATGGTCCGTGCCGGGGTGCGGGCCGCCACCAGCATCGTCGGGGTGCTGCCTGCACTCGCGAAGGTCGCCTACGACGGCGTGCGCGAGCAGCACCTCACGCTTCCGCTGCAGTCACCGCCGACGATGCTCAACGTTCCGGTGGGCCGGGCCCGCAAACTGGCGGCGCGGTCGTGGCCGATCCGGCGGCTGGTGTCGGTGGCCACCGCGGCCCGCACCACGATCAACGCGGTGGTGCTCGCAATGTGTTCCGGTGCGCTCCGCCGGTATCTGCTCGAGCAGTACGCCCTGCCCGACGCGCCGCTGACGGCGATGCTGCCGGTGCCGCTGGACCTCGGCGGCACCATGATCGGACCACGCGGCCGCGACCACGGCGTCGGCGCGATGGTCGTCGGACTGGCCACCGACGAGCCGGATCCGGCGGCGCGCCTCGCGCGCATCAGCGAATCGGTGGAGCACACGAACCGGGTGTTCGGCGCGCTCAGCCACACCCAGTTCCAGGTGATGAGTGCGCTGGCGATCAGCCCGATCCTGCTGGAACCGGTGCGCCGGTTCGTCGACGACACTCCCCCGCCGTTCAACGTGATGATCTCGTACATGCCGGGCCCGTCACGGCCCCGGTACTGGAACGGCGCCCGCCTGGACGCGGTGTATCCGGCGCCGACGGTGCTGGGCGGTCAGGCGCTGAGCATCACCCTCACGAGCCGGTCGGGGCAGCTCGACGTCGGTGTCGTCGGCGACCGGCACGCCGTCCCGCATCTGCAGCGGATCATCGCGCACCTGGAGACGTCGCTGAGCGATCTCGAGAACGCTGTGGCCGCCTCGGGCACCTGAACCCCTACCCCACGGGATGCCGCAGCGAACTGCGCTGCTCCTCCCAGCACCGGGCGACGTGGTCGCCGACGAGGTCGTCGAAGGCCAGGCAGGCGGCGGCCCCCAGCAAGATGTCGTCACCCACCTCCGGGCGCGCGGCCACCAGACCGCCGGCGAGGTCCCGGCAGACGATCTGTTCGTGCACGGAATCGGCCTCCACGTGCTCGTCGAAGAACAGCGTGGCCGCCGACCCGAACCCGAGGCGACGCAACCCCGCGCTGTACTTCTTGCTCGGTAGCGCCGACGTGGTCTCCACGGCGCAGAGATGCCCGACCAGGGCGCCGAGCCGGCTGCGGTGCAGGCCGAACAGGGACAACGCGTTCAACGATGCCAGTGTCACGGCGGGCACCGCGTCGATGTAGTGCGCGTAGTTGTCCGAGAGGCCGAGTTCGCGCATCGTCGTCGCGAAGAGCGCCGAGTGCATGCGCTCGGCCCGACCGCCGCCGTACTCGTCGGACTGCACCTCCACCAGCGCGGCTTTCGGTGCACCCGCGAGCCGCGGGATGCCGAGAGTGTGCACGTCGGCCTCGCGCAGCTGGTTGAGGGACCGGTGAACCAACAGTTCGCGGAATTGCGTGAGATCCGCGTCGTGGGCCATGTACCCCGACAGCCCCGGGGCCGTGCTGGGCGCCGTCATGTCCCACAATGCCGCCACCACGTCGCCGGCATCGGTCGGTGCGTCGGCGAGGTCGCGGATGGCGGCGTCGAACGGAGCTTCGAGCGCCGCCCGGGCGGCGATCAGATCACCGTTCCACTCCCAGTCGTCGCCGACACCGGTGATTCCCTGCAGGTGCAACTCGTACAGCGCGGTGAGACAGATCTGCGCATCGTCGTCGAGCAGGATCGCCCGCGGATCCTCGCCCAGCGCGGACGCCAGCGACCGCGCCGCCGGCACGAACGGTGTGGCGTCGGCGCGATCTCCGCGCAGAATGGTGAACAGTAGATCGCTCACGGGACCGCGCGGCGCCGGAAGGGGCATCGACGTTCCCCGTCGCGTCACCGCGTCCGACATCGACCGAGAGTGCAAGGTAGTCACATGAACTCCATTCCCACCGCCGGGACCGACGACTCCGACGTGACGATCACAGTCTGCCCCGACGGCCCACTCCTGGTGCGTGGCGCCGCGCGGATCCTGGACCCCGACGGTAACCCGATCGGCCACGACCGGGCCACCGTGGCACTGTGCCGCTGTGGGCGGACGAGCATCGCCCCGTTCTGCGACAGTTCGCACAAGAGGAAGCGGCGCCGTCCGTAGTGACCGCCGTCGGCGCGGGAGCCGGTCACAGGCGGTCCCGATTCCGTGCCCGCCGGCGTACGACGACGAACGCCACCACGGCGACGAGTATGACGATGGCAATGATTTCCATGCGAGCCGATTACCCATCCCGCCGCGATAGCTACCAGGCCCCGATTCCCGCTCGATCGAGCGCGCGAAACACGCTGGCGAGCAGCGCAATCCGCCGCGACTGGTGGACCGGACCCGTTTGCTCGGGCGAAGGTTCTCCGCCACCGTCGATTTTGTGGGGTAACGTCGGAGTCCTGCACGGTTGAGCCCCCAGCCGCAACGGACGGGCACGGTCGCCGCGCCTTCTCTCGTGCCCGTCTCCTTCGTCGCTCTACCGTGAGGAGTCCGTGATGAGATCTGTTCTGAATGCGCCGCCACGACCACACGATCGTGCCGGGAATTCGACGCTGTTCAGCTGGGCGGTCGGACCCGACCACGGGCGGCTCGTCGTTGCCTGCGCGCCGGGCCCGGACGGGGTACTCGTCGTCCGGATCTCCGGCGACATCGACGTCACCACGCTCGCGTCGTTCGGCAGCCACCTCGACGAGGCGATCGACGAGCGGTTGCCGTTCGTGCTCGACCTCACGGACGTGCAGTTCTGCTGTGCGTCGGCATTGTCGATCCTCGGCGTCATGGCCGCCCGCGCCCGCAGACTTGCGCTGCCGTGGGCGGTGACCGGAAACAATTCCGTCCGCAGACCATTGACGGCGATGGGCATGGCGGACAGGATCCCCTTCTGCTCCGATCTCGACGACGCGTTCGGGCTGGTCACCACGGAATTTCGGCTGGGTGGGCGCTCGGCGTGAACGAGACCGCTCCGCACGGCACCTCCGACTTCGTGGTGGTGGCCAACCGCCTCCCGGTGGACATGGAAACTCTCGACGACGGCTCGACTCGGTGGAAACGCAGCCCGGGAGGGTTGGTCACCGCCCTCGAGCCCATCCTCCTCGGCCGGGAGCGCGGCTCCTGGGTGGGCTGGCCGGGGGTTCCCGACACCAAGGTCGAACCCATTTCGTCCGGTGGACTCGACCTGTTTCCGGTGGAACTGAGCTCGGACGAGGTCGAGCGGTACTACGAGGGTTTCTCCAACGCGACGCTGTGGCCGCTGTATCACGACGTGCTCGTGGCACCGGTCTTCGACCGGGCCTGGTGGCACACCTACCTGGACGTGAACCGTCACTTCGCCGAGGAAACCGCACGTACCGCCGCCGAGGGCGCCACGGTGTGGGTGCAGGACTACCAGCTCCAGTTGGTGCCCCGCCTGCTCCGTGAACTGCGTCCCGACCTCACGATCGGGTTCTTCCTGCACATCCCGTTCCCGCCGGTGGAACTGTTCATGCAGTTGCCGTGGCGCAAGGAGCTCGTGGAGGGTCTGCTCGGCGCCGACCTCATCGGCTTCCACCTGCCCGGTGGGGCGAACAATTTCCTGTTCCTGGCGCGCAGACTGCTGGGGCTCGACACCACGACGGCAGGCGTCGGCGTGCGCGGTGCACTCGGCCGTGTCCAGCTCGACGATCGCGTCGTGCAGGTCGGCGCGTTCCCCATTTCCGTCGACTCCCGGCAATTGGTCGAGCAGGCCACCGACCCGGGCATCGTCGAGCGGGCCGCGGAGATCCGCCGCGAACTCGGTGACCCGCGGAAGATCCTCCTCGGAGTCGACCGGCTCGACTACACCAAGGGCATCGACCTCCGGCTCGAGGCGATCGGTGAACTACTCGACGAAGGTCGTCTCGACCCGTCGGACACGGTGATGGTGCAGCTCGCCACGCCGAGTCGTGAACGCGTCGAGCACTACGTGAAGATGCGCAGTTCCATCGAGGAGCAGGTCAGCCACATCAACGGTGATCACGGCCAGATCGGGCGACCGGTGGTGCACTACCTGTATCAGCCGGTCGATCGGAGCGAGTTGATCGCACTGTTTCTGGCCGCGGACGTCATGCTCGTCACCCCCATGCGTGACGGAATGAATCTCGTGGCGAAGGAATACGTCGCGTGCCGCGCCGACCTCGGTGGCGCACTCGTGCTCAGCGAGTTCGCCGGGGCGGCCGCCGAACTCCGGGGTGCCTACCTCGTGAACCCGCACGACCTCGACGGGGTGAAGAACACGATCGTGGCGGCGCTCGACCAAGAGCGGGAGCAGGGCCGCCGCCGCATGTCGAGGCTGCACCGCCAGGTCCTCGACCACGACGTGCACCGGTGGGCGCAGTCCTTCCTCGGTGCGCTCACCCCGGTTGCCGCCGACTGACCGGAGGCGTCACCGGACCGCGTGTCAGTCCAGATTCTTGGTGACCGAGTCCACGATCCGCCGGGCCACCTCCGCCAGTTTGACGTGCTCCTGCTGAGACTGGGCGACGAGGATCTCGAACGCCTGCTCGGCGGACACGCCCTGGAGCGCCATCACGATTCCCTTGGCCTGTTCGATGACCGCACGGGTCTTCATCGCCCGCGTGAGGCCGGTGACCTCGTTTCTCGCCAACTCGACGCTGCGGGCGCTCCGCAGCAGACCTTCGATCGCCGTGGTGTAGACGAGCAGTACCACAGCGTCGAGTTCGCTGAAGCCGTGATCGCCCGCGCCGTAGATGTTCAGCGTGCCGGCGAGGGCCTCGTCGACGGCGAGCGGTGCGGACAGGAAACTGCGCATGCCGGCCTGGCCGAGATTGTCGGCGACCGCCGGCCAGCGGCGCGCGGCCTCGTCCACCCGCGCCTTGACCACCTTCCGCGCTCCCGCGGGTCCGAAGTAGTCACCGTCGATCGTCTGAACGGTGTCGATGTCGATCGCGCGGACCGCGTCGTCGGTGCCCGCCACCGTCACCACGCGCCCGTCACGCAACAACGAGATCCCGGCCATGTCGGCGCCGGCGATCGTGTCCACCACCTGCTCGCACACCCGCTGGAGCAGCAGGCTCATCTCCATCTGCGAACCGGAGTTCCGATTGAACTCGTCGAGTGCGGTTGCCAGGGAACCCAACTGGGCGGCGATCGTCGCACCGTCCACGTCAGGGGACAGCGATCCCGGGTGCTCACCTGCAGTCTCGGTCATTCTCGGGTACACCTCAAAATTCCGGGTGTAACCGACAGGACACCCACTGAACGAACGCAGCAGTTGTCTCTACCGTCGAGAAGACTTTACTCGACCCGGCGGCCTCCGCCGTCCACCGATCCCCGTCCTAACGCCGTCGCCGCCCGTGATCGGCGGCGGATTCCCCGGTGAGCAGGCTCAGCGCCGCCGAACACGGCCGCAGGAGGCTGCCGGCGCTCAACCACGAACCCCGGGTCGGATTCTCGGAATGGGCGACGGCGTCCTCGAAGCCGTGGAGCTGCGCCTGCGCGGTCCGGGCTGCGGTGCGCCATCCCTCGCGGTCGTCGTGGAAGGCGAACTCGGCTTCGACCAGGTCGGCGAGCGCCTCGACGAACGCGGCGGCACCGTCCCGGATCGCGGGTGGGAGCGGATCGAACGGGGGGTGCGACGTCACCGCGAGCCGAGCGGCGCGCACGAGCTCCGTGCAGAGGGGCCAACTCTCCGAGAGAGTCACGACCGCTCGTCGCCACCGCGTTCCTGTCGCGGCGGGCGTGGCCGACCGCCGAAAGTTGCCCCGTGCGCTCTCCTCCGTCCACGCCACCGCGTCGAGTGCATCGTCCAGCTGCCACCGGACCCGCGCCGACCACTCGCTCCACCGACCGGGTTCGGCGGTGCCCGGTTCGCTCAGTTCCCGGGCGACGTCGCGCAGCAGCGCAGTGGCCGTCGAACCGAGCCCGGTCAGCGCACGCTCCGACCGCGTCAGATACAGCGGGGGCAGAAGGAGCGCGTTCACGGCGACGCCGGTGACCGCGCCCAACGCGATTTCCAGGATCCGTTCGCCGAGCATCCCCGGCTGGTCGGAATCGCCGTACGTCACCATCAGCAGCGCGGTGACCGCTACCCACACACCGCTCGCACCGAATCTGTGCCAGCGGCCGAGCAGCAGGCCCACCAGTACCGTCGCACCCACCCCGACGGTGACCGAGTCCACGAGGGCGCCGACCACCGCGGCCAGCACCACGCCGAGTGACACCGCCGCAAGTTGTTCACCGGCCACCCGCAGCGATCGCGACACGGTGACCTCGATCATGAACACCGCCGCGTAGGGTGCGAGGAACGGCTGCGGCAACCCGAGAATGCGGTCGGCCAGGATCCACGCGAGCACGGCGGCCACAGCCGCCTTCACCGACTGCACCACCGCGGTGTGCCCACCCTGCAGCGACCAGGCGCGCAGACGCCCCGGACTCCGTCCTGGGTACAACAGCCTCTTGTCCATCCATCGAATCATCACCGGTCGTGTGCCCAACGCGGGGAACGCGGAAACCCGCAGATTCGACCGACGCCGTCCCCGGTCAGCCGCCGCCGAGTTGCTCCCGCAGCCCCGACAGGGTCCGCGACAGGATTCTCGATACCTGCATTTGCGAGACGCCCACGCGCTGGGCGATTTCCGTCTGTGTCATCGATCCGAAGAACCGCAACATCAGAACGCGTCGTTCGAGGGGCGGGAGTTTCTCCAGCGCGGGCCGCACCGAGGCGTGGCTCTCGACGTTCGCGAGCTCGGGATCCTCCTCGCCGAGCGTCTCGGCGAGGGGAAGGTCGTCGGGATCATCACCCATGGCGGCATCCATCGACAAGGTTTGGTAGGCGTTCTTCGCGAGCAGGCCCTCGGATACTTCCCGGACGTCGAGTTCGAGTGCGGCCGCGATCTCGCTGGCCGACGGGGACCGCCCCAGCTCCTGCGACAGCTCGTCGACGGCCTTGGTGATCAACGCGTGGAGTTCCTGCATGCGCCGGGGAACCCGCATCGACCAGCCCGTGTCGCGGAAGTACCGGCGCACCTCCCCCATGATCGTCGGCACCGCATATGACACGAAGTCGAAACCGCGGTCCGGGTCGAAACGGTCGACCGCCTTGACCAGGCCGAGCCGGGCCACCTGCAGCAGATCCTCGTGGGCCTCCCCGCGGCCGCCGAAGCGGCGCGCGATGTGGTCGGCCAGCGGGAGACATCGGGTGATGATGTCGTCGCGCAGCGCGGACGCCTCGCCGGCGGACTCGTCGGACGCTCGGAGGCGCGCAATCGCGGGCGCCACGTCCTTGTAGTCGTCTCTGCCGGGGTGGTGCCGTTCGCCGCGCTCCGAAACGGGCGTCACTAGATGGTGCCCCGGTATTTGACCAGTTCGACCGTCACGGCCCGTCCGGCGGATCCGTCGGTGGCCGCGGATGCTTCCGACACCGTGACAGCGTTCATCAGTGTTTCGAGCACGTGCCACCCGAAACTCTCCCGGTTGGGCACCCCGCCCCGGGTCAGGGGTGCACTGATCGTCACGTGCAACCCCGTCTCCGTGACGGCGAACGAGCACGTCAGTTCGGCACTTCCAGGGGCCGCCGCGATCAGTTCCGAACACACCTCGTCCACGGCGAGTTTGATGTCGGCCACGTCGTCGAGCGTGAAATCTCCCAGGACGGCGAGAGTTTCCGCGACGGCGCGCACGACGGGCAGTTGTTCGAACTCCGCTGCCACACGAAGTTCCACGGGCACACCGGATCTCGTTTTCATACGCCTTACCTCGCCGACCTCGGCCATCTGCACTCCACGTCTGTGTCGTCGGTTTCTGCGACTCCCGGCAGCGTACCCAGCTGCCGGGAGCCTCAACCCGCCGGCGAAACAAAGTGTGAACGTCCGACGCGATCGGCCCTCCCCGGCCGCGGCGTCAGGCGATCCGCACGTCCCGTGCCTGATCGCCCGTATCGGTTCGGCAGACGGCGAAACGCACGTGCTGACCCTCGAGCAGGATGCGGTGGCCGTCGCCGGCGATCTCGGAGACGTGCACGAAGATGTCGTCGGATCCGTCGGCCGGCGCGAGGAATCCGAACCCGTGTTCGGCGTTGAACCACCGCACCGTGCCCGTGCGTAGCGGCGTCGAGTGCCGGGCGCGCAGCGTGTCCCCCGCGCTCACCGCGCTGCCCTCCGATCGGCCAGGCCGCGGAGCGCGGCTCCGCTGCCCAGGCTCGCGACGAGTAGAACCACCAGCAGAACCACGTTGATCATCGCTTCTCCTCGGTGTAAACGGTCGACACCCGGTCGAATTGGACCGAACGTAGTGCCTCCCCCGGGGGTGTGCGGCCGTTCGCGCTGAGCGTTTGCCGAATCGAGATGTATTGCCTCCGTTGCATCCGACATCCGAACCATAGAAGATCTGTTTTGTTAGGCATAGATTTTGTAGTACGGTCATGTTGTCGGAACTTCTGCGGACGAGGAAGGAACTGTGCATCACCGAACGCGGCCCCATGATTCGAAAATCCCGACCGGGGGTACGCAGAGTGTTGATCCGCCGCCTCACGGCGTGCGGTACCGAACTTTTCGGAGACGCCGAAGTCCGACGGCAGGTAGCAGCGAAAGAGAGGACCGAGAATGTCGAAGTTCACCGTGCCAGGCCTTTCCGACGAGCAGGGAGCGCGAGTTGCCGACATACTTCAGAAGCGGCTCAGCGCCTACAATGACCTGCACCTGACGCTCAAGCACATTCACTGGAATGTCGTGGGTCCGAATTTCATCGGCGTACACGAGATGATCGACCCGCAGGTCGAGTTGGTGCGGGGGTACGCGGACGCGGTCGCCGAACGGATCGCCGCCCTCGGCCAATCGCCGGACGGCACCCCGGCCGCGATCGCCCGCGACCGCACCTGGGACGACTACTCGGTGAAGCGCGACACGGCGCAGGCACATCTGGGCGCACTCGATCTCGTCTACAGCGGCGTCGTCGAGGACAACCGCAAGGCGATCTCCGAGACCGGCGAGCTCGACCCGATTACGGAAGACCTGCTCATCGGGCAGACCGGTGAACTCGAGAAGTTTCAGTGGTTCGTGCGCGCCCACCTCGAGAACTCCGGCGGCAACCTGTCCACCAACGGCGCCCACACCGAGAAGCAGGCCGCCACGCAGGCGCGCTGAGAACCGTAGTTCCCCAATCCACAACGAAAGGTCACGAACATGGCTGAGAACACGGGCGGACCGTCAGAGGCCGTCAAGGGCGTCGTCGAAGACGTCAAGGGAAAAGCGAAGGAAGCCGCGGGTGCGGTGACCGGCCAGGACGACCTCACCCGCGAGGGTAAGGCGCAGCAGGACAAGGCCGCCGCCCAGCGCGAGGTGGCCGAGAAGGAGGCCGAAGCGGAAAAGGCCCGCGGCAAGGCCGAGGCTCAGGAAGCACGGCAACGCGCCGAACAGTGAGACGCGTGCGGGCCGGGCGGGATCCGGTCCGCATCGGCCACTCCAGGCCACTCGCCACCTCTCGAAAGGACTGATACGTGTTAGGACTGGGAATTCTGGGCTGGATCATCATCGGCGGTCTCGCCGGGTGGATCGGCAGCAAGATCATGAAGACCGATGCCCAGATGGGGATCATCCTCAACATCGTCGTCGGCGTCGTCGGCGGACTGCTCGGCGGCTTCATCCTCAAACTCTTCGGTACCGACGTCGAAGGCGGCGGTCTCTGGTTCAGTTTCTTCACGTGCCTCCTCGGCGCCGTCATACTTCTGTTCCTGGTCAAACTCGTCACCGGCAGACGGTAGTTCTCGGTTTCCCGGTCCGGGGCCCGTCCATCTCACCGATGGGCGGGCCCCGGTGCATTCCCGTCCGATAATGGGTACCCGATGCCGATGGACAGCCGAGGACTCGATCGGGACGATGCGAACTGGAATTTCCGTGCCCGCCACGAGACCGACACCCAGAGGCTCGACCGGAACTGGAACGGTCTCCTTCAGGAACTGCGCGTCGTGCAGACCGGAGTGCAACTTCTCACCGGCTTCCTGTTGACGCTGCCGTTCCAGCAGCGTTTCGAGGACCTCACCGACGGCGAGGTGGCCATCTATCTCGCGACCGTCGCACTGTCGGTGACGTCCACCATGTTGTTGGTGGCACCGGCCGGCTTGCATCGCATGCTCTTTCGCCGCCACGCGCTCCGGGAACTCGTCGCCGCGTCGCACCGCCTCGCGATGTGCGGCATCGCCACCCTCGGGTTGGCACTGATCGGCGTGGTGACCCTGATCTTCAGCTTCGTGCTGTCACCCGCCGCCGGGGCCGTCGCCGCCGCGGTCGCCCTCGGCATGTTCATCGCACTCGGAATCTTCGCCGCGATCCTGAAATCACGGCACCGTTCGCGCGAAGACGAATCGGAATCCCCCGAACGGTGAAGTGCGCGGGAACGCATCGTGTTTCGCCCGGGAGGCTCCCGGGTAGGCGGCACGGGAGACGAGGAGAGGGCACACATGGCCGAGGACAAGAAACGGGAGAAGGACGAACCGAAGGGCGGCCGACCGGGTCCCGTGGACCACGGCAGGGACGGCGGCATGGCCACCCGGGAGCACGCACCCGAGCTGGCGGAGGAATCCGACACCGTCGACACCGACTGACGACACACCGGTCGAGCCCAGGAGGACTGTAGTGACCTATCAGCCGGACAACGGACCGAGCCGAAGACTCCCGCCCGAACACGGACCGCAGGACGCCGCACACACGATGCGCAATCACGCCGGTGAAGCGATCACCGACGGCCGCAACTGGCCGGGATACATCCTGATCGCCGCCGGCATCGCCGTGCTCGGGTTGACGCTCGTCGCAGCAGGCTACGGCTTCGAAGGATGGGCCCTCGTCGGCGGTATCGGGTGCGTGCTGTGCCTCGTGCTCGGCACGACGCTGGTACTTCTCGAGCGACGTCGGATCAAGGCACTCGACGGCGAGTCACTGACCGACCCGGCCGGTCACTGACAGCCGCGGTGAGCCTGGTTCATCCGGCCGCCGGCTGAGGAGTCGTGGTCACGGCCGGGGTGGTGGTTGCCGCCCGCGACACCACGGTCTGCGTGGGCTCCACCGCCGTCGTGACCGTCGTCGTCGGTTCGGGTGCATACTCCACCGCCGTCGGCGGCTCCGCCGTCGGCGGCGTCGTCTCCGCCACCACCTCGGCGGCAGCCGAGGACGCGGGCGGAGATGCCGGCGAACTGGTCGTCGCAACCTTCGACGGGGCTGTCGTCGGGGTCGTCGTGGAGGTCGCGACACTGCTGGTCGTCTGCGTCGTTGTGCCTGCGCTGCTCGCCAACCGAGGTTTCGTCGCGATGTCGGCGGTGGGAGCCACCGACGTCCCCTCCGCCGACTTCGTGGATGCCGCAGCAAGCTTCGCCGTCGACGGCTCCGCAGCGGCGGCACTCTGCCTCCCCTTCTCCGCCTCCTGCGCGAGGTGGGTCAGCCAGGCCGCGGAATACTGGGCAGACGTCAGAGGTTTCCCGTCGCCTGCGTCCGCATCACGCCAGTAGTCGAAGTGGTGGCCGGTGCCCTCGCCCAGCGTCTGCTGGTACGGATCGCTCATCGCCACCTGGATGGTGTTCTCGTTGTCCTCGATGAATCCGATGATCTCGTTCCGCACCTTCGTCGGCAGGTACACGAGGTCGACCGCCTTGTTCGACGAGATCGGGCCGGTCTGTGCACTCGCCGCCGTTGTCGCGGTACCCGGCTTGTAGGCCGGATCGGACACCTTGACCAGGACGTCGAGGAACGTCTCGTCGGACTGCATCCAGTCACCTTGCGCCTGGATGTCCGCGAAGGCGGCGAGCGCGACCTGCCCGAGCACCACGGCGAGGTCCTGGCCCGTCGCCGGAGTCAGTCCGTCCTTCTGCAGGGAGTCGACGTTCAGTTGCCGTCCCACGTTGATTGCCAGTTGCAGCAGGGCGATGTTCTCGGGCGCGGAGCACGTGAGGTCGCCCTCCGAGCAGAAGGACGCCACCTTGCCGTCCAGCGCGCCGAAGCTGCCGGAGGTGCCGGGGAGCGCACCCCGTCCGGGGGTGCCCGACTGCCCCGACTGGTAGGCGAGATCGAAACCGTCAGGATTGCGGAATTCGTTCTCAGCACCCGGGAACGGCCCACTGGCCAGGTCTCTGCCCGCGTCCGCGAGGATGACGACACCGACCACTGATGCGGGGTCGAGGATCTCGTACGAGCCGTCTGCGCTCTCCTGATTGCCGACCTCCATCGCGACGCGCCGTGCGACATCGGCGCCCTCGCTGTAGCCGACGATCGAAAACTTCGTATCCGGGCACGACGCATGGATCGAGCGCATGACGGCTTCGGTGTTGTCGACGCCGGCGTTCACGGCGTCCTCGTAGGAGTTCATGTTCGCCGGATACTCGACGTACACGGCGGCATACGACCCTCCCCCGACCGCTTGCTGGGGAGCGTTCACCACCTCGTCGATCCACGGACTGGTGTAGTTGCTGGAGTACGACGCGGGAAGCGGAGTGCCGTCGGGCGCCACGAGCATCTGATGCGTTCCCGGCCGCGGGGTGTCCCCGCGGCCGGCGACGGCGATGCTGACCATGTCGTAGCACGCGTTCGACGCCGCAGCTGTCAGGGCCGTCGCCGTCGTGGTCGGGGAACCGGGGTTCGACCACGGCGTCGCGAGCAGCGCTGCCAGTCCCAGAGCGCCGGGCGCCACCAGAGAACCTGCGATCCTTCGTCGATGCGCGACCTTGCGTGCTGAAACGCGACGTTCCATGGTCCACCCCATCCGTTCGTGGCGCGTGTGGAGCACCCGAATAGGTGTCAACGCGTTAACAGACAAGTCGCGCGCTGCCGCAGTGGCGTTACAGCCCTACCCTTTCCGCCTCCCCTCACGACGCGCGAAGGCAGCAAGAATCGCCCCGACCGTGGGGAACGAGCAGTATCCGGGCTCCGCTGTTCTGGCAGACTGGATCGGACGTCGCGAGAAAGGCGACGCCCGGCACACGCCGTGTTGTCGCACCTCAGGAGGCGAGTCATGCCCAGCGATTCTCCCAGCGCAGTCTTCGCGAAGCTGGCCGAGATGGTCTACAGCGGCGACGACTTCGCGCAGGTGTATCAGGCGATCTGTGACGCCGCGGCGGTCCTCGTTCCCGGGTGCACGCACGCCAGCATCATGCTGAAGCAGAATGACCAGCACCTCACGGTAGGGGCGAGCGACAGCGTCGCCGCCCACGTGGACGCGCTCGAGCGGGCCGAGCAGGAAGGGCCGTGCCTCGATGCGATCGAGAAGGAAGCACCGCAGGTCGAAGCAGACCTCGCCCGGTCGGCGCAGTGGCCGCGCCTCGCGCAGCGGGCGATCGCCGAGACCCCCGTCCGTGGCGCCGCAGGCTTCCGGCTCCTGATCAAGGGCCGCAAGGTGGGCGCTCTCAATCTGTTCTCGGACACTCCGGGGACATTCACCGACGAATCCATCGATCAGGCGATTCTGATCACGGCATTCGCCGCGGTCACGCTGACCGCACTCCATGAACATCAGGAAGCCCAGACCCTGCGCGCAGGGCTGGCCAGCAACCGTGAGATCGGAAAAGCGATCGGACTGCTGATGGCCTTTCACGACATCTCCGAGGACCGCGCCTTCGACCTGCTGCGCAAGACATCGCAGGACATGAACATCAAGCTCACCGGCGTCGCCCGCGAGATCATCGCGCACCACAATTCGAAGTTCGACTGAAGAACCACTCGTGCGCCGGCGTCCGCCGTCGCGAGTCCGGTGAAGTTGGCAATCGGTTGATGCCCACCTGACGGAGAAGTAGTGTTGAGCCAGCGTGGTTGAGAACACAGCCGCAGGTTGTCCGGGCCGCAGCGGAGCGCGGTGGACCAATATGCGCGCACTCCCACCGTGGCGTTCGCGCTGAGACTCCACTACTTCACTCCTCCGGCGCGCGGGCACCCACAGAGTGCACCCCGATCGGAGGGTCATGAAACCAACCCGCACGCCACCCTGTGTCAGCCCCCAGGCGGAACCGCGACTGTACGCCACCCGCGACATCCCCTCCCCCGAGAGAGGTCTCCGAATGGTGGTCGAAGTCGCGCAGGCCGTCGACGCCACAGTGGGGCGTATCACCGGAGACATCGACGTGCTGGCGGCCCCGTCCTTCGCACTCGCCCTCGCGCAACTCACGGACGGCGGCTCGTCCTCACGCATCGTCGTGGACATGACCACTGTCGACTTCGTCGGAACGTCAGGATTGTCGGTACTGTCCGAGTTTGCGGAAACTGCTCGGCAACAACATATTACGTGGGTGCTCGCAGGTGGCCGAGCGGTACTCCGGCCACTCGAAGCAACCGGGCTCGCCGCGATGATCTCTACCTGCAGCACCGTGAGCGCCGCGCTCGACAAGGTGGACAGGATCGCGCACACCTGACGGGCTGTGCAACTGGCAGCGCCGAACCACGGCCACGTGCCCGTCCGGTAGCGGACGGCCGGCATCAATCCGGTCGGCCCGGCATCACGACGGGCGTCTTGGACGAGCGCCGGGCTACTCGGCTCCGGCGGTGGTCGCGCGGTCTGCTTCGTCGCCCTCGCGGAACATCGCTTCGATACGGTTCTTGATGTCGATCGTGCTCATCGAGCCGCGAGCAGTGGCGAAGCTGCGGCGGCGTGCGGACGTCGGCGTGGAGAGAGTGTCCATGCACGTGCCTTCTGTCTTCTGCGTCGGCAAGAGCCGGTAGCGGTCGAACGGTGTATCCGCGAGGCGGACACGTCAGATGAGGACGCCGGCGAGCACCACGGCAGCGAGCACTGACACCGACGTCGCAATCGCGACGAGGATGGATCCCGTCACGACGACTGCGGGCGCGGTGGCAGTTGCTGCCGAGACAGAAGCGATGTACACAGTCGGACGCAGAGTGTGGCGCGGCTGCTCGTCGGACGTGAGCGGCGACGCGATGTGCTGATCGTCCTGGTGCACGGTCGTGCGGGTCATGTGCTGGCGTTCCCCAAGTAGCGGTCAAGTGACCTGAATCACAAAATTATGAGTATGTTGTACAGCACCGCAGGCCCTCGCGCCAGTCGGCGCGATTCACATCCGGGCGACAGCCACTCCCCCCGCCGGCGAATCCCGCTCGCACTCACCACCGCCCCGTGCGCGTTCGACCCGTCGCGCGAATCAGAACCAGCCTTTGCGCTTGGCCCAGACGAGAAGCGCACCGGACATCGCGAGCATCACGAGGATGATCAGGGCCACCCAGGACCACAATGTCCGGTCGTTGACGATGACGTTCATGCCGAGGATCGACGACAGGGCCGTGATCGGCAGAGTCACGGCCGCGATGACGGCGAGCCGTTCGGCGGCGATCGTCATCTTGGTGTTCGTGCGTGCCTGGTAGAACTCGATCGTGCCCTGGAGGTAGTCCTTTTGACCGGTGGCCATCACGGTCAGATGCTGGAACTGATCGACTGCGTCGAGGAGGAGGTCCTGCCCCTTCCCTGCGCCGAACGCCTCGATGGTCACCATCCGGCCGTACACCTCGCGGCTCAATGCGGCCATCGTGCCGACCGTGAGCAGACCGTGTCGGACTCGGAACATCTCGTCGAGAAAAGTTTCCGGGTTGCCGAGGTGCCCGCCGGTGACCTGCTGCTCGAGCTTCCAGACGTCCTTCGTCAGGTCCGCCGTGTAGGCGCGCATCCGCGCCGTCAACGCGGCGAGCACCGCGAACGACAATTCGAATCCGGTGCCCGGTCGTAACTTGCCCGATTCCAGCCGGCCCAGCACCACATTCACCTCGACCATCGCCGTGGACGGGTCGACCGCCGGATTCACCGGACCGTGCACCGTCACCAGATATCTGCTTCCGATGAACTGGTCCAGCTCGACGTAATGCACGTGCCCGTGCGCCCCCGACTGCGGTGCGTGCAGAACCACGAAGAAGTGGTCCTCGTACCGGTGCACCTTGGGTACCTGATTGCGGTCCCTCGAATCCCGCACGGCGAGTGGATGACACCCGAATACGGTGGTCATCGCATCTTCGGCCTGGTCGTCCCAGGTGGGGATATCCACCCAGACCACTCCGTCGGGTCGATCGAGGAGCATCCGCAGATCCGACGCCGCATACGAACGCACACCCTCGTCGGAGATGAACCGGACGTCCATATCGGCCTCCTCGCACGACGCGCCTCACCTCCGTCTTAGCACCCACGCCCGTGCAGGTGGGGGCCACTGGCCGAATCCGAACGGGGCACACTCAGGGAGTGACGGATGACAGGGCAGCGCTGATCGTGGTGGATGCGGCGAATGTGGTCGGCTCGCGGCCGAACGGGTGGTGGCGTGATCGTGCCGGCGCGGCCCGACGGCTGCTCGCTCAGCTGAGCACGTGGGAACACGGTTCGGACGGGCAGACGGACGTGGTGGTGGTGCTCGAGGGCGCAGCGAAAGCCGCGGTCGGTGAGCGGGCGGAGCCGAGCTTCGAAGACGTGCGAGTGGTGCGCGCGGAAGGCTCGGGTGACGACGCGATCGTCGAAGTCGTCGCGAAAGCCGCCGACGAGGACGGCGATCGGCCGATCACCGTCGTCACGGCAGATCGTGGACTTCGTGACCGGGTCGCGGCGCTCGGGGCACATACCGTCGGCCCGCGCTGGCTCCTCGATCGCATCGAGCACTAGGGGCCGTGCGACTTTCGGGGCGTGACGACGAGGTCGAGGATGCGGCCGCGAACTTTCCGGCGCGCCCACCCCCACCGTCCGTGATCGGCAAGCGCGGCGTGGGCCGCGTTGTAGCCACACATACCGTGGACCCCGCCGCCCGGGTGAGTCGCCGAACTGGCCAGGTACAGCCGGTCGATCGACGTGTCCGGCCCCGACGAACCCGGAGTCGGGCGGAACACGAGCTGCTGGTAGAGCTGGGCGGTGCCACCGTTGACTGCACCGCCGTGCAGGTTCGCGTTGCTCGCCTCGAGGTCGCCCGGTCGCTGGACGTTACGCCCGACCACCCCGTCTGCGAATCCCGGCGCGTGCGATTCGAGCATCGCGTCGACGCGGTGCGCCAGCAGTTCCGCCGACTCGTTGTCGATGATTCCTCGCGGGAGATGCGTATAGGCCCAGGCGCTTTCGGTTCCCTCCGGCGAGCGGCTGGGGTCCGACGTCGTCATCTGGCCGAACAGCAGAAAGGGATGGGTGGGGACGACACCCGTGGTGAGGTCGGCCATCCACCGGACCAGCCCGTTGTCGTCGGCACCCAGATGCACGGTCCCGGCCGATTCGAGACTGCGCGACCGCCACGGAATCTTGCGGTCGAGCGCGTAGTTCACCTTCACGACCGGGGTATCCCATTCGAATTTTTCGAGGTCGGCTCGGACACCCGCCGGGACCACGGAGGAGTCCAGCAACCGCCCGTACAACGCGGGCGCCGCGACGTCCGCGAGTACGGCGCGCCTGACCACATATCGGTCGCCACCCGCGGTCCGCACCTCGCGGGCCACTCCCCCGGTCACATGTATCGACGTCACTTCCTGACCGCAGCGAATCCCGGCGCCGTTCCGTCGCGCCCGTTCCGCCATTGCCGCCGAAAGGGCGCCCGCCCCGCCGACCGGCACCACGTAGCCATCGTCCTGCGCGAGCATGGTCAGCAGATACCCCATCACCCCGCTGCCCGGCGAATCGACGGGAGTGTCGGCATGCATTGCATTGCCCAGCAACAGGACTCGTGCCGCCTCTCCGTCGAACAACTCGTGGGTCATCCGACGTGCCGGCAGCATCAGGAAACGCACGAGCCGGAGGGCGTCCGCGGTCCCGAGTTGAGACAGCAGCCGTCGAGGACCGCGGACAGGGGGAAACGGGCTGAAGAGGGCACCGAGGAACGGTTCCTTGATGTCCTTCCACTGCTCGAAGAGCCGGAGCCACGCCTGTCCGTCACCCGGTTGCCTCCGTTCGAGGTCGGCCGCCGTGTCGGCCGGATCCTCGCGGATCAGCGGGGCGTCCTCGTCGTCCGGGCTCCTGGGATGCCCAACCGCTGCCGGCGCCTTACTCCATCGCAGGCCCACACCCTCGAGTTCGAGATGGCGGATCGCCGGAGACACCGCAGCCAGCGGGTAGAACGCGCTGAACAGGTCGGTGCGAAAACCCGGGAACAGTTCGGCGGAGCGAACCGCGCCACCGGGTTCCGGTTGTTGCTCGAGGAGTACCACATCCCAGCCGGCCTCCGCCAGAGTGGCCGTGGCGGCCAGACCGTTGGGTCCGGACCCGATGACGACGGCGTCCACCGTGTGCACTGTCACCGCGTCAGGGTTTCGTCTTGTGCTCGGCGAGAAAAGACAGCCTGCGTAGGCATTCCAGATTTCGTGGGAGTACGGCCAGGTCCTGTGCGGTCTGCGGAACCCATTTCAGCGGAGCGGAGGCAGCACCCTCGGACATCGCGAGGTGACACCCGGTGTCGTGGGGCTCCAGTCGCAGGCGCACCACCGCCTTCGCCGGGAACACCTGCGCGAGCAGCCGTAACTCACGATTCTCCTCGGCGAAGAGGACCTCGGTGGAGTCGTCGATCAGCGCGGGCCAGGCACCGACCGAATGATGCAGGTGACTTCCGACCGCGGGCCAGTCGGCGGAGACGGCACGCATGCGCGACGCCCCGACCACCCAGGACGGGTACAGCCACCCGTTGGCCAGTACGGACCACACGTCCGAAGCCGAAGCCGACGTGTCTCGATGTGCCTCGATGACGATCTCTCCCTCCAACCTGAACGTGACGGAACTGTGGCCGCTTACCCCGCTTTCCCGGATCGAAAACCCGCGCCGCGAGACGTCGAGCGAGTGGCTGGGCGTGTCAGGTCTGCGCCCGAACTCCTTCACTCGCCGCGAACCGCGATTCCTCGTCGGTGACGAGCCCGATCGACACGAGTGGGCGGGGGAACAGCAGATCCGTGAGGTAGGCGAGCGCTACCGCCCACCGATTGGCGGCATTCGGCATGGCGTAGAGGTGGTACGCCCGGGTGACCACTTTCGCGAGAAGCCCGGACAGCGCGATGTTCAGGGGGTTCGCGACCGCGAACCCGGGGCCCAGGTCCACGACGAGACCCATGTCGCGATGGGTGTAGGGCTTCGCGTCACCGATTCCCACACTCGCGGCGACGTTGCGGGCCAGGGCACGGCCCTGTCGGACCGCGTGCTGCGCGGTCGGCGGGGTGATCGAACCGCTGTTCTTCAGATCGGGGACGGCCGCGGCGTCGCCGCCCGCGAAGACGTCGGGGTGTCCCGACACCGAGAGGTCGGGGAGCACCGTGAGCCTGCCCTTCTCGGTGGGCAACCCGAGGGTGTCGACGAGCGGAGCTGCGGTCACTCCCGTCACCCAGGCGACCGTGCGGGTGGGCACGACGGTGCCGTCGTCGAGCGTGACGTGTTCGGGGCCGAGTTCGGTCAGGGTGGTTTCCAACCGCACGTCGACGCCGCGGGAACGCAGCACCTCCAGCACCTTGCCGCCCAGCTTCTCCCCCACCTCGGGCATGACCCGGTCGGCCGCATCGAGCAGCAGGAAGCGGACCTCGGAGGGGTCCAGGCCGCGCCGCGAGGCGGCCTCGTCGGCGAGGGCACGCAGTTGCGCCGTGAGTTCCGTCCCGGCGTAGGACGCGCCCACCACGACGACCGTCCGGCGCGCCCGGGCGACCTGGGGGTCGGTGTCCCGCTCGGCCAGCTCGAGCTGGGTGAGGAGCTGATCACGGAAGAACAGTGCCTCGGCCGGCGTCTTCAGGCCCCGCGCGTGTTCCGCGAGTCCGGGGATGTCGAACAGGCGCGTCACCGAACCCGGGGTGAGCACCACCCTGTCCCAGGGCACGTTCTCGACTCCTTGTTCGCAGTCGGTCACGTGCACGGACCGGGAGCCGAAATCGACGGAATCGACACGGCCCTTGACCAGTTCGACGTTCGGCAGCGCCTCGGTCAGGGGCACGGTGACGAAGCGTGCGTCCAGGATTCCGCCCGCCACTTCGGGCAGCAGCGGTGTGTACAGCATGTAGTCGTGCGGGGAGATCATGGTGATGTGGGCGCCGGTCCCCCGCAGGCGCCGACTCAGACTGCGGGCACACTCGAATCCGGCGAAGCCACTTCCCACCACGACGATGCGAGTCGACTTTCCAGCTGCTTCGTTGGTCATGTAGGAGACGTTCCCCAACTTCGCCTCGAACGAAACACGTGTGAGGACGTGACAATGCGGGTACTCCGTGCACGAGGACGATCGACGGGTCGAATACGAAGGGCACGAACATGACTGCCGTGTCGAAGGCCATGTACACACCGTTGGCGCTCGCTGCCGGTGTCGGCGGCGGGATCGTGGCGAGTGAGGTGTTCGGCCAACTGTGGAAGCGCATCGCGGGCGAATCGGAGGCCCCCGACCCGAAGGACCTCTCCCGTAGTACGCGCGAGGTGTTGGTCGCGGCCGCAGTACAGGGCATCGTCTTCGGACTGGTCAGGGCAGCGATCGACCGGGCCGGGGCACGGGGGTACCGCACACTGGCCCATTCCGACCCCCCGCGCTGAACCGAGTCAGTGGTCACCGAAGCAGTTGTCCCCGAGCACCCCTAGGCTGAGCCGATGCGTACTCATTTCGCGGAAAACCTCGACAGCCTCTCCGGTGATCTCGCCGGCATGTGCAGGTTGGCCGTCACCGCGATGTCGGAGGCGAGCGACGCACTGCTCCAGGCAGACCTCGGCCTCGCCGAACACGTGATCGACGTGAGCGGCGAACTCGACGATGCCGCCGCAGACTGGGAGAAGCGCGCATTCGCCCTGCTGGCGCTGCAGGCCCCGGTGGCGCACGATCTGCGATTCATGGTCGGTGGACTGCACATTTCCGCAGACCTTCACCGGATGGGCGGTCTCGCCGTCCATATCGCGAAGATCGCCCGCCGACGACACCCCGAACACGTGGTGCCCGACGAGGTTCTCGACGTGTTCACCCAGATGGGAGCCGTCGCCGTCGCGCAAGCACAGGAAACCGAGCAGGTGCTGCGGCACCGCGATCCCGAACGGGCACGTGCCCTGCTGACCGCGGACGAGGCGATGGACGAACTCCATCGCAGCCTGTTCACGATCACCCAGGGAGGCGACTGGCCGCACGGCGTCCAGTCGGCGGTCGACATCACGTTGCTCGGCCGCTTCTACGAGCGGTTCTGCGACCACACCGTGGAGATCGGCAGGCGCGTGATCTTCCTCGAGACGGGCAGCCTGCCCGAGCAGTGAGGGCCTCTCACCGCCGTAGCAGGAGTGCGCTGTCCCCGAACTCGTGCCACAGGTATCCGCCGGCGAGCGCCTCGTCGTAGGCGTGGCGAACGGCCGCAGCCCCCACCACCGACTCGAGCAGCATCAGATGCGACGCACCCGGGGCGTGCCAGCCGGTAATCAGACCGTCCACCACTCGCGTCGGCCGCCCCGTGCTGAGCACCAGGTCCGTCCAGCCGGCGCCCGCCACTGCCGCCCCGTCCAAGGTGGCCCGGGTCTCGAGAGCCCTGGTCACGGTGGTACCGACCGCGATGACGCGGCCGCCGGCGGCGCGGCGGTGGTTGATCAGCGTCGCCGTCGGCTCCGGCACGTCGTACCGTTCCGGGATCGGCGGCTCCCCTCGCTCCGGTGAGGAGACGCCGGTGTGGAGCAGAATCGGCGCCACCACGACCCCCGACGTCGCGAGTTCGGTGACCATCCGGTGCGTGAACGGCCGCCCAGCACTGGCCATTTCGGCGCTGCCTCCGGTGCGACCGAAGATCGTCTGGTAATCGGCCAGTGGCCAGTGTTCGGAGACGTACGCGTAGGTGATCGGACGGCCCGCGGTGGCGAGCAAGTCCGTCGGCACGTCCGCGATGCCGTCGACCGCGGCCCGCCACAGCCGGGTCGAGCCATGCGGCCACGGTTCCACGAGCGTCGCAACAACGCCGAGGGGCAGATCGATTCGGGTTCCAGCCCCGACCGAGCCGAGTGCACCTGCCACCGGTCCCGGCGCCCGCACCTCCACCGCCCAGCCACCGTCACCGAGTGCCGTGGAGAAGTGCACGACCACCGGCCCCACCCCGTCGACGTTCCCGTCCACTGCCGCCGCCAACGTCGCCGACGTGTTCACCACCACCACGTCGCCCGGCCGGAGGAAGCGCGGCAGGTCACGAAACGTACTGTGTTCCAACCTACCTCGATCGGATACCAGCATCCGGACCGTGTCCCGCCGCAGGCCTCGGCTCTCCGGTGGCCCGCTCGCCTCCAACCGCCGCGGCAGGACGAACCTGAGGTCGGACGCGGACCCGGTACGGGCGCGGGTCACGACCGTACCCCCGTGTCCGACGTGACAGCGAAGTCCGATGCACGGTACCGGCCGCTGGGTGGACGCGTGTCGAGCAGTCGCAGCAGCGCCGGAACCACGGTCTCCGGCTCGGGCCGATCCGAGATGTCCTCACCCGGGAACGCCGCCTGGTGCATCGCGGTGCGCATGTCGCCGGGATCGAACGCGTAGACGGCGAGGTCGGGTTCCTCGACCGCCAGCACCGCGGTGGCGTGGTCGAGGGCCGCCTTCGCCGACCCGTATCCTCCCCAGCCCTCATAGGCCTCGACCGCGGCATCCGAGGAAATGTCGACGACGGTCCCGCGCACCGCCCGCACATGCTCGATCAGCGCGGCGATCAACGCGAGCGGGGCGAGCACGTCCGTCGCGAAGACCTGCGCCAAGGCGTCCTCCGGATACCGGGCGAGGGCCGGCATGGGGCTGGGCCCGAGCGCGCTGGCGTTGTTGAGGAGCAGGTCCAGTCGCCCGCGCGCGGCGACCTCCTCGGCGATGCGCCGGCGGTGCCGCGGATCGGTCACATCGCCCGGGAGCGCAGTGATGGTGCGCGCCCGCGCAGCGGCCCGCTCGAGGGGTTCGACCCGCCGTCCGGTGACGATCACCTCCCAGCCGCGTTCCGCGAGGGCGAGCGCACTCGCCCGTCCCAATCCCGCCGATCCCCCCGTGATCAGCGCCGTTCTGGTGCCGTTCATCGCAGACTCCTTGCCTCCAGTGACATCTGGCACCATGGTGAAACCTAAAGTCCACTTCATGTCAAGGGCGGCGGCGCCGGGGGTGGGATTCCGGGGTGTAACGGGCGATAATGAGTCCCTACCGTGAGATGAATGCGCCACGGGCCACGACCCGCCGAAAGCCGGCGAGCGGAACTCGAGGCGATAACCGAATCGAGAGTGACATCGCATGAACACCTTCGCAGTGCGCTCGGCGATCGCGGCAGGTGCCGCACTCGCCGTCTTCGCCACACCCGGCATCGCGGCCGCGGCACCGAACCTCCACGGCGACCCGAACACTCCGGGCACCCAGGTTCAGGTCGAAAGCGATCCGGGCGAATCCACCAGCTACACGTGTGGGGCAGTCGGGGTCGCGGGAGCCGGGGTCGGGTCGAATTCCGGCGGCGGCGCCGGCCAGGTCAACGGCACCTACTTCGGTCCCGGTCCGGTCCAGGGCGGCTGCGTCGGCAGTGACGGGTCGGTCTACTTCCCGACAGGCAACGCCGAATAGGGGCGTGCGGCGTCACTCCGTCGATGCGAGGAACTCTGCAACAGCCTCGTTGAACGGATCGGGTCGTTCCATGTTCGTCGCGTGCCCTGCGCGCGAGACAACTGTCGATGCTCCGTGCGGCGTGAGCGCTGCGGCGGCAGCGGCGTGTGTCGACGGCCAGAACTCACTCTCGGAACCGGCGACGAAAAGCACGGGAAGCTCGCTGGACCGGATCGTCGGACGCCAATCACATTTCGCGTGATCGTTCAACAGCGTGAGTTCCGGCGACGACAGCGTCCCGTCCATGCGACCCATCGCAGCGAGCAGCCGCACCAAACGCATCCCACGTCTCCAGATCGGGGTGCCGTGACCGGTTCGGGGAATCCCGTCGGCGAAGAAGGTGTCCACCGTGTCCTGCTCGTAACCGTAGAAGCCGTACATCCAGTCCGGCGTGTTGAGCATCCTCGGAGTCTGATCGACGACAACCGCGGCCCGCAGTCGCCCGGTACCGTAGGCGTCGACATATGACCAGATGGTGTTTCCGCCCATAGAGCCTCCGATCAAGGCTGCACGGTGCAGATCGAGTTTCTCGATGAGCGCGTGCACAAGGCGGCCTCGTGTCCGCATGGTCGTCCCGGGCGGCAGATCCGGAGCAGTCCCGTGGCCCGGCAGGTCCGCTGGTATGACGCGGTGACCCGCCCGGATCAGAGACGGGATCTGGTAGCGCCACGACGTGGCGGGGGCTTTGAACCCCGCCAGCAAGATCACGGTCGACGCGGATCCGCCGTCCCCGTGCTCGGTGTAGTCGATCCGCCCCTCGTCGGTGTCGATGGAAGGCACCATTCTCCTGTCGCCGTGCAATTCCGCGGTCACTGCGAGGCTAATTCGCCGTCGGGAAACAGGCTATGGAGTTCGTCTCCACCGCAGACGGACTTCCGTGTGGACTTCCACACAGAATTGTCGCGGCTTCGGTAGGCGATCGGTCAGTGCGACTCGGTGATCGGCGTCTCGTCCGGGATCGCCCAGCCACCGGCGACGAGGTGAGCGTGGACCCGGTCGACATCGGCGTCGAGGGGTTTCTCGTCGGTGACCTTCGTGATCATCACCTGGATGTCCGGCTTGCCGATGGGGAGGTCGCCCTGGTCGACGAGCGCGGCGGTGATCTCACGGACCTCGGTGTCCGAGAGACGCCGTCGGAGCAGGGCGATCAGGGGAATGTAGTCGGTCTCGGGCACGCCTTGTGGATAGCCGGCGCGCAGCCATTCGATGATGTTGCTCAGCAGGGGCGGCAGCGTCTTGACGAGTGGGGGTTTCTCCTCGATCGGCGCCGCGAGCGGCCACCCGCCCGCCGCGAGCCGAGAGGCCACCCGTTTGACGTCGTCGTCGCCGGGGTGTTCGTGAGCGAGGCGGGCGATGGATTCCTCGATCTCCGCGCGGTCGATCCGGCCGTCCTCGAGCGCGTGGCCGTCCGGCGCCGACAGCTCCTCGACGATCTCACTCACCTCGCGGTCGGTGAGCCTGCGGTGCAGCACCGCGAACAACGCGACGTAATCCTCGCGGGGCACCCCGTGCGGATACCCGTCGCGCACCCATCGGAGGACTTTCGCCGGGACTGTGATGATCGGTTTCTGTGGCACTGCACGCGTCCTTTCCGGGGTCAGAAGATGTGGATCCCGAAATCGTGAGCGAGGAAGTCCTTCATGATGAACAGGATTCCGGCGACGATCGCGACGACGACCACCGCGAAGCATGCCAACCCCGCGATCCACGCGGCCGGGGTGCGCACGACGCCGCTCCCGTCCGCGGACGGAACGGAGCCCAACGACAGAATCCGGATTCCGAGCGCGAAGAGGGCCGGCAATCCGGCACCGAAGAGCAGGCCGATGAGCACCACCTGCCACAGCGAGTCCACGGTGTCCTTGAACAAAGTCACGATGCCTGCCCTCTCACACCTGAGCGGAATTCGGATTGTGGACCTTCTCGGACGGCGGGGTCAGTCCGCCGTCCCACTTCTCGTTCACGTTCGACCTGTCGATCGGGTTCCGCCGCGAACGCAGGTACAGGACGCCCGCGGCCACCAGGAGCAGGGCGAAGACCACGAGCACACCGGGCAGTCCGCCGATGACGTCGGCGATCACCCAGCACACCGCCCCGACCACGGCGGCGGACGGCAGGGTGAACAGCCACGCGACCGCCATGCGCCCGGCGACGCCCCACCGTACCTCCGCCCCGGACTTGCCGATCCCGGTCCCGAGGATGGATCCGGTGGCCGTCTGCGTGGTCGACAGGGGCAGGCCGAAGTGGCTCGAGGTGAGGATGATGGCGGCCGAGGACGACTCGGCTGCCAGACCCTGAGGCGACGCGATCTCGACGAGACCCTTGCCGAGGGTCCGGATGATCCGCCAGCCGCCGAGGTAGGTCCCCAGGGCGATCGCGAGCGCGCAGGCGAGCTTCACCCAGAACGGCATCGCGGTGTCGGCCGTGATGGTGCCGTGCGCCACCAGCGCAAGAAAGATGATGCCCATGGTCTTCTGAGCGTCGTTGGTGCCGTGGGCGAGTGAGACCAGTGAGGCCGACCCGATCTGTCCCCAGCGGAATCCCTGCTCCTTGGCGTTCTCCTCGACGCCGGCCGTGATGCGGTAGATCAGCCACGTTCCGATGGCCGCGACCAGAGCCGCGACCACGGGTGCGAGAACAGCGGGGACGACGATCTTGCTCACCACGCCCGACCACTCGACGCCGCCCATGCCGAGGGCAGCGACGGTCGCACCGATCAGCCCGCCGAACAGGGCGTGCGACGAACTCGAGGGAATTCCGAGCAGCCAGGTCATCAGGTTCCACAAGATGCCGCCGACGAGACCCGCGAAGACGATGATCAGCAACGCCTGCCCGCCGGTGTCGCCGAGGTTGACGATGCCCTTGGCAACGGTGGCCGCCACCTCGACCGACAGGAACGCTCCGACCAGATTGAGAATCGCCGACAACGCAACTGCGACACGGGGTGTGAGGGCTCCGGTGGCGATCGAAGTGGCCATGGCGTTCGCGGTGTCGTGGAAGCCGTTGGTGAAATCGAAACCGAGGGCGGTCACGACCACGATGAGAAGAACGAGAAATTCTGCGTCCACTGTTTCAGTGTCGTCCGTGGAAGCCTGGAAATCCAGCCTCCACCATGGGCATTCACGGCGTGTTCGCCTGTCGGAGCTCGTAGCGTGAACGTGCCAGAGCGTGGGCCTGCCACAGCAACTCGCGAATGACCGCGTCGGTGTGCGCGCCGGGGTCGATCACGGCGAGCCAGGCCGCGGAGCCGTAGAGGGGGTGGGCGATGACGGTGTCGGGCGCGCCGGCGTCGACGCCCGACGGTCCCTGCTCCCGCGGTGCGTGGCCGGTCGCCTCGATGAAGGCGTCCTTCCCGGCATGGACGTTGACCCGGAAGGCGCCCGCGCGGTCCAGCCGCGAACTTTCGTCACCGGGATAGTTCTTGGTGACGATCGTGGCGAACGGCTGAGTCGTCGTCGGCACGACGCGATCCGGCGAATAGTAGAAGAAGCTGTCGCCCCAGCTGATCTCCGGGGAACCGTCGCCGGGCGCGGGGCGCAGAGTCAGGACGTCGCCCAGACCCTCCACGAAGTCGATGATGTCGTCTATGGTCATAGCCTCCAGCGTTGCATTGAAGTGCATGTGGAGACCTGAGAGGGCAAAAGCAGAGGACGTGCGGTGCGCAGTCTCCAATCGCAGAATTTGCGAACCGTGGATGTCGCGCGGCGTACCGGATGCTCCGTGCAGCACGTGCGCGACCTCGAACGCGACGGTGTGCTGCCGCCCGCCACGCGCACAGCCGCCGGGTACCGGATCTATGCGGAGGTGCACCTGCTGTCCGCGCTGGCGTATCGCGAACTCGCGGCCGGGGCCGGTCCGGTGGACGCCAAACGGATCGTGCGCAGCGCTCACACGTGCCCGGCGACTGCGGTCGCGCTCCTCGACGCCGCTCACGCCCGGCTCCACGCCGAGCGAACCGAACTCGCGCTGGCCCAGTCGGCCGCCGCCGCGATCTCCACCGAGCCGATCGACGACGTGCGGGCGTCGGACTCGATGGGGGTGGCCGAACTCGCCGCCGCGATCGGCGTACGGCCCTCCACGCTGCGGCACTGGGACAGCGAGGGACTGGTCGTCCCCGACCGGGACGGTCCGACGGGAACCCGCCGGTACTCGCCCACCCACGTCCGCGACGCCCGGATCGTCCACCAGCTCCGCAGGGCCGGCTACCGCATCGCACCTCTGCGCGCCGTCATGACGCAGGTGCGGCACATACCCGGATCAGGTGATGTCGCCGCCGCGCTCGCTGCCCGCGACGAGGCCATCACGGCCCGCTCCCGTGCGCTTCTCGCCGCAACCCCGGCCCTCGCCGCGCTTCTCGCGCTCCGCCCGATCAGTCCGCGCGGGAGAACACCGCCACCAGAAAGTCGGATTCCTCGGTGAACGGACGCAGATCCCACGTCGAGAGCAGCAGATCCACCGCCAGACCGCTGGCCTGGGCGTCCGCGAGGAACTGCGGGAACTCGTAGCCCCGGTCGGCGCCGAACCCGACGATCGCTCGACCGGTCGGGGCGAGGTGCGCCGCGAATCCGGCGAGCACCGACTCGCGTGTCGACGGCGCCAGGAACGTCATCACGTTGCCCGCACACACGATCAGGTCGAAATCGGCTGCGACCCCGAGGGCCGGCAGATCGAGTTCGGCGAGATCACCCACCAGCCACGTCGGACCGGGGTGGTCTTCCTCCGCCACCGCGACGAGCACAGGATCGACGTCGACACCCACCACGACGTGTCCGGCGTCGTGCAGGTAGCCGCCCAGCCGCCCCAGTCCGCACCCTGCGTCGAGAACGCGACCACTCCGGCCGAGCATCGCGTCGACCAGCCGCGCCTCGCCGACGATGTCCTGCCCCTGCGCTTCCATCGCACGGAACCGCTCGACGTACCACATCGAATGGGCCGGATTCGCCGCGGTGATCTCCTCCCACTGGCTGGGGGTGCGCTCACTCGGGGTACGTGCACTCATCGTCGACTCCTCCTCGATCCGGCCCGCCACGAGCCACTGCCACCGTATGCGACCCAGGTCGCTCGCCCGAATCCAGTCGAGTCGTGGCCGGGTCAGTTCCGGTCGCGGCACACCGCGGAGGCAGGGTCGGGTGCGCAGATCTGCTGCCACGTGTAGAAGCCGGAGTTGACGACGACGTCGAGGTTGTCGCGCGTGATGTTCTGCACGGGAAGGAACACCGTCGGCACGGCCATGTACTGGTTGTCGATCGTGCCGTTGATCATCTCCTCGGGGACGCCTTCACCGTGCAGGATCGACGTGGTCAGGTGCGCGGCGACCTTCGCCTGGTCGGACAGGTTCTTGAAGATCGTGTTGTCGAGGGTCCCCTGTGCGATCAGTTGCAGCGCAGCGAGGTTGGCGTCCTGTCCCCCGGTCACCGGTATCCGCCCGGCCAGCCCGCGGTCGGCCAGTGCCGCGACGATCCCGCCGGCCAGGTCGTCGTTCATGGTGACGAACAGTGCGACGTCGTTGTTCTCGCGGGTCAGGCACTGGTCCGCGAAGGCCTGGCCTTCGGCGGGGTCCCAGTCGTCGATCGCGGTCTCGCAGACCACCCGGATCTTGCCACTGTCGGCCAGCGGCTGCAGGAACTCGTCCTGGCCGAGCCGGAATTGACGGGTTCCGTATTCACCGAGGTTTCCCTCGACCCGGGCGATCTTCAGACCGTCGCCGGGCATGGCAGCAATCAGGTCGGCGGCGCGGCTCCCCTGCCGTCGGCCGACCTCCAGCGGATCGAAGATCACCTGGACGTCGGCCGGTCCGCCGACCGCGTCGTGGTCGTAGAGCACCACCGGAACATGAGCCCGGGCGGCGGCGGTCAGGGCGCCTCCCGAGAATCGCGCGTCCGCCGAGATCAGCACGAACACCGACGCGCCGTCCGAGATGGCCGACTCGACCTGGTCCTGCTGGCGGGCGGGATCGCCCTTGGCGTTGCGAACGGTCACGGTGGCCTCCGGCGCGAACAACTCCAGGAAGTCGGTGAACAACGGTTCGTCCCGCTCCGTGAACCGGGTGGTCGTGGTGTTCGGCAGGAAGAAGTAGACCTTCTTCGCGCCGTCGTCCGCCGACGGTGCCGGAGCCGCGCACGCCCCGAGCGCCGCCGCGGCAACCGAGACCGCGACGCAGAATGCGCGCAGCCCTGCCCTCATCACGTTGCCTTCATGACGTTGCCTTCATCGACGAAGGACCTCCGGCCGATCGTGTTCAGTCCGGGCATACCCGCGGGCGGGGCCGGCTACGCGGATCATCGCGGCTTTCGGTGCCGTTCATCCGGGATCGGCGCACACTGAGTGCAGGGACGAGGAGGAAAGCGTGTTCCACCAGGACCGCGGTGCCGTATCCGGCGGAGTTCGTGACACGGCGCGGGCCGACGAGCATCTCCTGGACGAGTCCCTGCTCGTCGAACCCGACGTCCGGCGACGACCGTGGCGCGAATTCCTCGGGTCGACGCCCGGACGCCTGTCGCTCCTCGCCGTCGCCCTCGTGACGGTCGCACTCACAGCCGGAATCGTGACCTCCGTCGTGATCGACGCGCGGCAGCAGCGAATGGAAACCCTTCGCGCGCACACCGAACCGCTGGCAGACGCCGCGCAGCACCTGTTCAGTTCGCTGTCGGTCGCCGACGCCGCGGCGACGTCGTCGTTCATCGCCGGCGCCATCGAACCGCTTGCGGTGCGCGACCGGTACAACCAGGCGATCGCCGACGCGTCGAACGCACTCGTCACCGCCTCCTACGGCGTCACCTCCGGTGACGTGGACACGCTGCGCCTGCTCACCGAGATGTCGCGGCACCTCGCCGTCTACACGGACCTGGTGGCGACCGCACGGTCCAACGATGCCGCCGGAAATCCGGTGGGCGTGGCATATCTGGGAACCGCGTCGGGTCTGATGCAGGACACCATCCTGCCGCTGGCCGAACGCCTCTACAATGAGCAGTCCGGCGCGGTGGCCGACACGCAGTCCCACACCGCACGGCTGCCGGTCACCGCCATCCTCGTCGCGTCGGCCGGCGTCGTCGTTCTCGCCGCCGCGCACACCTACGTCGCGCATCTCAGCCGCCGGCGCATCAATCCCGGACTGGCGTGCGCGGCGGTCCTGCTCGCGGCACTGGTCGTGTGGATCGTGGTCGCGGGACTGTTGTCGACGTCGGCGAGCGAGCGTGCACGCACCGACGGCGCCGAACCCCTCGCCGCGGTCACGAAGGCGCGAATCCTCGCCCAGCAGGCCCGCGCCGACGAGACACTCGGACTGCTCCGGCCCGGTTTCGATCCGGCCGGCGCCGACTACACCCGGCACACGGACGCGCTCACCGCGATTCTGAACTCGGATGCGTCGCGGAACGCCGTCGTCGCGCCGGCGATCGACGAGGCGTCGGCGGCGTTCGAGGGATGGCGGAGTGCGCACCGGGAACTGCAGCAGAAGCTCACCGACGGGAACTACCAGGGTGCGGCCGACATCGCGGTCGGTCCGGGATCGACGGCATCGACGGCCACGTTCCGAGCCCTCGACGAAGCGCTCGACGACGCCATCACCACCCTGCGCACCGAGGAACTCGACGCGATGCGCGAGTCGTACCGCACGATGGCGGCGCTCGCGGTGGCCGGCATCGTGCTCGCCGTGACCGCTGCGGTCGCCGTGATCGCGGGCATCGAGCCCAGAGTCGGTGAGTACCACTGATGATGCGCTTCCACCACCGGCGGGGACCGGGATCCGCCCGGCTGCTCGGCACCCTTGTGTTCGGGGCAGTCCTGCTCGCCGGCTGCGGGGCACCCGACGCTCCGACTCCGGCGTTCTCCGGGGATTTCACGGAGTTTCCGTTGTCGGTCGGTGCCCAGATCATCGCCCCGTCCGACACGCCGCCGGCGGAGCCGTCGACCTGCGAGCCGCAGCCCAGCCTCCGCCCGGGACCGCCGCCATCCGACGGCGCCCTCGGGAAGATCCGGGCCCGCGGCGCGGTGGTGGTCGCCGTCGACCAGAACACCAACCTGTTCAGCTTCCGTGACCCGACCACCGGCACCCTCACCGGCTACGCCGTCGATCTCGCCCGGGAAGTCGCCCGTGACCTCCTCGGCGATCCCGGCAAGGTCGAATTCCGGCCGCTCGGTGCCGACGACGGCGCCGCGCTGCTCTCGGACGGTGACGTGGACATGATCGTGCGCCCGACGGCACTCACCTGCGACGGCACTCGGGGCGTGGAGTTCTCGACGGTGTATCTCGACACGGCCCGACGGCTCGTGGTGCGCACCGGATCCGGCATCTCCGGTCCGGAAGACCTGGCCCGCCGGCGCGTCTGCACCCATCACGACCCGGCGGCGATCTCGGCGCTGATGCGGATCGCACCCAAGGCCACGATCCTTGCGGTCCCCGACTGGGACGACTGTCTCATGGCGATTCAGCAGCGGCAGGTCGACGCGGTCGCAGGCGCCGCCGTCCTCGCCGGACTCGTCGCGCAGGATCCGAATCTGCAGATCGTCGGTCCCGGGTCCGACTCCGCCCGGTACGCCATCGGCGTCGCGCCCGGGAACGACGATCTCGTCCGGTCCGTCAACGGCACACTCGAACGGCTGCGCGCGGACGGAACCTGGACGGCCCTCTACGACCGCTGGCTGTCGCCGCTCGGCCCGGCCCCCGCACCGCCCGTCGCGGAGTACCGGGACTGACCGGACGTGCTCAGCCTGCGCGGCCCGGATCGTCGTCGGCGACGGTCGCGGGCAGACCCGTCCCGAGCGGATCGAGCAGGGCCGTCGTGCGGGCACCCCACCGCTCATGCGCGGACTGCCGGGTCATCCCCGCAGCCTTGCCGATGGTCGCCCACGTCGCTCCCTGAAAGCGCAGGCCGAGAACGGTTTCGACGCCGTCGAGCCCGGCGGCGAGCTGGATGCGCAGACTCAGCAGATGCCAGGCCAGGGTGCGCTGCGCGGGAATGTCGGTGCCCTGCTCCGCCTCCCATTCCGGTGTGCCGGGAAGCGGCCCGGTGCCGATGATGCCGTCGGCGTACCGACTCGCTTCGGCCGCGGCAGCCGTGATCACGGCCCGGGCGGCCACGGCGACGTCCGCTCCGACGGCGCGTTCGACCAGTTCCATGAGATCCTCCCATCCTGTCAGGTACAGCCTGACGGAATTCGCGGGTCGTTGTCAAGGATTGCCTGACACGCCTGGGTCAGCTGAGCCCTTCCGATGCCGCCACGGAGGGCACCGGACCCCGGGTGTAGACGTCGAGACGAAAGTCCTCGTCGCGGTACGACCCGGCGCGGACCAGGCCGTCGGTCGCCGCGATCCCCTCGTGCACCGCGCGGCCCGTCTGCGGGTATTCCGGTACCGGGTGCTGCCAGTGCACCGCGACGAGGGTGCCGCCCTCCTCCAGGGATCCGACGGCCCGTTTCAGAGTGGAAGCCAGGTCGTCGGGGGTGAGGTAGTACAGCACCTCACTGAGCACCACGAGATCGAATGTCCCCGGCGGCCAGGGATCGAGGAGCGACACGAGGCCGAGTTCCACCCGGGCCGCCACACCCCGCTCTTCGAGGCGATGCCGGGCCCGCTCGAGTGCACGGGGAACCACGTCCGTCGCGACGACCCGGTCGCACCGATCCGCCAGCTGCGCCGTCAGCACCCCGATCGAGCACCCGGGTTCGAACGCCCGCCGATACCGCGGCCGCGGCAGCGCGGCGAGCGTGATCGCATACTTGCGGCGTTCGTACCAGCGTTCGCCGAAGCCCCACGGGTCCGCCGATTCCGCGTACATCGTCTCGAAGTAGGCGGGATCCATCGCGCTCACCAGAACACCCGTTCCGTCGTCCGCATCAGCCTCGCGAGCACCCACGGCGGCAGGATCGCGGCATCGCGTGGGTCTTCCGAGAGGGGGAGGATCTGGGTGCGGAATTCGTCGACGGCGCGGCGTTTGCGGGTCAGGGCATCGGGGGCCGGTGCGAGGATCCGCATCCGAAGCCAGGGCACCACGGCGTCGGCCGGCCGGGCCCAGTGCCACATCCAGACCGGATACTCCACCAACCGGTGGCCGGTGATCGAGCATGCTTGTGCCGCAGCCCTTCCCGCGGCTTCGTGGTCGGGGTGGCCGTCTCCCCGCCAGGTGGCGAGGACCCACACTCGTTCCCCCGGCAGGCAGGCCGCGGTGAGCACGTCGACGAGGCGAGCGGTGAGTTCCTGCTCGTGTGCGTCGATCCCGCCGTCGGGAAGTCCGAGGCGGACCGGTTCACCGACACCCAACAGTGCTGTCGCCCTGATTGATTCGGCGGTCCGCGCAGTGGTCAATGCGACGGGTGACAACGTGGGTGATCCCGGGTGGGAGGCCGCGCCGTCCGTCACCGCGACGACCGCGACGGGAATTCCGTGGCCGGCGGCGGTGGCCACGAGCGCGCCCACCCCGAGCACTTCGTCGTCGGGATGCGGGGCGACCACGACCATGCGGTCGCACTCCGTGAGCGGTATCGACGGAAAAGCGATGTCGCCCAGCCACAACTGCCACTCGCCCTCGGGTGTGCCCCGGCCGGCCACCGGCATGTCCCGGAATCGGGTGCCGTTGTCCATGCTCAGTCCTCCCCTGCGACGAGGTCGCCGAGTGCCGCGAGATCACGCTCGGCATGCGATTGCCGGATGTAGACGAGCAGGTCCGCGACATTGCGGGCATGCTCGGCGTTCATCGCGAGCGGTGCGGCGCCCAGCGCGCGGCCCACCCTGTCGATCACCTCGCTCGCCGTCCGCTCGATCAGGCAACGCACGCGGAACGCGCGAACCTGCGCCGACCTGTGATCGTCGGGACTCGCGTCCACCTCCCCGGCCGCCGATGCGAGCGACCAGCGGGCCGCGCTGACGGCGACGTCGACAGCGCCGAGATGCGCAAGCTGGTGGCTGTCGGCCCGGCCGTTCCGCGCCCGTGCCCGCAGCGGTTCCGCGACGGCGAGTGCGCCGCCGAACCAGCACGCCGCCACCCCGATCCCGCCGTGCCAGAATCCGGGACGTTCGAGATACGCCGTCGCCGCACCGACCGGCCGCGCGGGGACGTCGTCGAATGTCACGGACTCGGTGTCGGTCGCCGCCATGCCCGGGTTCCGCCAGCCGCCGGTCCCGGGCTCGACCCCCGGTTCGCGGAGGTAAACCGCGAACAGCCGGGGTTGCCCGGCGACCCGGGCCGTCACCAGCGCATGCGTGCACATCGACGCGCCCGAGCACCACGCCTTCGTTCCCCGGAGCCGCCACCCGACCGAATTTTCGGAGGCGTCCAGCACGGGATGCGGCGGTTCACTGGCCCACACCCCCCACATCTCGTCCCGGCCGGCGCGGGTCCCGTCGAGTTCGGCGAGGATCGCGTCCGCGTCGGCGTGGGCCTCGAGGAGCCGCCCCATCGACAGGTCGCGCCGGCACCATCGGGTCAGGTGCGCCCACCGGTCGGCCGTTGCGCCGGCCCCCGGCAGCGGCAGTTCCGCGTCCCCCGCCCGGATGATCGCCGTCACCGCCGCCGCAGTGGGACCGCTGCTCACCCCGGTACTCATCGGTCGTGCAGTGCTTCGAGGTAGGAGGCGAAACCGTGGGGTGCCCGGGCGTCGGCGCGGGCCGACGTCTCGACGGGGGCGTCGATGCTCCACACCACGTTCGCGCCCCGCCCGATCATCCGCTGCACGAGGTCGACGTCTTCGTGCGCGGGCAGTGCGGAGAATCCTCCGACGGTGCGGTACAGGTCCGCGGAGAATCCGAGGGACGCGCCGTGGACGTGCCCGTGCGCGGAACCCGACCGGTAGGCGCCTGCGTAGCGCGACCGCACCCGGTCGGGCCTTCCGGACCAGTCGGTGACGGTCACGGTGCCCGCCACCAACTGCGCGCCCCGCCTCGCGTGCTGCAGATGCGACGACAGCCAGTGCGCCGGAACGTGCGAGTCCGCGTCCGTCGTCGCGAACCATTCGTGCGGGCGCACGGGAACCGAGTCGAAACCCGCGCGCCGGGCCGCCCCGACGTTCCGTGCGTCCAGCACCACGACCTCGGCATTCGCTGCGCGGACCACGGTGTCGCTGCCGTCACCGCAGCGATCGAGCACCACCACCGTCCTGACCGGCACCGCCACGGCCCGCGCGGCCGCACTCAAACCCGACAGGCACCGCGGCAGCAGCGCTTCCTCGTCGTGGGCGGGCACGACCACCGTGATGTGCTCGACGCGCATGACGTCCCTCCTGATCGCTCGATGTCACGGGTTCAGCAAGTACCCAGTCCGTCTCCGGTGGAACCACGGCCCCGCCGCACGCCGGGGTGTGGTGTTGCATCGGAGCGATACCCTGGATTGGGTATAGGGATTGCGTATTGGGATTGGGGATCGGGCGACGGGGGATGTTGCGGAAAGGACACACTGTGGGGCATCAACGATTCCGGGACGCATCGCGCGTAGCGGGCGTGTGACCGTCCGGGGCTGCACTCCGAGCTGTCGATGCACGAGCCGGCCGATCCAGCCGATCCAGCCGAACGAACCCGCACAGCGCTGGCCGCCGTCGTGGCCCGGTTCTCAGCGGCGTGGGGGTCCGGGTCGCCACCTGACCTGACGTCGTACCTACCCCGTGAGCCTGCCGATCGGCGGGCGATCCTCATCGAACTGATCAAGATCGACCTCGAATACCGGTGGCTTCACTACCACTTCCCGAAACGACTCACCGAGTACCGCGCAGAATTCGCCGAGCTGCAGCAAGGGCCGCTACCCGCCGACCTGGTCTACGAGGAATTCCACGCGGTACGCCGCTGCACCCACACCGCCGAGGCCACCACCGACGTCGCCACCATCGCCGGTGGACCCGAACGCCCGGAATTTTCGAGCGACTACCGCAGCACCCTGATCGCCCGCCCGGAGGCCCAGGTCGTGCTCGACGCCATCGACGTCGGCGATCACGTCGACGACTTCGACCTCCTGATGAAGATCGGGGCCGGCGCCTTCGCCCAGGTATACCTCGCCCGGCAGCAATCGATGCAGCGATTGGTCGCGGTCAAGATCTCCCACAACCACGGCATCGAGCCGCAGACCCTCGCCCAGCTGGACCACGACTGCATCGTGCGCATCTACGACCAGCGGCTCATCGCCGACGGCGAGCTGAAGCTTCTCTACATGCAATACCTCCCGGGCGGAACGCTGCTCGACGTGGTGCGCCGGCTGCGCGCCACTCCTCCGGAGGACCGGAGTGGGCAACTGCTCCTCGACGCGGTCGACGGAGTGCTGGCCGACAAGGGCGAGGTTCGGCCTGCCGAATCAGCCGTTCGAACACGGACCGCCTCGCTGACGTGGCCGGAGACCGTCGCGTGGCTGGGCCGCCGACTCGCGGACGCGCTTCACCACGCGTCCGACCGTGGCGTGTTGCACCGTGACATCAAACCGGCGAACGTGCTGCTGAGCGCCGAGGGAATTCCGAAGCTGGCCGACTTCAACGTCAGCTCCAGCACACGCATCAAGGGCACCAGCCCCCTCGCCTACTTCGGCGGGTCATTGGCGTACATGTCGCCCGAGCAACTCGAGGCCTGCCACCCGGATCTGCCGGTGACCGCCGCCGACCTCGACACCCGGAGCGACATCTACGCCCTGGGGGTCCTGCTGTGGGAGTTGCTCACCGGACGCCGGCCGTTCGCGGACGACCCGCGTGCCGGCGAGTCGGAGACTTCGTTGGCCCGCATGCTCGAATTGCGGCGCAGACCCGTCGAGCCGCGGTTCCTGACGGAGCTTCCACCGGACTGTCCCATGGCGTTGCGCCGAGTGCTTCTCACGTGCCTGTCACCCGATCGCGAAGACCGGTACCCGAGCGGATCGGAGTTGGCCCAGCAGTTCGACCTGTGCCTCGAGGAGAGGGCCCGCGACCTCGTCTATCCGCCCCCGGCGAGCTGGCGCGCACGACTGTCGCGACTACCCACGCCCGTCCTGTGGTCGTCGTCGCTGGTCGGTATCGGCCTGGCCACGATCTACCTGACCGTGCACAGTCGGGCGCTGCTCGACGAGCGCCTGTCGGACGCCACCTACGCGCAGCTCTTCCGGGGCACCGTCCTGTTCAACCTGGTCGCGTGGCCGCTGGCCGTCGTCATCTACGCGTACATGTCACGGGATCTTCTCGCCGTTCCGCGCGGACTGCGGAAGGGCAGACGCTACGACGACGCCGTCCTCGCGCGGGTGCGGGCGCGGACACTGTTCTGGGGCGATCTGTGTGCGCTGAACACCTTCCTGTTCGCGGTCTGCGCCACCGTGGCGGGGGTGATGCTGCTTCGCTGGTTCACGGACCTGCCCTCCCGGCTGATGGTCCACGCGGGAACGACCGTGCTGGTGGCGGGCACCATCTCCGTTGCCTACACGTTCTTCCTGTCCACGTTCTACGTCGTGCGCTGCGTCTATCCCATCTATCTACGGCACGGCCGCACGACGCCGCACGATTCCGCCGTTCTCCGCGCGCTCCGCCGCAGAACCACCGTCTATCTCGCGGTGACGGCATCGGTGCCGCTGGTCGGGGTGCTCGCCGGATTCACCGCCCTGGAACCTGCGGAGCTTCCGCTCGTCCGCGATTCGGTCCTGGGGTTGTGCGCCGCGTCCGGGCTCGCGTTCGTCGCCGTCTACTGGTTGTTCCGGAAACTGGACGCAGACGTGCGCGCGCTGGAACGGGTCGTCGGATAATGGGCGGGTGAGCTCGCGCAGTTCCGCCGCAGAGTGGGCACTCGATCAGGTCCGCGCCGTGCGTGACGATCCGGCCGCCCGGCTCGCGTTGATCGCCCGGACCTATCACGGTCCCGTCGGCAACGCACCCCGGCACCTGCCGTTCCGCCGGGCGGCCCTGTCGTTCATGCGCTGGCAGCTCGGCCGGGGCGTGCTGGCTCCGCTCGATGCCGCGCCGCCCGGCAGCCCGTGGTGGCGCGCGGTCAACGAGCGGCTGCTGCGCGACGGCTGCGAGGCAGTCGCCCGGAGCGGGGGCCGGGGCGGGGCGCATTCGTCGCACACCATCGATCTGTGGATGAGCTTCGTCGCCGATCCCACCGCACGGACGTGGTACCGGGCTCACAATGCGAGCATCGCCTCCGCCTACCTGGACCATCGCGACCTCGCCGACGCCGAGAGCCGACCCGAGCGCTTCTTCCTCAACGTCGTGCTGCTCCGCGTCCTCTACGCCCACGCCCTGGTCGCTGCGCCGCGTCTGGCACTCGGGCGGCTCGCCGCGCTCGGCCCGCTGCTCGGTGATCCGCGCCTCTCGATGACCGGGATCTTCCTCTCCCTCTCCCGAGTTCTTCCCGACCGGTATCCCCTCGGGGACGACGTCGCGGCCTACGTCGCCGCGGAGCACAACCTCGGTGAGATGCTCGACTACGGCCTCATCGGACCGCGGCTGCAGCGACTCTACGAATGGTCGGCACGCGAACTCGACGAACCGCGCCTCCTCGACTGCATCCGCGACGGCAGTCCGACGTACTCCTGGTCGCACGCCGATCACGAGGTGTGGCACCCGGCGCGTCCCGCCGTCACGATTCGTGCGATCCGCCGCTTCCTGCCCGCGGACGGCTGATTCGCGGTCTCGAGGCGTGGGTAACCTCCCCGCATGAATGTCCCGGACAGCCCCACCGGTCCGCGGTACCGGAAGATACTTCTCACCGTGGACGGTGAGGAGCGCACCCTGGACGTGGACACCCGCACGACACTGCTTGACGCGCTACGCGACCACCTCGGGGTGACGGCACCGAAGAAGGGCTGCGACCACGGCCAGTGCGGTTCGTGCACCGTGATCCTCGACGGCAGGCGTGCCACCTCCTGCCTCACGTTCGCCGTCGCCCACGACGGTGACCGCGTCACCACCGCGCACGGGCTCGCCGACGGCGAGGTGCTGCATTCCGTCCAGCAGGCGTTCGTCGAGCAGGACGGGCTGCAGTGCGGCTACTGCACCCCCGGCCAAATCTGTTCGGCGATCGGCATGCTCGACGAATTCCTGTCGCTGCACCCGAGCGCCGTCACCGAGAATCTCAGCGCTCCACCGGTGCTGACCGACGACGAGATCCGCGAACGCATGAGCGGCAACCTGTGCCGGTGCGGCGCCTACACGAACATCCTCGCGGCGATCAGGCAGGCGGCGGAAGCGTGATTCCCTTCGACTACGAGCAGGCCACCGATGTGGACGATGCCGTGGCCACGGTCACGGCAGATCCGCGGGCGTGCTTCCTCGCCGGCGGCACCAACCTCGTCGACGACATGAAGCTCGGGGTGGCCGAGCCGCGGCTACTCGTGGACGTGAGCCGACTCCCCCTCGGCGGCGTCGACGCCCTCCCGGACGGCGGACTCCGGATCGGAGCCGCGGTCCGCAACAGCGACCTCGCCGCCCACGACGTGGTCCGGTCCCGGTACCCGATGTTGTCCCGCGCACTGCTCTCCGGTGCGTCCGGGCAGCTGCGTAACCTCGCGACCACCGCGGGAAACCTGCTGCAACGCACCCGGTGTGTGTACTTCCAGGACGTCACGACGCCGTGCAACAAACGGGAACCCGGCACCGGATGCTCCGCGATCGGCGGCTACGTCCGCTACCACGCCATTCTCGGCGCCTCCGAACACTGCGTCGCCGTGCACCCCTCGGACATGGCCGTCGCGATGACGGCGCTCGACGCTGTCGTCGTCGTCCGCGACGCCGACGGGGAGCGGCGCATCCCCCTGAGCGAGTTCTACCGGCTCCCCGGCGACCGCCCCGACCTCGACACCGTCCTCGCGCACGGTGATCTCGTCACCGCCGTGGAACTGCCCCCGCCGCCGGCCGGGAACCGGTCGGCCTACCGGAAGGTGCGCGACCGCGCGTCCTTCGCCTTCGCGGTGGTGTCCGTGGCCGCCGAACTGACGGTGGCGGACGGGTCGATCGGCTCGGCGCGGATCGCGCTCGGCGGTGTGGCACACCGGCCGTGGCGTGCGGCCCTCGCCGAGGGCGTGCTCGTCGGCGCGTCCCCGGGCGACGACGTGTTCGCCGAGGCCGCGGATGCCGAACTGGCAGCGGCCCGCCCCCTGCCGGGCAACGAGTTCAAGGTCGCCCTGACCCGGCGGGTGCTGGTGGCGGTACTCGGATCCCTCGCCGAGGAGGCGCACCGATGACTCTCGTCGAACCGCGGGTGATCGGAACGCCCGCCGAGCGCGTCGACGCCCACGACAAGGTGACCGGTGCGGCGCGGTACGCATTCGAACATGCGGTGGACGACCCGACGTACCTGTTCCCGGTGCTGTCGACGATCGGACGTGGCCGCGTCGCGGCGATGTACACCGCGGACGCGGCGGCCCTGGACGGGGTCGTCGCGGTCCTCACGGTGTTCGATGCGCCCCGCCTCGGCGACATCTCGGACGCCGAACTCGCGATCCTGCAGCACCCCGACGTCCACTTCCGCGGGCAATTCCTCGGCGCGGTGGTCGCGGATTCGCCGGAAGTCGCCCGCCATGCCGCCGGCCTGGTGCGCGTCGACTACGAGGCGGCACGCCACGACACCGACTTCGGTTCCGGCCGAGACGATCTGTATGCCCCGGAGGAAGTGAACGCCGGGTTCCCGACCGACACCGAGGACGGCGACGTGGACGGTGCACTCGCCGCCGCGGCCGTCACGGTCGATCAGGTGTACTCCACCGCGATGGAACACAACAATCCGATGGAACCGCACGCCACCATCGCCCGGTGGACCTCGGGCGGCGCCGGACCGGTTCTGACGCTGCACGATTCGACGCAGGGCGTGCATTCCGTCCGCGCCACACTGGCACCGCTGTTCGGACTCGAGGTCGAACAGGTGCGGGTGATCGCGCCGTACGTGGGCGGTGGGTTCGGTTCCAAGGGGCTGCCGCACGCGCACAACGTGCTCGCCGTGATGGCGGCGCAGCGGACGGCGGGTCGGCCGGTCAAGTTCGCGCTCACCCGGCAGCAGATGTTCGCGCTCTCCGCGTATCGCGCGCCGACCGTGCAGCACATCCGGCTCGGCGCGGACGCCGACGGGCGGCTGACCGCGCTGTCCCACGAGGTGATCACCCAGTCCGCGAAGATCAAGGAGTTCGCCGAGCAGGCGGCGGTCCCGTCGCGGATGATGTATTCCACCGCCGCCCGGTACACCACCCACCGTCTCGCGTCCCTCGACGTGCCCGCACCCTCCTGGATGCGGGCCCCCGGCGAGACCCCGGGCATGTTCGCGGCCGAGGTGGCGATGGACGAACTCGCCGACGCCTGCGGAATCGACCCGATCGAACTGAGGATCCGCAACGAACCCGAGGTGGACCCGAGCACGGGTCGCCCGTGGTCCGGTCGACGTCTCACCGACTGCCTGCGGGAGGGCGCCCGGATGTTCGGGTGGTCCGACCGGGACGCGCCCGCGCGGCCGGGCTCGGACCCGGAGTGGCTGGTGGGGACGGGGGTCGCGGCCGCCACGTATCCCGCCAACACGGCACCGGGATCGGTGGCCCGCATCGTGTATCAGTCCGACGGCAGGTACACCGTGCAGATCGGATCGGTGGACATCGGCACCGGCGCGTGGACCGCACTGACGCAGATCGCCGCCGACGCACTGGGCTGCCCCCTCGACGCGATCGACCTGCACATCGGGGACACCGATTACCCGTCGGCGACCGTGGCCGGCGGCTCCACCGGAACCAGCTCCTGGGGCGGCGCGATCGTCGCAGCGGCCCGCGCGTTCCGGGACGAGCACGGCACGTCCCCGCGGCCGGGAGCGGAGTCGAGCGCCGGGACCCCCGAGAATCCCGACGCCGGGACGGTCGCGTTGCATTCGTTCGGCGCCCACTTCGTGGAGGCCCACGTCCACCGTGTCACCTGCGAGATCCGCGTCGAGCGCATGCTCGGGGTGTTCTCGATCGGACGGGTGATCAATGCCCGCACCGTCCGGTCCCAACTGCTCGGCGGCATGACGATGGGCGTGTCGATGGCACTGCACGAGAGCAGCGTGAACGACCCCCGGTTCGGCCACGTCGTGACCCAGGATCTCGCCTCGTATCACGTCAGCACCCACGCCGACATCCGGTATCTGGAGGCGGTGTGCCTGGACGACGTCGACGGGCACGCCAACGCGATGGGGTCGAAGGGCGCCGGCGAGATCGGCATCGTCGGGGCGGCGGCCGCGGTGGCGAACGCCGTTCATCACGCCACCGGGATCCGGGTTCGGAAGGTGCCGATCCACCTGGACGATCTGCTGCCCGGCTGATCGGCCCTTCGTCAGCGCACTCCCCACGCCTCCGCGAGGGAGGTGCGGAGGTAACTCTTCATCGCCCGGAGCTTCTGGACGTCGGTGGGCTTCGGCTCGAGTCCGTCGAAGACGAGTTCCAGGAACCGCCGCCGGGTGACACCGAATCGCTCCAGCAGTTCCGCCGCGCCGGCCCCACCGAACGGTGCCCACTGGATGGCGAAGCTGATCATCCACCGCGCATCCGCGCTCACGGAATGCATCTGCGCGAGGAGATCGCATCGACGAAGCGCCAGGCGCAGCCATTCGGTGCCGAACGCTTCCTCCGGGTCGTCCGCGGTGCGGGTCTCCACGCTACTCACCGCGGCAGGGGTGCTCGGACCGAGAACACGGGCAACTGCTCCGCCGTCGACGCCGGCCGGAACTCCACGCGTACCGGGCAGTCGGAGGGGGCGGGAACCTCACCGTCGATCCAGGTGTAAACCCACGGGCCCTCGTCGAGTTCGACGATCGCGATCGTGCAGGGCACGAGGCCGCGGTCCCGGCCGGCCGCCTCGCGCTGCACCACCTTCGACGACACGATCGACCCGATGCCACAGGACGGGACCCGCTCGAGTTCCGAACCCTGGCAGGACGAGCACGTCGCCATCAACGGCGCGAGCAGGGTCGTGCAGTTCAGACACCGCTGGATCATCAGTTCACATTTTTGGGCCAGCCCCTGCAACCGCGTCACTCCCCCCGCGGTCACGACCCCACCTCCGGGGCGACCAGTGACCCTGTTCGGGGGTCGGGCTTTCGGTGGATTCGGGGTTCAGTGGACATCGGGGGCCTCGGTCTGGAGCCGGATGGGGGGACGTGTAGAAGCATCCCGTCCGCGGCGCGGAAACACAGCGGCTGAACGGCCCGGGGACATACCTGTTTCGCCCGGAGAGGTGCCCCGTCAGGGGTGCGGGTCCTGCGCATGTTCGACGATCCAGGCCGCGATCTGGGTGCGCGAGTTGAACCCCAGTTTCGCGAGAATGTGCTCGACGTGCCCCTGCGCGGTGCGCTGCGAGATGACCAGGCGGGCGGCGATCGCCTTGTTGGTCAGTCCGTCGGCGACGAGTTCGGCGACCTGCCATTCGCGCCGGGTCAGGTTGGTCGTGCCGTTCGCCGCCGCGGCCGCGTCGGGGCGTCGTTCATCGAGCGCGTAGGCGACCGCGTCGTCGAAGGACGTGTGCATCCCGTGGTGGAACGCGGCGTCGAAGGCGCGGTCCCCGATCACCGCACGGGCCTGCTGCTCGCATTCCGCGTGGTGGACGAGCAGGTTGGGATAGACCGTGCTCGGGTTGCCGACGGCCTGCGCGAGGGCCTCCGCCGCGCCCATCAGTTCGGCGGCGCGCTGCGGCCGATCGGCGCCGACGGCAACCCAGGCCAGTACCTCCAGCGCGCCGCAGGCGCTGATCTGGTCGTCGACGAGATGCGACAACCGCAGCCCCCGCTTCACGTAGTCGTCGGCGAGCGCGAGGTGCCCGCGTTGCCACGCCGCCATCCCCGCCGCCCACAGCGACCAGCCTCGGTAGACGGACTCGCCGTGCGCCTCGGTGAGCGCGAAGATCTCGGATCCGCACATCTTGGCCACGGCCCCGTCGCCCTGCATGCCGCTGACCAGGGCCACCCCGAGCAGACCCCACGTCAACTGCAGCAGGTTGCCCCGGACGCGGAACTCGGCGAGCGCCTCCTCGAAGCACACCCGGGCGCGCGGTAGGTCGCCGGCGAACATGGCGCAGCAGCCGGCGGCATGGACCACCAGGGCGCGCATCAGCGGGTCACCGTGCCGGTCGGCGAGGGCCGCCCCCTCGTCGACCAGCGCCTTCGCGGCCTCCCGGTCGCCGTGCATCCCGGCGAGCACACTGTCGACGTACAGTGCCTCGATCCTCTCCTTGCCGGCGCCGCCCTCGTGCCGCCCCAGGAGCTGGCCGAGCCAGCGGCGCCCCTCGCGGAGCTGCCCCCGCGCCCGCCAGTACGGGTACAGCGCCGCGGCGATCCGCAGTCCCTCCTCCGCCTCGCCCGGCTCGGTCAGACAGAAGTGGAGCGCGGCGCGCACGTTCAGCTTCTCCGCGTCGAGCCGGTTGATCCACATCACCTGCCGGGGGCCGATCCACTCGGCCTCGCACTGCACCACCAACCGCTCGTACCAGTCGCGGTGCCGACGGCGGAGCATCACGTACTCGCCGGTCTCCTGCAGTTTCTCGCGGCCGTAGTCCCGCACCGTCTCGAGCAGGTGGTACCGCACCGCCTGCCCCGACTCCTCCCGGACCAGGATCGACTTGTCGATCAGCGAAGCGACCACGTCGAGGACGTTCTCCACCGGCAGGTCGCCGGCGCAGATTCCCTCCACCGCGTCCAGTTCGAAGCCGCCTGCGAACACCGACAGCCTCGCCCACAGCTCCCGTTCCTCCTCGGTGCACAGCTCGTGACTCCAGTCGACGCACAACCGCAGGGTCTGCTGCCGGCTCGGCGCCCCCCGCGACCCGACCGTCAGTAACCGGTAGCGGTCCGTCAACCGGTGCAGGATCTGTTCGGCCGACATCACCCGCAGCCGCACCGCCGCCAACTCGATCGCCAACGGCAGCCCGTCCAGCTGCCGGCAGATCCGGGCGACGGCCAGATGGTTGTCCTCGGTGAGTTCGAACTCGGGCACCGCCGTGGCCGCCCGCTCGACGAACAATGTCACCGCCTCGTACTGCGGCAGGCCCTGCAGCGACGACCGGTCCGGTTCCGGCACCGTCAGCGGCGGCACCCGCAGGACCGCCTCACCGCCGATGCCCAGCGGTTCGCGGCTCGTCGCGAGGATCCGCAGTTCGGGGCAACTCCGCAACAACGTCTCCGACAGTGCGGCGGCCGCGGCGACCACGTGCTCGCAGTTGTCGAGCACCAGCAGCAGTTGCCGGGTGGCGAGGTACTCGGTCAGCAGCGCCTCCGGATCCCCCGTGCGCTGCTCGCGAAGTCGCAGTGCCGACGAGATCGCGTCGACGAGGGTGGTGTCGTCGTCCAACTCCCCCAGCTCGACCAGCCACACACCGTCGTCGAATGCGCGATTGGCGTCGGCCGCCACCCGCAACGCGAGTCGTGTCTTGCCCACGCCTCCGATGCCGGCGAGTGTCACCAGTCGTGCGACGGACAGGAGGCGTCGCGCCTCGGTCACCTCGCGGCGACGGCCGACGAAACTCGTCAATTCGTGGGGCAGGTTACCCACGGTGCCCTTGACTGCCGGCGGCATCACACCGTCACTCTCGACTCAACGGCCCCCCTGCGCACACGGTACTCCCGGTGCGCGACGGGAACGACGCTTTCGGCCGCGGGTCCGCGAGTGTCGGGACCCCAGACTGTCACCGCGTCCAGCGGGTGGGTGCCCAGCGGCCGGTGTAGGAGCGAATGCGGTTCGCGCGGCGGGGCGGCCGCCGGGTGCCGGCCTCGGTCAGGCTGTGCGGAATCATGGCGATCCTGGCGCCGTCGACCACGTAGGAGGCTCCGGTGACGAACATTCCGGCGGGCGCGGTCAGGTACGACGCGACGGCGGCGACCTCATGATCGTCGCGGCCGGGCGTGTCGAAGTCCGGTCCGGTCGCCGGAACCACGACCGAGTTGACCGTGATCGAATACCGCGCCAATTCGGCGGCCAGCAGACCGGTGAGGCCGCCGAGCCCGGAGGACGCGGTGGTGACGTTGACGATCCGGCCGCCCCCGCCGCTCGCGATCATGTAGCGCACGGCACGCTGGATGCACTCGACGGCGGTGCTGCCGGGACAACTGACCAGAACACCGATTCCGCCCAGTTCCCGGGCGAACTCGTCGACGGCCGCCGCGGAGTCGGGCAGTTCGGCCAGATCCATCCGCTGCACGGCCGCGCGGACCGATCTGGTCCGGATGTCGGCGGCGGTGGTTTCGGCGCTGTCCCGGTCCGTGGCATAGGCGAGGCCGACGTGAAAACCGTCGTCCGCGAGGGCCAGCGCGACGGCCCTGCCCATCGGTGAGTCCGATCCCGTCACGACTGCGGTGCGTGTACTGGGGTGCATGATTCCGGATACCCCCTGGTAGATCTGCTCAAACGCTCAACTTTTCGGACTGTGCACGGGCAGAACACAATCCGTCGGCCCCGATCAGCAGGTGGACGGCGCCGGCTCGCCCCGGAAGCGGGCGTCGAGATAGTCCAGGGCGGTCGGCAGTCCCAGCACGGCGGTGGTCAGGTGATCGGGACTCGGGAAGAGGTCGGACTGCACCTTCGCCCCGGCCGCGCAGTACCGGGCGATCGTCGCCTCGATCGAGTCGACCGGGATGAGGACGTCTGTCGGGCTGTGCCATTCGAAGATCGGTGCCGTCGGCACGCCCGGGTACAGCTCGACGCTGTTCTCGTTCAGCACCTCCCAGGCCTGCGGGCTGCTCATGAGATCGGTCGTCCGGGCGACCTCCGTGGCACTGTGGCCGGCGCCGGCCGCGAGGATTCCGTTGGTGCACGCGTTGGCCATCGCATTACGCATCGCCAGGCCGCGGTCGTTGAGTTGCTCGCTGATCGGCAGCCGGTCCGGGTATTCACGTTCGAGTCCGAGCGCCGCCGCCATCGCGAGACCGAACGCCGGGTGCGGTTGCATGCCCAGCCCGTTCGCCATTTTGCCGATGTTCATCGGCACTCCGCCCTCGGCGACGCCGACGATGTTCAGTTCGGGCGCGTACGTCGGCGCGAGGGCCGCGGCCCAGGCCGACGCCATCCCGCCGCCGGAGTACCCGGCCAGCGCGACCGGGCTCTCCGCCACGTTCAGCTCCGGCACCCGCTGCACGGCGCGGACGCCGTCGAGGGTGATGGTTCCCCCCAGCCTCGCGGCGCCGTACGCGCTGTTCGGGCCGAGGTGATCGGGTAGTGCGACCGTCCAGCCCCGCTGCAGCGCGAGGTTCAGCGCGGGCGCTTCCTTGATCTGGAGGTCGGGATCGTTCGAATACAGGGTCCGCGACGGTGCACATCGCGGCCCGAGTGCGTTGATGATGTGCTGATAGGACAGCAGCGGGCCGTTCGCGGTCCGGTTGCGGGGTACCAGCACGGTCGTCACCGACGAGATCGGGTGGTCCTCCGAATTGGTGGTGCGGTATTTCACCTGCCACACGTCGGTGTCGGGGAACGCGAGCAGCGGCGGCATCGGCCGGGTCGCGATCGGGTCGCCGTCCGCGAACCCGCTCAGATCCCGCGGCTGCATGTAGAACGGTTCGGTTTCGGACGCCGGGTAGATCGGGGCAGCGGCCGCGACGCCGGCGTCGGTGACCGCGGCGCAGGCGACGAATGCGACACACAGGGCACTCGCGGACAGACTCGTGATCCGAGTGCGCTTCATGCCGCCTCCTAGGTTGCGTAGAGATCGATTGTTACCGAGTTCGCAGGAGATATCGGGATCCGGGCCCGCCCGTTACGTCAATGAGATACGGGGCGGGCCCTCCGCAACCGGAAGGGGGTCAGTGCGTCCGCAGATAGTCCTCCAGAACCGGCCCCACCACGGCCAGGACCTCGGGTTCGATCATCTGATTGTGTTCGCATTCGATCTTGACTTCCCGGATGTCTCCGGTGACGGAACTCCGCCATTCCTCGGGTGAATGCTCGTCCGTGGACGCCGATCCGGCGGCGGTGAAGAACAGCAGATCGCCGTCGAACACCTGGGGCCTGAAGGTGCTCATGATCCGTGAGGAGTTCGTGAATCCGGCACTGATCCGCTCGAGGTGCTGCGGGGTCAGACCGGTCTTCTGCCCGAACGCGTCGTCCAGCAACTCGACGGCCCGCTCGTAGGTGAGTTCCTCGCCGGAGACGGACTCGAGGTCGAGCCCGAGACCGTGCAGCAGCTCCGGCACCGTGAGGGTGCCCGGTCCCTGGTCTGCCTCGTTCGCCACGTAGCTGTCCATGACGGCCAGCGTCGCCACGGTCTCGCCCTCGCGCCGCAGTTCGACGGCCATCGCATGCGCGATGACACCGCCGAGCGACCACCCCAGCAGGTGGTAGGGCCCGTGGCTCTGCACCTTGCGCATCTCCAGCACGTACCGGTGCGCGAGCTGCTCGATCGAGTCGAACGTCGGGCCGCCGCCGATGACCGGCAACTGCAGGCCGAACACCGGACGGTCCTGCGAGAGGTGCTGCAGCAGACCCGCATACCCCCACGACAGACCGATCCCGGGATGGATGCAGAACAGCGGCGGCTCGTCGCCCGTCGGTCGCAGCGGGATGACCGTGCCGAGCGCCTCGTCGACCGGCGACCCGGCCGCATCGTCCGCCTCCACCCGCAGAGCCAGGCCCGCGGGGGTCGGGTCCAGGAACATCGACTGCAACGGAATCTGCCGTCCGAGACGGTCCTGCAACACGGTGATCACCCGGGTGGCGACGATCGAGTTGCCGCCGAGGTCGAAGAAGCTGTCGGCGGTGCCGACCCGGTCGACGCCCAGTACCTCGGCGAAGGCCTCGACGATGATCCGCTCGGTCGCCGTGGTCGGAGCCCGGAACGCGGCGCCGGTGGTGCCGAACTCGGGCGCGGGCAACGCCTTGCGGTCGAGTTTGCCGACCGGCGTCATCGGGATCTGGTCGAGGATCACCACCGCGGACGGCACCATGTGGGCGGGCAGGCGGTCCGCCGCGTGGGTGCGCAGCTCGGCCGGCTCGAGATCGTGCCCGTCGGCTGCCCGCACGTAGGACGCGAGGAGCGTGTCGCCGGACGGCCCCGTGTGGCCGATGGTGGCCGCGAACGCGACCGCCGGATGGCGGGCGAGGACGGCGTCGATCTCACCGAGTTCGATGCGGAATCCGCGGACCTTCACCTGGAAGTCGGTGCGGCCGATGTACTCGATGGTGTGGTCGCCGCGCCAGCGCACTACGTCACCGGTGCGGTACATCCTGCGGCCGGGCTCCCCATATGGGCAGGCGACGAAGCGTTCCGACGTCAGCGCCGACCTGTTGTGGTACCCGCGTGCCAGTCCCGGTCCGGTGATGTAAAGCTCGCCGGGAACGCCGGCCGGGACAGGCTGCAGGCGCTCGTCGAGGACCAGCGAACCGAACCCCAGCGCGGGTGCGCCGATGTTCACGACCCCGCCCGGACGCATCGGGGCGCTGACGCTCGCCTGGATCGTCGTCTCCGTGGGCCCGTACCCGTTGTGCATGTTGCGGTGCGCACCCCAGATCTCCACCAGCTCCGGCGGGCAGGCCTCGCCGGCCACCGCGAGCACCCGGAGCGACTCGAGCCCCACGTCCTCGATCGACGACAGCGCGGTGGGTGTGATGAACGCGTGCGTGACCGCGTTGCGCCGGAACAGATCCGCCAGCTCGGTGCCACCGAAGACGGTGGGCGGCACGATCACGACCCGGGCCGATGCGCCGAACGCCATCATCAGCTCGAAGATCGACGCATCGAAACTGGGGGACGCGAGGTGCGACACCCGGGAGTCGTGCGTGACCTGGAACCGCTCGTGCTCCTCCGCGGTGAGGTTGGCCATGCCGCGGTGAGTGACGATGACGCCCTTCGGCTTTCCGGTCGATCCCGACGTGTAGATCAGGTACGCCGGGTGCGCGAGATGCAGCGGGGTGGTGCGGTCGGCGTCGGTGACCGGCGCCGAGGACACACCCGCGACCTGCTCGGCGAACGCGGGGTCGTCGAGCACCAGCCACGGCACCGTGTCGGGCAGGTTGTCGCGGCGGTCGGCGACGGTCAGACCCACCGATGCCCGGCAGTCGGTGAGCATGTAGTCGATGCGGTCCCGCGGGTAGGTGGGGTCGACGGGCACGAACGCGGCACCCGACTTGGCCACCGACCAGATCGACACCACTTCCTCGATGGACCGGGGCATGCCGATGGCCACGAAGGTTTCCGGTCCGACACCGTGGTCACACAGGACCCGCGCCAGCCGGTTGGACCACTCGTCGAGTTCGCGGTACGTGACCTGCCGCTCCTCGTACGACAGCGCCACCGAATCGGGGTCGAGGGCCGCGGCCGCCGTCAGCAGGTCCGGCCACACCTCGGGGCGCACGTCGGGCTTGCCGCGGGCGGGCACCATCTCGTCGATCTCCGCGTCGTCGAGCAGCGGGAGGGTGCCGATCGACCGGTCCGGGTCGGCGACGACGGCCGTGAGGATCCGGACGAAGCGGTCCGCGATGGAGCGGGCCGTGCCGGAGTCGAAGAGCGAGACCGCGAAGTCGAGTCCGCCGGCGATGCCCGCGGGCGCGCCGTCCTCGTCGAACCGCTCGGCCAGGATCACCTCCAGGTCTTCCTTCACCACCTTGGTTTCGAGGTCCACGTTCTCGACCCGCAGGTCGGGCAGTTCCAAAGTCGGGTTCTCGTTGTTCTGGAATTCGAGGGCCACCTGGAACAGCGGTGAATACGACGTGGACCGGGTGGGGTTGAGTTCCTCGACGAGCCGCTCGAACGGCAGGTCCGAGTGCGCGAACGCGGCGAGATCGGTCTCCCGGATCCGCTGGACCAGTTCGGTGAACGTCGTGGCCGGATCGATCCGGTTCCGCAGGACCAGCGTGTTGACGAACATGCCGACCATGTCGTCGAGTGCGGCCTCACCGCGCCCGGCAACGGGGGTGCCGATGACCACGTCGTCGGTGCTGCCGAGCCGTGCCAGCAACACGGCGAGCGCGGCGTGGACGGCCATGAACATGGTCGCGTTGTTGGCCCGGGCCAGCGCCGTCAGCCGCTGGTGGAGGTCGGCGTCGATCGCGAACTCGACCCGATCCCCCTCGAACGTCTGCTGGATGGGACGGGGCCGGTCGGTCGGCAGCTGGATGACGTCCGGCAACCCCGCAAGGGTCTCCGACCAGAACCGCAACTGCCGGTTGATCATCGACTCGGGATCGTTTTCCGAGCCGAGTCCGGCGTGCTGCCACAGCGTGTAGTCCGCGTACTGGACGTCCAGCGGATTCCACTGCGGGCCGTCGCCGCCGAGCCGGGACGTGTAGGCCACCATCACGTCGCGGGCGAGCGGCGCCAGGGAGAAACCGTCCGCGCAGATGTGGTGCACCACGATCGTCAGCACGTGATGGTCGGGCGCGGTCCGGAACAGGGCCGCCCGGACCGGGACGTCGGTGCTGACGTCGAATCCGCGCGACACCAGATCCATGATGTGCCGCGGCAGTTCGTCCGCTGCCACCGCGACCGTCTCGACGTCCGGTCGGGCGTCGGCGGCGGCCAGGATCCGCTGGGTCGGTTCGCCGTCGACCGTCGGGAAGACGGTGCGCAGCGTCTCGTGGCGCTCGAGGACGTCGGCCATGGCCAGCCGCAGGGCGTCCTCGTCCAGGGTTCCGGTCAACCGGACGGCCAACGGGATGTTGTAGGCGGGTGAGGACGTGTCGAACTGGTTGAGGAACCACATCCGCTTCTGCGCCAGCGACAGTGGAATCGCCTCGGGGCGCTCGACCGGTGCGAGTGCCGGGCGGGCGCCGCCCCTCACGCTGTCGCCGACCCGTTCTGCCAGCGACCGGACGTCGGGGGCTTCGAACAGGGCGCGGACACCGATGTCGGTGTCGAGCGCGTCCCGCAACCGTGCCGTGACGCGGGTGGCGACCAGCGAGTTGCCGCCGAGATCGAAGAAGTTGTCGTCGATGCCGATCCGCTCGATGCCGAGGACGTCCGCGAAGATCTCCACGATCGTGCGTTCGAGGTCGTTGGTCGGCGGCTGGAACTCCGTGGTGGTGACGTGGAATTCGGGTGCGGGCAGCGCCGACCGGTCCAGTTTGCCCACCGGAGTCAACGGGATCTCGTCCAGGAACATGATGCTCGTCGGCACCATGTGCGCCGGGAGCCGGGTCGACAGGTGCGCGGTCAACTCGCCGGCATCGACGCCGTCCGCCGGGTTGGGCAGCAGGTAGGTCACCAGGACCGTGTCGCCGGACGGGCCGGGAACACCGAGGGTCGCCGCGAAGCTGACCCCGGGGAACGCGGCGATCTCGTTGTCGATCTCGCCGAGTTCGATGCGGAACCCGCGGATCTTCACCTGGAAGTCGCTGCGGCCCACGTATTCGACGGTGTGATCGGTGCGCCACCGGACGATGTCACCGGTGCGGTACATCCGCTCCCCCGCCTCCCCGAACGGGTTGGCGACGAACCGCTGACTGCTCAGTTCCGGACGCCGGTGGTAGCCGCGGGCGAGACCCGCGCCGGTGATGTACAGCTCGCCGGGAACGCCGACGGGCACCGGCTGGAGCCGTGAATCGAGGACGAGTTCACCGACGCCGCGGATCGGGCCGCCGAGGGTGATGGGATCTCCCACCGTCATCGGGTCGCTGATGTTCGCCATCACCGTGGTCTCGGTGGGGCCGTACGCGTTCGACAGTTGCCGGCCGGGCGCCCAGCGGGTGACCAGTTCCGGCGGGCACGCCTCGCCGCCGAACACGACGTGCTGGAACTCGTCGAGCCCCGCCGGGTCCACCGTGGACAGCGCCGCGGTGGTGACGAACGCGTGGGTGACGTGCTCCGACCTGATCAGCTCTGCCAGTTCCGCCCCGCCGTACACGGTGGGCGGCGCGATCACCATGGTGGCGCCGACCCCGAACGCCTGCAGATACTCGAACACCGACCCGTCGAAGCTGGGCGTCGAGAAGTGCAGGGTGCGCGACGTCTGCGCGGCGGCGAACCGCTGGCGCTGGTCCTCGGCGAAGTTGTCGAGGCCCTCGTGGGTGACCACGACGCCCTTCGGCTTGCCCGTCGAACCCGACGTGTAGACGATGTAGGCGGCGTTGTCGAGGCTGATCGGCGACCGCCGATCCGAATCGGCCACCGGCAGAGCCGGTTTCGCCTGGCACGCCTTCTCGAACTTGGGTGAGTCGAGCTGCAGCCACGGCACCGAGTCGGGCAGCGACTTCTCGTACGCGGCCATGGTGAGCCCGATCGTGGCGCCCGAATCGGTGAGCATGTGCTCGATGCGGTCCATCGGGTAGTTCGGGTCCACGGGAACGAACGCGGCGCCCGTCTTGGCCACCGCCCACACGGCGAGAACCGACTCGATCGATCGCGGGATGCCGAGCGCGACGAACGTCTCCGGACCGGCGCCGCGAGAGATGAGAACCCGGGCGAGCTGGTTGGACCGCTCGTTGAGTTCCCGGTAGGACACGTTGCGGCCCTCGAACGTGAGCGCCGTGCGGTTGGGATCCAGCGCCGCGGCGTCCTCGAAGATCTGCGGCAGTGTGCGGACGGAGAACCCGGGGCGGCCGCGGACCGGGGCGAACTCGGCGAGTTCGGCCTCGGTGAGCAGCTGCATGTGGGCCAGCGGAATCTCGGGCCGGTCCGCGAGCGCGTCGAGCACCCGCTGCAGCCGATCCGCGATCTCGTCGATCTCGCTCACCTCGAACACCTCGGGAAGGTATTCGAACTTGAAGTTCAGCCGCGCGTCACCGGACGCGACGACGGCGAGGGGGTAGTGCGCGGAGTCCTTGCCGTCGATCCCGGTGACGAACATGCCGGCGATGTCCGTCTGCTCCGTCAGTCCCGCCTCGTCGACCGGGTACGACTCGAAGACGGTCAGCGTGTCGAAGGCGCCGCCGCCGCCGACCGCCGACTGGATGTCGGTGAGACCGACGTAGTGGTGATCGAGCAACGCCGCCTGCTCACCCTGCACCCGTTCGAGCAACTCCCCCAGCGTCTCCCAGGGGTCGAGGACCACGCGCACCGGCAGGGTGTTGATGAACAGACCCACCATCGACTCGATCCCCGCGATCTGCGGCGGCCGGCCCGACACCGTCCCACCGAATACCACGTCGGACCGGCCGACCAGGCCGCCCAGCACGATTCCCCACGCCGTCTGGACGACGGTGTTGAGGGTGAGGCCCCGTTCCCGGCTCAGGTCCCGCAGGCGGGTGGTCTGCTCCTCCGACAGGGTGAACGCGGTTTCCTCCGCGACGACGGAGTGCGCCTCGCCCCGCTCCAACGGGGCAAGCAGGGTCGGCTCCTCGGCGCCGTCGAGCGCGGTGCGCCAGGCGTCGAGGGAGTCGGTGGTGTCGTGCCGCTTCATCCACGACAGGTAGTCGCGGTAGGAGTGCACCCGGGGCAGCAGACTTGCGTCGGCGTCCGTGGCGTAGAGCGTCAGCAGGTCGCGGATCACGAGCGGAGTCGACCAGCCGTCGAGCAGGATGTGGTGGTTGGTCAGGACCAGCCGATAGTCCTGGTCGGTCAGCCGGACCAGGGCGAGGCGCAGCAGCGGCGCGTTCGCCATGTCGAATTTCACCGACCGGTCCCGCGCCATGACGGCGTCGTATTCGCGGGCGGTCGCGTCGGCGTCGAGGGCCGAGAGGTCGAACTCCGACCACGGCAGCGTGACGTGCTGCTGGATGATCTGGGCGGAAGCGCCGGCACTGTCGTGGACGAAGGCGGCCCGCAGGTTGGGGTGCCGGTCCAGCAGTGCCTGCCCGGCCCGGCGGAGCCGGTCGGGGTTCACGTCCCCGCGCAGCTTCAGCGCCAGCTGCACGAGATACGGGTCGACGGTGGCGTCGGAGAACTGGGCGTGGAACAGCAGCCCCGATTGCAGCGGGGACAGCGACCAGATGTCCGACAGCGCCGGGAACCGGGCCTCGAGCCGGTCGATCGCGTCCTGGTCGAGCGTGACCAGGTCCAGGTCGGACGGGGTGACACCGCCTGCGTCGGGCCGCGCGACGTGGGTGGTCAGCGCGGTGAGCGCCTGCACCCACAGGTCGGCGAGGGTGCGCACCTCGGACGGGGTGAGGACCCCGGTCGGGAATGCCCACGTGGCCCGCAGCCGGTTGCCGTCGGGTCCGGTCCCGGTGACGGCGTTGATGTCGAGCGCCGACGCCACCGGGATGTCGGAGGCGGGGATGTCGTCGAGTTTGGTGTCCGTCACCGGAACCCAGCCGTGACCATGGACGTCCGTGGACGTCGCGCCGCCCAGCCGGCCCAGGTAGTTGAACGTGACCTGCGGCTTCGCGAGCGCCCGCAGCTGATCGGCGCTGTCGGGGTCCAGGTAGCGGAGCATGCCGTAGCCGATGCCGTGGTCGGGGATGGCGAGCAGTTGTTCCTTGATCGCCTTGATCGCGGCACCGGCGGCCGCGCCCCCGGCGAACGCGTCGTCGAGGTCGACGCCGGACAGGTCCAGGCGCACCGGGAACATGGCCGTGAACCAGCCGACGGTGCGGCCCAGATCGGCGCCCGGCAGAACCTGGTCCTCCCGGCCGTGGCCCTCGAGGCTGACCAGCGACTCGCGGGTGAAGTCGCCGTGACCGCGCCGCCACTGCGCCAGCGCCAGCGCCAGCGCGGTGAGCAGGCCGTCGTTGACGCCGCCGTGGAACGCCTCGGGAACACGGGTCAGCAGCGAATCGGTGACCTCGGCGGGCACCTCGACGGTGATCTTCTCGACGGTCCCCGCCACGTCGATCTCGGTGTCGAGGGGCCGCGATCCGATGAGCGGGTCGTCGGCCTCGAGCACCCGCCGCCACAATTCGATCTCGCTGCCGCGCTCGCGGGTCGCGTCGACGAGTCCGTGCGACCAGCGCCGCATCGACGTGCCGACCGGCTCCAGCGTCGGTTCCTGACCGGCGGAGACCTGCGCCCAGGCGGTCGCCAGGTCGGGGACGAGGATCCGCCACGACACACCGTCGACCACCAGGTGGTGGGCCACGACCAGCAACCGGCCGCCCTCGACGCCGGCGTCGAACCACACCATCTGCACCATCACCCCGGCCTCGGGGTCCAGTCGCCCTGCGGCCGAATCGAGTTCGCGTGTGGCGGTCTCCGCGAACGCGGACCCCACCACCGACGGGACCTCGACCCGGTGCAGCACGTCGTCCACGGCGACCGCTCCGGGGGCCTGCACCTCGATCCGCCACTGCGGTGCGGCGCCGAGCAGGCGCGCCCGCAGCATGTCGTGGTGATCGACGACGGCCGCGATCGTGCGCTTCAGCAGGTCCTCGTCGGCCGCTGCGGGCAGGGAGAGCAGCGCGGTCTGGGTGTAGCGGCGGAAGTCGCCGCCGCGTTCGAGCAGCCACGCGGTGATCGGGGTGAGCGGCATCTCACCGATCCCGCCGCCGGGCAGTTCGTCGAGCACCACCACGTCGGCGGCACCGGCCCACGATGCGACCTCGGCGAGGGAGGCGACGGTCTTGGCCTCGAACACGTCCCGCGGGGTGAGGACCACCCCGGCCGCTTTCGCCCGGGCCACCAGCTGGATCGACATGATGCTGTCGCCGCCGAGCGCGAAGAACGAGTCCTCCACACCGACGGAGTCGAGTCCGAGGACCTCCGCGAACAGTCCGGCGAGGACGGTTTCCATCTCCGTGGCCGGGGCGCGTCCCGCCGAGACCCGGGCCCCGAAGTCGGGCTCCGGCAACGCGCGACGGTCCAGTTTGCCGTTGCTCGTCAGCGGCAGGGCGTCCAGCACCACGAGGGTCGCGGGCACCATGTACGAGGTGAGCTGGGTGCCCACGAATTCGAGGGCGGAGGAGACCTCGACGGTGGCACCGGATTCCGGAACCACGTACCCGATCAGCCGGTGCCCGCCGTGCCCGTCGTCGCGGGTGAGGACGACGGCCTGGGCGATGCCCCGGTAACGGAGCAACGCCGATTCGATCTCACCGAGTTCGATGCGGAAACCGCGGATCTTCACCTGGAAGTCGCTGCGGCCCAGGTACTCCAGCTGACCGTCGGTGTTCCACCGCGCGAGGTCGCCGGTGCGGTACATCCGGGCGCCCGGCCGGAGCGGGTCGGCCACGAACCGGGTGGAACTGAGCGCGGCCCGGCCGAGGTAGCCGCGGGTCACCTGATCACCGGAGACGTACATCTCCCCGATCGTGCCCGGGGGAACCGGGTGCAGGCGGCGGTCGAGGACGTGCACGTGCAGGCCCGCGATTCCGCGGCCGATCACGCTGGCCGAAGCGGATTCCGCGAAGGCGCGGTCCAGGGCGAGGTAGCTGACGTGGACCGTGGTCTCGGTGATGCCGTACATGTTCACGAGGGTCGGGGCGGTGTCGTCGTGCCGCGAGTACCACCGGCCGAGCTGACCGAGGTCGAGCGCCTCACCACCGAAGATCACGTACCGCAATGCCAGTGCCGCGGCGTTCACGTCGATCTCCGAGACGATGCGGTCGGTCTCGGCGAGCTGGTAGAACGCCGTCGGGGTCTGGTTGAGGACGGTGACCTGCTCGTTGCGGAGCAGTTCGTGGAACATCTCCGGCGACCGCGCCGTGTAGAAGTCGACGACGACGAGTCGCCCGCCGAACAGCAGGGGCCCCCACAGCTCCCACACGGAGAAGTCGAACGCGTACGAGTGGAACATCGTCCACACGTCGTTCTCCTCGAACCCGTAGAGCGGCTGGGTGTTCGCGAACAGCGTCAGCACGTTCCGGTGCGAGACGACCACACCCTTCGGGCGGCCCGTCGAACCGGAGGTGTAGATGACGTACGCCACCGAGGAAGCCTCGAGCGGGGCCACCCGGTCGGCGTCGGAGATCGCCGCCGGCGACTGCTGCGCCAGGTCCGCGGTGGTCTCGGGATCGTCGAGGAGCACCGCCGGGGTCTCCGAATCCGGCAGGGCGGAGACATCCCCCGTCGTGGTGATGACGCAGTTCGGTGCCGCGTCCTCGAACACGAACGCCAGCCGGTCCGCCGGGTACGTGATGTCGACGGGCAGGTAGCCGCCGCCGGACTTGATCACCGCGAGCAGGGCGATGATCAGGTCGCAGGTGCGTGGGAGTGCCACGGCCACCAGCGTTTCCGGGCCCACCCCCTGGGAGATGAGCAGGCGGGCCAGCCGGTTCGAGCGGGCGTCGAGTTCGGCGTAGGTCAGTGCCACGTCCTCCGACGTCACCGCGGTGGCGTCCGGGAACCGGGCCACGCTCTGCGCGAACCGGTCCGCGAGGGTGTCGCGGCCCGCGTCGACGCCGGCGGTGTTCCATTCGAGCGCCATCGCCGACCGCTCCGCGGCGTCGGTGATCACGATGTCGCCGACCGGAGCCTGCGGGTCGGCGGTGACGGCGCCGAGGATCCGCAGGAACCGGTCCGCGAACGTGCGGACGGTGCCGGCGTCGAACAGATCGGTGGCGAAGATGAACGACGCGGTGATGCCCGACGCCACCCCGTCCGCGTCGAACCCTTCCTCGACGCTGAGCTGCAGATCGAACTTGGCGACCTCGAGGTCGAAATCGACGGCGGCCGCGGTGAGTTCCGGAAGCTCCAGCCGCGGGGTCTCGTTGTTCCGGAACTCGAGCATCACCTGGAACAGCGGCGAGTGCGCGGTGGAACGCTCCGGCGCGAGGACGTCGACGAGCCGCTCGAACGGCAGGTCCGAGTGGTGGAACGCGGCGAGGTCCGTGGCCCGCACCTGATCGACGAGGGCGCCGAAACCCTCCGCAGGGTCGACGGCGCTACGCAGCACCAGGGTGTTGACGAACATGCCGACCATGTCGTCGAGGGCGGCGTCGCCGCGTCCCGCGATCGGGGTGCCGACCGCGATGTCCTCGGTGGACGTCAACGCCGACAGCAGCACCGACAGGGCGGCGTGCACGGCCATGAACATGGTGGAGTTGTGCTTGCGCGCCAGCGCCGACAGTGCCCGGTGCACGTCCGCGGGAACCGTGAAATCGACCTGAGCGCCGCGGAACGACTGCTGGACGGGCCGCGCCCGGTCCGCCGGCAACTGCAGCAGCTCGGGCAGATCCGCCAGCTGATCCGTCCAGTACCGGAGCTGCTGGGAGATCAGCGATTCGCCGTCGCTCTCGCTGCCCAGCGTTTCGAGCTGCCACAGGGTGTAATCGGCGTACTGCACCGACAGCGGGTTCCACTGCGGCGCACTGCCCGCGATGCGGGCCGCGTACGCCGTCATAACGTCGCGGGCCAGCGGGGTCAGCGAGAAGCCGTCGGCGCAGATGTGGTGGACCACGATGACCAGCACGTGGTCGTCGGGGGCGAGCGCGAACAGCGCCGACCGCATCGGCACGTCGGCCGTCACGTCGAAACCGGCGGTCGCGAGAGCGGCGATGTGTTCGCGCAGTTCGTCCTCGGACACCCCGGTGATCTCGAGGTTCGGTGTCCACTGCCCGGGCGAGAGCACCACCTGGGTCGGTTCCCCGTCGTGGGACGGGAACACCGTCCGCAGCGATTCGTGGCGGACGAACACGTCCGTCACCGCCGCGCGCAGCGATTCCACGTCCAGGTGTCCGGTGAGCCGCACGGCCAGGGGAATGTTGTAGGCCGCGGAGGAGGTGTCGAACTGGTTGAGGAACCACATCCGCTTCTGCGCCAGCGACACCGGGACGTGGTCGGGCCGCGGCATCGGTCCGAGCGGAATCCGCGCGTGGTCGCCGTCGTGGGCCGGGGCGAACGCCGTCGACTCGATCAGGCGCGCCAGGAGGTGGATCGTCGGCGCCTCGAACAGGGTGCGGACGCCGATGTCGGTGTCCAGTTCCGCGGTCAGGCGCGCGGCCACCCGGGTCGCGATGAGCGAGTTGCCGCCGATGTCGAAGAAGTTGTCGTCGATGCCGACGCGTTCGATGCCGAGGACGGTGGTGACGACGTCGGCGATGGTGTGTTCGAGCACCGTCGACGGCGGCCGGAAGTCGTCGGTCGTGGGCAGGAACTGCGGTTCGGGCAGCGCCGCCCGGTCGAGCTTGCCGACCGGGGTGAGCGGGATGTCGTCGAGGATCATGATGCTGGACGGCACCATGTGCGCGGGCAGCAGGTTCCCGGTCCACTCCTTGAGCTCCGGCGGCTCGAGCACCGTGCCCGACTCCGGCAGCACATACGACACGAGGACGGTGTCGCCGGCAGGCCCGGGGCGGCCGAGGGTGACGGCGAACGCGACGGCCGGGTGCCCGGCGAGCGCGCTGTCGATGTCGCCGAGTTCGATGCGGAACCCGCGGATCTTCACCTGGAAGTCGGTGCGGCCCAGGTACTCGACGGTGTGATCGGACCGCCACCGTGCCAGGTCGCCGGTGCGGTACATCCGGTCACCGGGCTCGCCGTACGGGTTGGCGACGAAACGTTCGCTGGTCAGGCCGAGGCGGGCGTGGTACCCGCGGGCCAGGCCCTCGCCGGTGATGTACAGCTCGCCGGCCACCCCGACGGACACCGGTTGCAGCCGGGCGTCGAGAATCACCTCGGCGACGCCGCGGACGGGGGCGCCGATGGTGACCGTCTCGCCCACCTCGAGGGGGTCGCTGATGTTGGCCATGATGGTGGTCTCGGTGGGACCGTAACCGTTGAACAGCTTGCGGCCCGGCGCCCACCGGGTCACGAGTTCCGGTGGGACGGCCTCGCCGCCGGCCACCACGTTCTGGAACACCTCGAGACCCTCGGGGTCGACGGAGGCCAGCGCCGCCGGGGTGATGAATCCGTGGGTGATGCCCTCGCTGCGGATCACGTCCGCGAGTTCCTCACCGCCGTACACGGTCGGCGGCACGATCACCATGGTCGCGCCGACGGCGAACGGCAGCAGGTAGTCGAGGATCGAGGCGTCGAAACTCGGCGACGAGAAGTGCATGGTCCGCGACGACGGCCCCGTGGAGTAGCGGGCGCGCTGCTCCTCCGCGAAGTTGTCGAGGCCGCGGTGGCTGACCACCACGCCCTTCGGGGTGCCGGTGGACCCGGACGTGTAGATGACGTACGCCGGGTGGGCGAACCGCAGCGGAACGACGCGCTCGTCGTCGGTGACCGGCACGGCCGGCAACTCCCGCGCGGCCGAGTCGGTCTCGGTGTCGTCGAGGGTCAGCCAGGTGACCGTCGCGGGCAGTCGGTCGCGATCGGCGCCGACCCGCACACCGAACGTGGCGCCGGAATCCGTGAGCATGTGCTCGACGCGCTCGCGCGGGTAGTTCGGGTCGACCGGAACGAACGCGGCGCCCGTCTTGGTGATCGACCAGACCGCGAGCACCGATTCGATGGACCGGGAAATACCCAGTGCCACGACGTCTTCCGGCCCGACTCCGCGGCCGATGAGCAGGCGCGCGAGCTGGTTCGAACGTTCGTCGAGTTCCCGGTACGACATCCGCTGGTCGCCGAACACGAGGGCGGTCGCGTCGCCCGCCGCGGCGGCGGTCTCGGTGAACATCTGCGGCAGTGTCCGCTCCGAGCGACCGGGCCTGCCCCGCACCGGGACGAGTTCGGTCTCCTCCTCGTCGGTGAGCAGCCGCAGTTGCGCGAGCCGCATCCCGGGCCGTTCGGCGAGCGCGATCAGCGCACGGACCATCCGGTCGCCGATGCGCTCGACGGCCGCCCGGTCGAACAGTTCCGGGAAGTACTCGAGCTTCAGCTGCAGATGCTCGTGTGCCGAGGCGATCAGCGCGAGGGGGTAGTGCGCGGCGTTGGCGCTGTCGTGTACGTCGAGGACGTGCATGCCGGCGATGTCGGTCTGCTCGGTCAGTCCCTCCCGGTCGACGGGGTAGGACTCGAAGACGGTCAGCGTGTCGAAGCCCGCGCCTGCGCCCGCCACCGACTGGATGTCGGTGAGACCGACGTAGTGGTGATCGAGCAACGCCGCCTGCTCACCCTGCACTCTTTCGAGCAGCTCCCCCAGCGTCTCTCGCGGATCGAGGGTGACCCGCACGGGCAGGGTGTTGATGAACAGACCCACCATCGACTCGATGCCCGCGATCTGCGGCGGCCGGCCCGACACCGTCCCGCCGAACACCACGTCGGACCGGCCGATCATGCCGCCCAGCACGATTCCCCACGCGGTGCGGATCAGGGTGCTGAGGGTCAGGCCGTGCTCGCGTGCGAGCACGCTCAGCTGATCGGTGCGGTCCACGTCGAGTTCGACGAGCAGTTCGCTCGCCTGCGCGTCGCTCGCGACCGCGGCGTCGGCCGGCGCGAGCAGCGTCGGCTCCTCCACCCCGGCGAGGGCCCGCTGCCAGACCCCGAGGGAGTCCTCGGTGCTGCGATGCGACATCCAGGCGAGGTAGTCCCGGTACGGGTGCACCCGCGGCAGCGCCGTGGCGTCGCCCTCCGTGGCGTACAGGGTCAGGAGGTCGCGGATGAGCAGCGGCATCGACCAGCCGTCGAGCAGGATGTGGTGATTCGTGACGATCAGCCGCTGCTCGTCCGCGCCGACGTGGATCAGCATGAACCGCAGCAGCGGCGGGGTGGCCATGTCGAATCCACGGAACCGGTCCGTGTCGACGAGTCGGGTGATCTCCGCCTCGCGGGCCTCCTCGTCGAGGTCGGACAGGTCGATCTCCGTCCACGGCAGTTCCGCGTACCGGTGGACAGCCTGGACCGGGGTGCCGCCCTCGTCGTAGACGAACGACGCCCTCAGGTTCGCGTGCCGGTCGAGGAGAGCCTGTCCGGCGACCCGCAGGCGGGACGCGACGGCGCCGCTCAGTTCGAGCGTCATCTGCACGGTGTACGAGTCGATCGACTCGTCCGCCAGCAGAGCGTGGAAGAGCAGTCCCGACTGCAGCGGCGACAGCGACCAGATGTCGGCCAGCGCCGGGAAGCGCGACTCGATGCGGTCGATGGCGTCCTGGTCCAGGGTCACCAGTTCGAGGTCGGACGGGGTCACACCGCCGGCGTCGGGGCGGGCCGCATAGGTCGTGAGCGCCGTCAGCGCCTGCACCCACAGTTCGGCGAGTTCCCGCACGTCGGCGACGGTGAGGACTCCCGCCGCGTAGGCCCAGGTGGCCCGGAGCTGGGGCCGGTCCTCCACCTCGGTGGTGACGGCGTTGACGTCGATGGCCGACGTCACCGGGGTGTCGAGGTCCTGGGCGCGGTCCATGTCGACCTCGCCGGTCGGCGTCCACCCCGCCCGGGTCGCCGCCTCCGACAGGTCGGCGGCGAAACGCCCGAGGTAGTTGAAACTGATCTGCGGCAGCGAACGGGCCGCGAGAAGCGGTGCCGTGTCCTCGTTGAGGTAGCGCAGCATGCCGTACCCCATGCCGTGGTCCGGGATCGCGAGCAACTGTTCCTTGATCGCCTTGATCGCGGAGCCGGCGGCCTTGCCGCCGTCGAAGGCATCGCCGAGATCGATGCCCGACAGGTCCAGACGCACCGGGAACATCGCCGTGAACCAGCCGACCGTGCGACCCAGATCGGCGCCGGGCACCACCTGGTCCTCACGACCGTGGCCTTCGAGGCTGACCAGCGTCCCGTCGACAGGCCTACCCTGCAGGGTGTGGCCGCGGGTGCGCCGCCACTGGGTGACCGCCATCGCGAGTGCGGTGAGCAGTCCGTCGTTCACGCTGCCGTGGATCGCCTCCGGCAGGGCCGTGAGCACGGCCTCGCTCACGTCCGCGGGGAGTTGCACGGTGACGCGGCCGACCGTGGCGTTCACGTCGACGTCGGGGTCGAGCGGGCGGCTGCCGACCAGCGGGTCCTCGCAGTCGAGGATGCGTTGCCACAGGTCGAGTTCGCCCGCCCGGTCCGCCGCCTCGTCGACCAGTCCGTGCGCCCACCGGCGCATGGACGTGCCGACCTGGTCGAGGACCGGTTCCTGGCCCGCCGAGATCTGCGCCCACGCGGTCGCGAGGTCGGGCACGAGGATGCGCCACGACACGCCGTCGACGACGAGGTGGTGCGCCACCACCAGCAGGCGGCCGCCGGCCTCCCCGGCGTCGAACCACACCACCTGCACCATCACCCCGGCGGCGGGATCGAGCCGGTCCAGCGCGGCGTCGAGGTCCGCGATGACGGCAGCCGCGAACGCGGGGGTTCCCGGGGCCGCGGACACCGCGACCCGGCGGATCCGGTCGTACGCCTCGACGGATCCGATCGGCCGGACCGCGAGATGCGATTCCTCCGCGGAGACCATCAACTGCGCGCGGAGCATGTCGTGCCGGTCGAGGACGGCCTGGAACGTGCCGATGAGCGGTTCGAGGTCGCGGAGGTTCGGCGGCGCCGTCAGCAGCGCCGACTGCGACATCCGGTTGAACTCGCCGCCGCGCTCGAGCAGCCACTTCGTGATCGGGGTGGTCGGCATGTCGCCGACCCCGCCGCCGGGCAGTTCGTCGAGCACCACGATGTCGGAGGCGCCCACCCAGGATGCGACCGCGGCGAGGCCGGCAACGGTCTTGGCCTCGAACACGTCCCGCGGGGTGAGCACCACCCCGGCGGCCTTCGCGCGGGCCACCAACTGGATCGACATGATGCTGTCGCCGCCGAGCGCGAAGAACGAGTCCTCCACCCCGGCGGATTCGAGTCCGAGGACCTCCGCGAACAGTCCGGCCAGCACCGCTTCCATCTCCGAGACCGGGGCGCGGCCCGTCGACACCCGGGCACCGAAATCGGGCTCGGGCAGCGCGCGGCGGTCCAGCTTGCCCGCCGGGGTCAGCGGCAACTCGTCGAGGACGATCAGAGCGGACGGCACCATGTACGGGGCGAGGAATCCGCCGACGAAGTCGAGGACCGCCTCCGGATCCAGTTCCGCACCTGCCGTGGGAACGAGGTAGCCGACGAGGCGGTTGGCGCCGGTGCTGCCCTGATGGGCCGACACCACCGACCGGGCGACGCCCGGATACCGGGTGAGGGCCGTCTCGATCTCGCCGAGCTCGATGCGGAAGCCGCGGATCTTCACCTGGAAGTCGCTGCGGCCCAGGTACTCCAGCTGGCCGGCGCCGTTCCACCGGGCCAGGTCACCGGTCCGGTACATGCGGGCGCCGAGGCCGCCGTACGGGTTGGCGACGAACCGCTCCGCGGTGGTGCCCGCCCGGTCCTTGTATCCGCGGGCCAGACCCGAGCCGGTGACGTACAGTTCGCCGGTCACCCCGCTCGGCACCGGATGCAGGCGGGAATCGAGCACCATCTCCCCGGTTCCCATCGGCGGGCGGCCGATGGTGACTCCCTCGCCGGGCAGCATCGGTCCCGTCACGCTCGACACCACGGTCGCCTCGGTGGGGCCGTAGGCGTTGAACATGCGCCTGCCGCCGGTCACCCACTGCGCCACCAGTTCCGGCGGGCACACGTCGCCGCCGGTGGCGACGCACTCGAGCAGGTCGAGGCCCGCGGGGTCCACGGACGCCATCGCGGCCGGGGTGATGAAGGCGTGCGTGACCCGGCCCTCGCGCAACACGTCGGCGAGTTCGGTGCCGCCGATGACGGACGCCGGGGCGATCACCATGGTCGCGCCGGACCCGACCGCGAGCAGCAGTTCGAGGATGGACGCGTCGAAGCTCGGTGACGAGAAGTGCAGCGTGCGCGACCGCGGGGTGACCCCGAACCGCACGCGTTCGTCGGTGGCGAAGTTCGCGAGACCGCGGTGCGTGACGACGACGCCCTTCGGGGTGCCGGTGGACCCGGACGTGTAAATCAGGTAGGCCGGGTTCTCCAGTGCGAGCGGGTGGGTGCGGTCCGCGTCGGTGACGACGGCGGCGGAGTGGGCGCTGACCTCTTCGTCGAAACCGGGTGCGTCGACCACCACGTAGGACGTGCATTCCGGCAGCGTGGGACGGAATTCGGCGACGGTGAGCGCGAGGGCGGCGCCGGAGTCGCTGAGCATGTGGACGATCCGGTCGGTCGGATAGTTCGGGTCGACCGGGACGAACGCGGCACCGGTCTTGGCCACCGCCCACAACGACAGCACCGACTCGGGCGAGCGTGCCATCGCCAGCGCGACCACCGACTCCGGGCCGATACCGCGCCCGATCAGCAGCCGGGCGAGACGGTTCGACCGCTCGTCGAGTTCCCGGTACTGCACTTCCCGGCCCTCGTACGACAGGGCCGCCGCCTTGGGATCGACGGACGCCGCGGCCGCGAGCAGTTCGGGCAGCGTCCGCGGTTCCGCGTCCGGCCCGTCCATCACCGGGGTGAGGGCCGCGCGTTCCGACGCCACCATCAGGTCGATGTCACCTACCGCCATTCCCGGTTCGGACGTGACCGCGTCGAAGATCCGCTGCAGGTAGTCGGCGAATCCGGCGATCGTGGACGCGTCGAACAGACTCGCCGCGTACGTGAAGGCCGCGGAAATACCCGCGGGCTCCCCCGACACCCCGAATTCCTCGGTGAGGGTGAGCTGCAGGTCGAAGTTCGAGATGTCCGTGGCCAGGTCGAGGCCGGTGACGGTCAGTCCGGGCAGCTCCAGCCGCGGCCGCTCGTTGTTGCGGAATTCGAGCACCACCTGGAACAGCGGCGAATGCGACGTGGCACGTTCGGGTGAGATCGCGTCGACCAGCCGCTCGAACGGCAGATCGGCGTGGTGGAAGGCGTTCAGGTCGGTGTCGCGGACCGTGGACAGCAGTTCGGTGAACGTGCCGGACGGTTCGACCGGGGTGCGCAGCACCAGGGTGTTGACGAACATGCCGACCATGTCGTCGAGTGCGGCGTCGCCGCGGCCGGCGATGGGTGTGCCCACCGCGACATCGTCGGTGTCGCCGAGCCGGGCCAGCAGCACGGCCAGCGCGGCGTGCACGGCCATGAACACGCTCGAATTGTGTTCGCGGGCAGTCGCGATCAGCCGGCTGTGGATCTGCGGGTCGATGCTGAACGAGTGGATCCCGCCGCGCATCGACTGCTGCGTCGGGCGGGGATGGTCCGTGGGCAGCGCCAAGAGTTCCGGAAGCCCGGCGAGGGTGTGCGTCCAGTAGTCGAGTTGGGCGGCGAGCAGGCTGTCCGGGTCGTCGGCATTGCCGAGCACCCGGTGCTGCCACAAGGCGAAGTCGGCGTACTGCACGGGCAGGGCCGTCCAGTCCGGGGCCTGTCCCCCGGTGCGGGCCGCGTAGGCGGTCATCACGTCCCGGGCGAGCGGGGCCATGGAGAAGCCGTCCGCGCTGATGTGGTGGACGACGATGACGAGCACGTGCTCGCCGGGATCGGTGCGGAACAGGGCGGCGCGCACCGGCACCGACACGGTGACGTCGAATCCGGCGCCCGCGAGACGCGAGATGTGCTCGGGCAGTTCCTCTTCCGTCGTATCGACCGGCGACAGGTCCGGCACCACGTCCTCGGTCGGCAGAATCACCTGGAGCGGTTCGCCCTCCACCATCGGGAACCGGGTGCGCAGCGACTCGTGCCGGTCCATCACGTCGGCGACGGCGTCCTGCATCGCGTCCTCGTCGAGGTCGCCGGTCAACCGCACCGCGAGCGCGATGTTGTAGGCCGGGGAATCGAGGTCGAACTGGTTGATGAACCACATCCGCTTCTGGGCCAGCGACACCGGCAGACGGTCGGGGCGGACCCCGGCGACCAGGGGCGGACGTTCCGCGTTGTGGACGGCCTCCGATTCGATCCGGGCCGCGAGTGCGGCGACGGTCGGGGCGTCGAAGATCTCGCGGACACCGATCCGGCTGCCCAGCGCGGCGTTGACCCGCGCCACCAGCCGGGTCGCCACCAGCGAGTTGCCGCCGAGGTCGAAGAAGCTGTCATACACGCCGATTCGGGGTGCGTCGAGCAGATCCGCGAAGATCGAGGCGAGAATCTCCTCGATCGGGTTGCGCGGGGTCACGAATTCCGCGGACGGGCTGAGGAACTCCGGCTCTGGCAGAGCGCCCCGGTCCAGCTTGCCGGTGGCGCCGAGCGGGAACCGGTCCAGCACGATGATGCGGGTCGGCACCATGTACGCGGGCAACGCCTCGGCCGCCGCGTCGCGCACGACGGCGGTGTCGATGTCGGCCCCGGCCACGGGGATCACGTACCCGACGAGGCTCTCGCCGGTGGCCTCGCTACGGTGCACCGTCACGACCGCCTGCGCCACCGACGGGTGCGCCAGCACCGCCGCCTCGACCTCGCCGAGTTCGATGCGCTGGCCGCGGAGCTTGACCTGGAAGTCGCGGCGGCCGATGTATTCGATGTTGCCGTCGGCGCGCCACCGGACGACGTCGCCGGTGCGGTACATCCGCTGTCCCGGTGCCCCGAACGGGTTCGCCACGAACCGGTCCGACGTCAGATCGCTGCGGCCCACGTAACCGCGGGCCAACTGCACACCGGCGAGATACAGCTCGCCGTGCACTCCGACCGGCACCGGGTGCAGGCGGGAGTCGAGGACGTAGACCTGGGTGTTCCACACGGGGGCGCCGATCGGCACCGAGGCCCGGTCGCCCTCGGTGCACTCCCAGTAGGTGACGTCGACCGCGGCCTCCGTCGGCCCGTACAGGTTGTGCAGTGCCGCGGAACCGAATTCCCGGAAACTGTCGGCGGTGGCGGGCGGGAGGGCCTCACCGCTGCAGAACACCTGGCGCAGCGAACCGCACAGGTCCGGTTCGGCGCCGGCCGTGAACACCGCCAGCATCGACGGCACGAAGTGCATGGTGGTGACCTGGTGATCGGCGATGATGTGGGACAGGTAGGTGGGGTCGCGGTGACCGTCCGGTGCGGCGAGGACGAGCCGCGCTCCGACCTCGAGGGGCCAGAACAGTTCCCACACCGAGACGTCGAACGTCACAGGCGTCTTCTGCAGCACCACGTCCGTGTGGTCCAGCCGGTACGTGTCCTGCATCCACAGCAACCGGTTCGCGATCGCCCGGTGGCTGACGGCGACGCCCTTCGGCCTGCCCGTCGATCCGGACGTGTAGATGACGTACGCGGTCGAGTCGGGGTGGATCCGACCGCCCCGCTCGGCGTCGGTGATCGGGGTGCTCGCGCGGCGCGACAGGTTGAGGGTGTCGATCTCGATCACCGGGGCGGCCGAACCGTCGACCCCCTCGCACCGGTCGCGGGAGGCGGTGAGAACGCACGCGGGTTCGGCACTCTCGATCACGTACGCGATCCGCGAGGCCGGGTGGTCGGGGTCGAGCGGAACGTACGCCGCTCCGGTCTTCTCCACCGCATAGATGGCGATCATCAATTCGAGCGAACGGCGCAGGGCCACGGCGACCCGGGATTCGGGCCCGACTCCCCGGGCGAGGAGTTCGCGTGCCAACCGGTTGGCGCGGGCATCGAATTCCGCGTACAGCAGTTCTTCCTCGGCGAACACGATGGCCACGGCATCGGGCGTCCGCGCCACCTGCGCCTCGAACAGGTCGACGAGGGTCGCCGACGCGGGAACCGCGACGTCGGTGTCGATCCACTGCTCGAGCATCCGCTGGGTCTCGGCCGCGCCGATCAGGTCGATGTCGCCGACCTTCACGTTCGACCGGGCGGTGATCGTCTCCAGCAGGGTGACGAACCGTTCGGCCAGGGCCGTCATCGTCGGCGGGTCGAACAACTCGGAGGCATAGGAGAACTGGACGTCGATGGCGCCCGGGGCCCCGGAGTCCTCGGTGTGCTCGGTGAGAATGACCTGCAGATCGAACTTGGCGGCGCCGGTCTCGAGCGCCTCGACCTCCACGTCCAGCCCGGGCAGTTCGAGCCGGGTGTTCGCGAACCCCTGCAGCACGAGCATCACCTGGAACAGCGGCGAATGCGCCTCGGAGCGAGTCGGTTTCAGTTCGTCGACGAGCCGCTCGTACGGGAGATCGGTGTTGCTGAACGCCTCGAGATCGACGGAACGGGTGTGCGAGAGGATCTCGGGGAAGCTGCGGTCCGGGTCGACGGTGGTGCGCAGCACCACCGTGTTGACGAACATTCCGACGACGTCGTCGAGTTGCCGTTCGCCGCGACCGGAGACCGGCGAGCCGATCGACACGTCGGACGATCCGCTCGACCGGGACAGCAGGACCGCGAGCGCCGCGTGCACCACCATGAACAGGCTGGCGTCGTGGGCGCCCGCGATCTCGAGCAGCGCGGCGTGGATGCGGGCCGGGATCGTGAAGTCGGCGGTGGCGCCGATCATCGACTGCCGGGCCGGGCGGGGACGGTCGGTCGGCAGGTCCATGACCTCCGGCGCGCCGTCGAGGGTGCGCGCCCAGAACGCCAGCTGCCGGGTGAGGAGGCTGGTGGGGTCGTCGGGGGAACCGAGCAGTTCACGCTGCCACACCGCGAAATCGGCGTACTGCACCTCGAGTGGCGCCCACTGCGGGGCGTCGCCGGCGGCGCGGGCGTGATAGGCCACCATCACGTCACGGGTCAGCGGGGTCATCGACAGACCGTCGGCGGCGATGTGGTGGACCACGAACACGAGCACGTGATCGTCGGTCGCGGTCCGGTAGAGCTCCGCCCGGATCGGCGGCTCGACGGTGACGTCGAAACCGGCGGCGGCGTCGGTGATCAGGCGGGACTCGAGCTCGTTCTCGGCGACCTCGATCGCGTCGAGCCGAGGGGTCACCTCGGCGACGGGCAGAACCACCTGGATGGGACCGTTGGGGGTGTTCGGGAACACCGTCCGCAGCGACTCGTGCCGAGTGAGGACGTCACTGACCGCGGTCCGCAACGCGTCCACGTCCAGCGTGCCGCGCAACCGGATGGCGACGGGAATGTTGTAGGCGGGCGACGCCGTGTCGAGCTGGTTGATGAACCACATGCGCTGCTGCGCGAGGGACACCTGCACCGGGCCGGAACCGGCCCGCGGTGCGAGGACGGGGCGGGCGGAGACGCGGGGACCGAGGGCGTCGACGCGGGCGCTGAGCAACGCGACGCTGGGCGCCTCGAACAGATCCAGCACCCCGATCTCCGTGCTCAAGGCAGTGTTGACCCGGGACACCACGCGGGTCGCGACGAGGGAGTCGCCGCCCAGGTCGAAGAAGCTGTCGTCGACGCCGATGCGCTCGACGCCCAGGAGGGTCGCGAACACCTCCGAGATCTGCATCTCGGTCGGGGTGACCGGCGCCCGGTAGACGGTGGACGTGGCCTCGAACTGAGGCTCCGGCAACGCCTTCCGGTCGAGCTTGCCCGCGGGGGTCAACGGGACCTCGAGGAGCACCATGACCCGGGCGGGCACCATGTGCGCGGGCAGCGCGGCCGCCGCGTGCTCGAGGATGTCACCGACGGCGATCTGCGCCCCGTTCTCCGGCAGCACGTATGTCACCAGGGCCGTGTCGCCGGACGGTGCGGTCCGTCCGATCGTGGTCGCGAACGCCACACTCGGGTGCGAGCGGACGACGGCGTCGATCTCACCGAGTTCGATGCGGAACCCGCGGATCTTCACCTGGAAGTCGGTGCGGCCCAGGTATTCCAGCTGACCGGCGGCGTTCCACCGGGCCAGGTCGCCGGTCCGGTACATCCGCTCGCCGGGCTCGCCGTGGGGGTCGGCGACGAATCGTTCCGCCGTCGGAATCGACCGGTTGTGGTACCCACGTGCCACACCGTCGCCGGTGATGTACAGCTCGCCCGGAACCCCGGTCGGGACGGGATGCAACCGTGAATCGAGCACCAGCAGACCACAACCGCGGGACGGGCGGCCGATCGTCACCGGCTCGCCGACCGTCAACGGTCCGGCGACGCTCGCGACGACGGTGGCCTCCGTCGGACCGTACGCGTTGAACATGACCCGACCGGGCGCCCATTGTTCCACCAGCGCAGGAGGACAGCTCTCGCCGCCGGTGACGACACACCGGATGTGGTCGAGTCCGGTGGGATCGACGGATGCCAGGGCGGCTGGGGTGACGAACGCATGGGTCACCCGTTCACGACGCAACAGGTCCGCGAGTTCGGTGCCGCCGTACACGGTCGACGGGGCCACGACCATTGTGGCGCCTGCCCCCACGGCGAGAAGCAGTTCCAGGATGGACGCGTCGAAACTGGGCGACGAGAAGTGCAGGGTGCGCGATCCCCTGGTGACGTCGAACCGCTGTCGCTCGTCCTCGGCGAAATTCGCGAGACCGACGTGGGTGACGACGACGCCCTTGGGGGTGCCGGTGGAACCGGAGGTGTAGATCAGGTACGCCGGATCCGCGGTCCGCAGCGGCCGGAGACGGTCGGCGTCGGTCAGGGCGCCGGGCGTGTGCTTCGCCAGATCCCGCCGGAACGACCTGTCGTCCATCACGAGCCACGGGGTGATGTCCGGCAGCGACGACCGATGGGCCGCGACGGTGAGACCGACGACGGAACCGGAGTCGGTGAGCATGTGCTCGATGCGGTCGGCCGGGTAGTTCGGGTCGACCGGCACGAACGCGGCACCGGATTTCGCGACCGCCCACGTGGCCAGCACCGACTCGATCGAACGGGCGATCGCCAGCGCCACAACCGAACCCGGCCCCACGCCGTGACCGATCAGCAGGCGGGCGAGACGGTCCGATTCCGCGTCGAGTTCCGGATAGGTCAGGGTGCGGCCCTCGAAGACGAGGGCGTCTCCGTCGCCGCCCGCCTCGACGGCCCGGCGGAGCAGGTCGGGAAGGGTGCGCGCCTCCACCGGGGGTTCGTCCCGGACCGGCGCGAGCGCCGCATATTCGGACTGCTCGAGGAGGTCGATGTCCCCGATAGGTGCGCCGGGATCCGCCGTCACCGACTGCAGGATGCGGACGAATCGTGCGGCGAGCGCCTCCGCGCTGTCACGGTCCCACACGTCCGTGGCGAATCGAAGCCGGCCGTTGATGCCACCCGTCTCCGATTCGGTGAGGGTGAAGACGAGATCGAGTCCCAGGGCGCGGTGTTCGCGCTGGATCGGGCTGACCGTGATGTTCCCGGACGAATCGTGCGGGTGCCCACCGTCGGTGAATTCGAGCATCACCTGGAACAGCGGTCCGTGCGACGGATCCGGTTCGGTGACGAGGGCGGCGACGAGATCGTCGAACGGCAGCGCCGCCCGCGCGAACGCGGCCCGGTCGGCGTCCCGGACCCGGCTCAGGTGATCGGTGAACGAGGACGCGCCCTCCACCTGCGACCGCAGGACCGCCTTGTTGAAGAAGGCGCCGGCGTCCGGGTCGTCGGAGTCGATCGGGTCGCGCCCGACGATCGGTGTTCCGATCACGACGTCGTCGGTGTCACCCAGCCGACCCAGCAGGATGGCCAGCGCGGCGTGCAGGGTGGTGAAGATCCCGGTGCCCGCATCCTCCGCCAGCAGTGCCGCGCGGCGTTGTACCTGCGCGTCGACGGCGAATCCGACCACCTCGCCGGTGCCGGCCCGCTCGGCGGGACGCGGCCGGTCCAGCGGCAGCGCCGTCACCTCCGGCAGGCCCGCGAGTTCCCGGGTCCAGAAGTCGAGCTGGGACTGACGCTCGAGGAACCGGGCGCCGAGGCGGGCGCTCTCGGGGTGGATGTCCGCGGTCCGCGTCTGCGGATCCGCGGTGACGAACTCCTCGATCAGCTCCACGAACCTGCGGTGGTGGGCGCGCAGCTCCTCGGACCCGTACCGATTGGGGTTGCCGCGGAAGTCGAGCAGGGTCTGGCCGTCACCGCCCTGATAGATGTTGACCAGCAGATCGTCGACCGGACCGGACGTGACGATGTGGTACTCGCCGGTGACGGAGCCCAGCGTGAACGCCTGGTGGAACAGCATCACGTTCACCATCGGCCCGGCAAGGCCCTCCGCGGTGCCGGCGAGTCCGGCGTCGCGGCGGATGTCCTCGAGGCTGCACCGTTGGTGGCGGAGCGCGCCCATCAGTTCCAGCTGCACTCGCTGCACGAGTTCGGCCACGGTGTCCTCGCGGCGGACCGTGATCCGCAGCGGGGCAACGTTGACGAGCATGCCGCCGGACCGCTGCAACGGCGCAGTGGTGCGGGCCGACACCGGCAGGTTGATGAGCACGTCCCGCCTGCCCGTCATCCGGGACAGGTAGCAGGCGAAGCCGGCGACGAGGACGGCCGCCGACGTGGCGCCGACCCGCTGGTCCGATTCGCCGAGGAAGGCCAGGGCGTCGTCCGAGATCCTGGCGCTCTCGAGCCGGCTCTGCGCCGCCGCGGGCGCGTCGTGGGTGGCCAGCGTCGATCCGCGCTCGATACCGACAATGCGCTCCGCCCAGTACTTCCGGTCGTTCTCGAAGCGGCTCGACGCCCGGTACCGCTGGTCCAGTTCGTACAGCTCGCGCAGATCCAGCGCGCGATTGGGATCGGGTTCGGTGCCCTCGACCGCCGCCGTGTACAGCGCCGCGATCCGATTCACCATGGTCATGCCGCTGTACCCGTCGAGCGCGACGTGATGAATCCTGGTGTACCACAAGTAGTGCTGCTCACCGACCTGCAGGACGTTCATCTCGACGAGACGGTCGCGGGTCAGCCGGAGCGGTGTCGCGTAGTCCTCGTCGATCCACGCCTGCGCCGCCACCATCGGTTCCGGTTCGTCGCGGAAGTCGAGGAACCCGATCGACGGGTCGATCGTGAAATCGACAGCCTGGTACGGCTCCCCGTCGACGTCGAGCAATCGCAGGAACGGCGACTGGAATTCCTGCCCGGCCCGCACTGCCGCCTCGCTCAACAGGTCCAGGTCGATCTCGCCACGCAACTCGACGTACTGCGCGATGAACTTGGGAACCGTGGGGCTCAACTGCTGCGCGAACCACATGCTCCGTTGCACCGAGGAGAGCGGGAAGGCTCCTTCGGGAACGCTCACACCGTCGGCGCCGTCATTCGGCTGCGGCGAATTCACACTCGTCATCTCGTTCCCCCAGCGGGTAGAAGACCTTGGATGCGCAAGTCTTGCGCGTGAGACGGACCAACCGACGCCGGTCTCCCACGCTGTACTGATCGTGCTGTACGTGTGGGCTCGGCGTGCGTCGATTCGTGATGTTCGTTTCGGAATCACCGTCGATCCGCGACGGCAGCCCGGTCCGGACCGGTCGAGCAGTGTGCGCCCTCCGCTCCCCCGCCTCGGTGCGAGGCTCAGCGGAAGCGTTCGGCCTCACGTGCGAGGTGCACGAGGTCTGCGCACAGGGACTCCACCTCATGGGCCGCCGCACCTTCGGCAACGGCTGTCGCCACGTCCTCGGCGGCACATCGAACCTGGAAGATTCGGTCGACCATGGCGGACGCTTCCTCCGAGGTGAGGACCACCGCGTCGGCGGGGATGCTCGTGCCCTTGACCTGGCTGCGCTGCTCGTACGCGCGCTGCCGGCAGGACTGGCGGCAATATCGGCGGCGCCGCCCCATCCCCGACTCCGCCACTTCCCGCCCGCACCACACACAGGAATCGGGTCTGCGGGAAGCGCCGGTCATGGTCGACCACCTTACTGCGCGGCGACCCGACGCCCGCCCGGTAAGATGTCGAGGTTGCATCTGCGCGGCGTGCGGGAACCAATCGGGAGGCCGTGGCGTTGTAGATGAGTGTGAACGCTTGGTGCTGGTCCAGGCGTGCTCGCGCGGAGACGATCGAGGAGAGGACACAACCATGGCAGATCGCGTACTTCGAGGGAGTCGACTCGGAGCGGTGAGCTACGAGACCGACCGTGACCACGACCTCGCGCCCCGGCGGATGGCCAAGTACCGGTGCGACAACGGTGAGATCTTCGACATCCCGTTCGCCGACGACGCCGAGATCCCCGGCACGTGGCTGTGCCGGAACGGCCTGGAGGGAACCCTGGTCGAGGGCACCGCGCCCGAGGCCAAGAAGGTCAAGCCGCCGCGCACCCACTGGGACATGCTGCTGGAGCGTCGTTCCAAGGAGGAACTGGAAGAACTGCTGAAGGAGCGCCTCGACCTGCTGAAGGCGAAGCGCCGCGGAGCCTGACACAGGCCACCGAACCGTACGAACGCCGTCTCGGCTCTGCCGGGGCGGCGTTCGCCGCATCCGGGGCAAGCCGGCGTTGCCCGCCCCTCCGCAGATCTCCGGGGTGGTCACCGTCTCGACAGGACTCATACACGTACTCCGATCTGCTGAACGCGGGAGCGTTACATTCCGAGCACACCAAGCACCGCACACCAAGCACCGAGCGTCACGCCCCGAACACGCAGTCGAAGAAACCACGTATGACCGACCTCTCGGGCTTCCACACCGTATGAGAGGTAGGTCACATGACCGCTCTCAATCTACTATTCGGTACGGCGGAGTCAAGGGTTTGGTCTTCTCTTCCACCAAATCTCACACCTGGGGTATGAAATCGGCACCCTGAACCCTCGCCCGGTAGGACGTCCACGACATTCCGGGTGATCAACCGCCCATTTTCACTACAACCGCTCCCTGGACGTGGTATTCCCCCAACAGACCCCAAACCAAACCTCCCGGTCTGTGAAGCGGCGGAGGAGTCGGTCAACGCACCGAATGCGGCCGGTTCTCGCTGCCGTCGGGATCGATGTCCGGGGCGGCATGCCGCGGACGACGGCTCGCCGTCTCCAGATGCGGCGCGATCGCGGCGAGCGCGTCCGGTGTCGTCATCGTCCAGTGCGTTGCATCGACCGGATGTTCGACAACGGTCCCGCGCACGAACCGACCCCAGCAGGTGACCGGGTCGACGTGGAATCCGTCGTCCAGGGCGGCGGTGAAGAACACCAGGTCGCCGTCGAACTCCCGCGGTCGGTGGGCGTCGATCAGATCGGGGGCGCGGAGTGCGCTGCCGTAGATCCGGTCGAGTTGCGGCGCGGTCAGGGCGGCCAGCGGGCCTCCCACGACACGCAGCAACGCCACTGCCCGCTCGGCGTCGAACCGTCCGCCCGGCGCGAGTTCGTCGAGAACCCCCGGGTCCGGGAGGTCGAGGCCCATACCGCCGAGGAGATCCGCGGTAGTCGCGGCGTTCTCCACGTTCCGGTCGAGTCCGACGTAACTGTCGAGCAGACCGAGTAGGCGGACCTCTTCGCCGGCGCCCTGCAACTGCACCGCCATCTCGTGGGCGATGACGCCGCCCAGCGACCAGCCCAGCAGGTGGTACGGGCCGTGCGGCTGGATGGAACGGATCTCCCGCACGTAGCGGGCCGCGAAGTCGGCGATCGTCTCGAGACTCGGACCGTCCTCGGTGAGTGCGGGCGACTGCAGACCGTACATCGGCCGATCCTGGGTCAGCTCGCGGCTCAAACCGGCGTAACTCCAGGCGAGCCCGATGAACGGATGCACGCAGAACAGCGGTTCGGCGGTCCCTCGCGTGCGGATCGGGAGAAGCACGTCGAGCGACCCGTTCGCATCCCGCGCACCGTCGGGTGCGCCCTGCTGGACGCGTTGTCCCAGCGACCGCGGAGTCGGGTCGGTGAACATCCACTGCAGCGGGAAGTCGGTGCCGAATTCGACGCCGAGCGCGGACGCGACCCGGATGGCGATCAGCGAGTTGCCGCCGAGGTCGAAGAAGCTGTCGTCCACTCCGACGCGGTCGACACCGAGGACATCTTGGAAGACCGTGACCACGGCACGCTCGGCCGCCGTTCGCGGGGCCTGGTAGTCGGCAGCCGAGGACCGGACGGGCGCGGGCAGCGCCGTGCGGTCGAGTTTGCCGTTCACCGACAGCGGCAGGGCGTCCAGGTGCACGACGTGCGCCGGGATCATGTACGACGGAACACGGGCCGACAGGTGCGCCCGCACAGCTGACCAGTCGGCCGGGCGGCGTCCCACCAGATACGCCACCAGGGCCTCCTCGCCGCGGTCGTCGCGGTGCACCGTCACCACCGCCTGCGACACCCCCGGATGCGTCTCCAGCGCCGCCTCGATCTCCCCCAACTCGATCCGCTGCCCCCGCACCTTCACCTGGAAATCCGTACGCCCCACATACTCCAGAGCCCCATCCCCACGACGCCGCACCAGGTCCCCCGTCCGGTACATCCGCCCACCCGCGACAAACGGATTCGCCACGAACCGGTCCGCCGACAGCTCCGCCCGATTCAGATAGCCGCGCGCCAACTGATCGCCCGCAAGGTACAACTCGCCCGCCACCCCGTTCGGCACCGCATGCAACCGCCCGTCGAGCACATGCACCTGCGTGTTCCACACCGGACGACCGATCGGCACCGACAGTGTGTCCGACTCACCGGTCTCCCAGAACGTCACATCGACCGCAGCCTCCGTCGGACCATACAAATTGTGCAACCGAGCACCACAGACCGCCCGGAACCGCGACACCTGCTCCGGCGTCAGCGCCTCCCCCGAACAGAACACCAACCGCAACGAATCACACACCGCCACAGCCGGTTCCGACACGAACACCGACAACATCGACGGCACGAAATGCATGGTCGTCACGTGACGTTCCTGTACCAGCCCCGCCAGGTACCGCGGATCGCGGTGACCGTCCGGCGCGGCGATCACCAGCGACGCCCCCACCTGCAGCGGCCAGAACAACTCCCACACCGACACGTCGAACGTCACCGGCGTCTTCTGCAACACCACGTCCTCGCCGGTCAGCGCGTATTCGTGCTGCATCCACAGCAGGCGGTTCACGATCGCACCATGGCTGACCGCGACCCCCTTCGGCCTTCCCGTCGAACCGGACGTGAAGATCACGTACGCCGTGTTCGCGGCGGTCAGCGGCCACAACCGGTCCATGTCGGTGACGGGTGCGCCGTCGTAGCCGGACAGATCCTCGGCGGCGACGTCGATGACCGGGATCGTGTCCGTGCCGGGGCGGGTGTCGCCGCTGACCAGCACGCACGCCGGTCGCGCGGTGTCGAGCACGTACGCGGTGCGGTCGGCGGGATGATCGGGGTCGACCGGGAGGTAGGCGCCGCCGGCCTTCACGACCGCATAGATCGACACCAGCAGATCGACGGACCGGCGCATCGCCACCGCTACCACCGACTCGGGACCAACGCCCTGCTCGATCAGGCGGCGCGCCAGCCTGTTGACGCGGTCGTCGAATTCGGTGTACGTCAGCTCGTCCGTGTCGAACACCACCGCGATCCGGTCGGGATCCGCGGCGACCCTCGTGTCGAACAGCGAGGCCAGGGTGCCGGACAGTACGTCGTGCGAGGTGGCGTTGGTGCCGGCGATCTGCTTCTGCTCGCCGCTGACGAGGATGTCGATGTCGCCGACCGCGGCGTCCGGGCTGTCGGTGGCCGCCCGCAGAACCTGCAGGAACCGTTGGCCGAACACGCGCATGGACGACTCGTCGTACAGGTCGGAGGCATATGTGAGGCGGGCCGCGATCCCGTCCGGCCGACCGTCGGAATCGAACTGCTCCATCAAGGTCAGTTGCAGATCGAACTTGGCGATGTCGGCGTCGAAGTCGACGCCGCTCACCGACAGGTCGCCCAGTTCCAGGGTGGACTGGTCCAGGTTCTGGAAGGCGAGCATCACCTGGAACAGCGGGTGCCGCCCGGTGGACCGCTCCGGGTTGATCACCTCCACCAGACGCTCGAACGGCACGTCCGCATGGGAGAAGGCGGCCAGGTCCGTTTCCCGAACGTCGGCGACGAGTTCGGCGAAGGTCCGGTCGCCGTCGACCTGCTGTCGCAGCACCAGCGTGTTGACGAACATGCCGATCAGGTCGTCGAGTGAGCGTTCACCGCGTCCCGCGACCGGGGTGCCGACGGCGATGTCACCGGTTCCGGCGAGTCGGCTCAGCAGTACCGCCAGCGCGGAGTGCACGACCATGAACAGGGAGGCGTTCGCGTCCCGCGCCGCGCCGAGCAGGCGGCTGTGCAGATCGGTCGGCACGGTGAAGTCGACGGTGCCCCCTCGATACGACGCGACCGCGGGACGCGGCCGGTCGGCCGGCAGGTCCAGTTGACCCGGCATGCCCGTGAGGGTGCGCGTCCAGAACCCGAGTTGCCGTGCCGCCACGGATTCGGGATCGGCCTCGTCCCCGAGCAGTTCCCGCTGCCACAGTGCGTAGTCGGCGTACTGCACCGGCAGCGGCGCCCAGCCCGGAGCGGCACCCGCAGCGCGTGCGGCGTACGCGGTCATCACGTCGCGGACCATCGGCGCCATCGACCAGCCGTCGCCGGAGATGTGGTGCACCACCAGGACCAGCACGTGTTCGGTCGCCGACAGCCGGTAGATCCGCACCCGCACCGGAACTTCCGTGGTGACGTCGAAACCGGCGGTCACGAGGCCGGCGATCTGGGCGGGCAGCGCCGCTTCGTCGGTCGTCACCACCGACAGGTCGGCCCCGCTCCGGCCGACGGGCAGGATCACCTGTTGCGGGCCGTCGGGAGAGTCCGGGTACACGGTGCGCAGCGACTCGTGCCTGCCGACGACGTCGGTGAGCGCGTGCTCGAGTGCGTCGACGTCCAGGGCGCCCGACAGTCGCACGGCCACCGGGATGTTGTGGACGGCGGAGTCCGGGTCGAACCTGTTGAGGAACCACATCCGGTGCTGCGCCGACGACAGCGGAATGTGTTCGGGGCGCACCGCCGGCGCGAGTGCCGGCCGCGCGGCGGTCGCGTCGAGCGAATCCAGCAGTGCCGACAGTGCGGAAACGGTGGGGGCCTCGAACAGCGAGCGGATCTCCACACGGCGGCCGAGCCGCTCCGACAACCGGGCGACCACCCGGGTGGCGACGAGGGAGTTGCCGCCCAGGTCGAAGAAATTCGCGGCGGCCCCGACCTGTTCGACGCCGAGCACGTCGGCGAGCACCGCGGCGACAGCCTCCTCGGTGGCCGTCGAGGGAGCACGGTATTCGACTGTCGCCGAGACGAAGTCGGGGGCGGGCAGGGCCTTGCGGTCCAGTTTGCCGTTGGGTGTCAGCGGCAGTGCCTCGAGCACGACGAGGGCAGCGGGCACCATGTAGCTCGGCACGATGCCGCCCACCTCTGCCAGCACCACGGCCGGGTCGACCGTGGCGCCGTCGTCGGGGACGACGTACCCGATCAGGGCGGTCCCGGTGTGCGGATCCTGGTGGGCGATCACCACGGCCTGTGCGACAGCCCGGCTCGCCACGAGTGCGGACTCGATTTCGCCGAGTTCGATGCGGAAGCCCCGGACCTTCACCTGGAAGTCGGAGCGTTCGAGGTAGTCGAGGGCACCCTTCCCGTCCCGGACGTTCCAGCGGACCACGTCGCCGGTGCGGTACAGCCGCGCGCCGGGCGGACCGAAGGGGTGGGCGACGAAGCGCTCGGCGGTCAGGTCGGTGCGACCGACGTAGCCGCGGGCCAGTTGGTCGCCGGCCAGGTACAGCTCGCCCGCCACCCCGACTGGAACCGGGTTCAGCCGGGCATCCAGCACGAACACCTGGGTGTTCCATTCGGGGCCGCCGATCGGAATGCTGTCGGTCTCGGTGCCGGTGTGCGTCCAGGCGGTCACCGAGACGGCGGCCTCGGTGGGCCCGTACAGGTTGTGCAGCGCGACCCCGCCGAACAGTCGGCCGAAGCGGGTGGCGGTGTCGGCGGGCAGCGCCTCGCCGATGCACAACACGCGGCGCAGTGCCGGCTGCTCCCCCGCGCCCGGAGTCGCCATGAAGGCGTCCAGCAGCGACGGCACGAAATGTGCTGTCGTGACGCGCTGCTCACGCATGAGGTCGGCCAGGTACGCCGGGTCGCGGTGGCCGTCCGGCCGGGCGATGACGAGGCGGGCTCCGGCGGTGAGCGGCCAGAACAGTTCCCACACCGACAGATCGAACGTGGCCGGCGTCTTCTGCACCACAGCATCGGTCGTGTCGAGCGCGTATTCGTGTTGTTTCCAGCGCAATTGGTTCGCGGCGGCGGCGTGCGACACCGCGACACCCTTGGGCTTGCCGGTGGAACCGGACGTGAAGATCAGGTACGCCGTGTTCTCCGGCCGCAGCGGCGCGAGCCGGTGCGCGTCTGTCACCGGTCCGTGCGGGCGGCCGGTGAGATCGAGGGTGTCGATGTCGATCACCCGGACACCTTCAGCGGCGAAGGCGTCCGCGGACGTCGTCAGGACGCACACCGGTCGCGCCGCGTCCAGGACGTACGCGAGGCGCTCCGCCGGATGGGCGAGGTCGATCGGCAGATACGCGCCGCCGGCCCGCAGCACCGCGTACATCCCCAGCAGCAGTTCGATCGACCGGCTCATCGCCAGACCCACCACGGATTCCGGACCCACCCCGAGATCGATCAACCGGTGCGCGAGCGCATCGACGCGGCGGTCGAACTGCGTGTAGGTCAGTTCGAGACCGTCGAACGAGACCGCCACCGCATCGGGGGTGCGCGCCGCCTGGGCGGAGAACAGTTCGGCGAGCGTCGTCGGCGGCAGGTCGACGGCGGTGTCGTTGAACCCGTGGAGTACGGCGTGCCGCTCGCTGCCGTCGAGGAGGTCAATGGCACCGACCGCGGCGTCCGGATTCTGCACGACCGATTCGAGAATGCGGACGAAGCGTGCCGCGAACGTGCGGACGGTCGATTCGTCGAAGAGATCGGTGGCGTAGGTGAACTGGGCCTCGATCACGTCCGGGGTTCCGTCGACGTCGTGCTTCTCCGACAGCGTCAGATGCAGATCGAAGTTGGAGATCGAGTTCGGCACGTCGAGCCCTTCGACGTGCAGCCCCGGTAGCGCGAGGGTGGTGGCGGCGAGATTCTGGAACGAGAACGCCACCTGGAACAGCGGGTGGTGCGCGCGGGAGCGCACCGGGTTCAGTACGTCGACGAGGCGCTCGAACGGAATGTCGGAGTGCGCGAACGCGTTCAGGTCGGTCGAGCGGGCAACGGTCAGGCTGTCCACGAACGAACTCGCGAGATCGACGTGGGTGCGCAGGACCAGCGTGTTGACGAACATGCCGACGAGTTCGTCGAGGGACTCCTCGCCGCGGCCCGCGATGGGAGCGCCGACGGCGATGTCGGATTCGTTGCTCAGTCGTGCGAGCAGCACCGCGAGCGCGGTGTGCATCACCATGAACAGCGACGCGTTCCGGCTCCGCGCCAGCGCCAGCAGGGCCCTGTGGGTGTCGGCATCGACCGTGAACGGCACGTGCCCGCCGCGGTGGGACGCGACCGCGGGCCGCGGCCGGTCGGCCGGCAGCGCGAGCCGATCCGGTAGACCGTCCAGGGTGCGGGTCCAGTACGCGATCTGGGCGGTGGCCACCGAATCGGGGTCGGCCTCGTCGCCGAGCAGGTCGCGCTGCCACAGGGCGTAGTCGGCGTACTGCACCGGCAACGGTGTCCAGCGGGGAACGTGTCCCTCGGCGCGGGCGGTGTAGGCGAGCATGACGTCGCGCGCCAGCGGGGCGAGCGACCAGCCGTCGCCGGAGATGTGGTGGGCGACCATCACGAGGACGTAGTCGTCGGCGCCGACGCGGTACATCCGCGCGCGCAGCGGCACGTCCGCGGTGACGTCGAAGCCGGTCGTCACGAGTGCCGTCACCCGTTCGAGGATGTCGTCGGGGTGTGCCGGGACCGGGGTCAGGTCGGGCACCGCGTCACCCGCGGGCACGATCACCTGGTGCGGCCCGTCGGCGGAATCGGGGTAGACGGTCCGCAGCGCCTCGTGCCTGCCGACGAGGTCGGCGATGGCGATCTGCATGGCGCGCACGTCCACCGCACCCGACAGCCGGAGCGCGACGGGCAGGTTGTAGGCGGGCGAGGCGGTGTCGAACTGGTTGATGAACCACATGCGCTGCTGCGCCGGCGACAGCGGAATGTGCTCGGGCCGGGGCCGCGCCGCCAGCGCCGGGCGGTGCACCCCGTGGGTGGTGGTTTCGGTGACCCGGGCCGCGAGGGCGGCGACGGTCGGCGATTCGAACACCTCGCGCACACCGACGTGGACGTCGACGGCGGCGTTGATCCGGGACACCACCTGGGTGGCGAGCAGCGAGTTGCCGCCGAGGTCGAAGAAGCTGTCGTGGATGCCGATTTCGGGCAACGCGAGGATGTCCGAGAAGATGCCGGCGACGATCAGCTCCATCGGGTTCCGCGGCGCCTCGAAGACCCGCGCTGCCGCCGCGAAGACCGGTTCGGGCAGCGCCGTCCGGTCGAGCTTGCCCGCCGGGGTGAGGGGCAGCACGTCGATGAGGGTGACCGATGCGGGAACCATGTAGGCGGGCAGGGCGCGGCCGACGAAGTTCGCGACCTCCACCCGGTCCACGTTCTCGCCGGTGAACGGCAGCACGTACGCGACGAGGGACGTCTCCCCGTTCGGGTGCTCGTAGCCGATCGTGGTGGCGTACTCGATCTGCGGGTGCGCGGTGAGCGCGGCGTCGATCTCGCCGAGTTCGATCCGGAACCCGCGGATCTTCACCTGGTGGTCGGTGCGGCCGACGAAGTCGAGGACGCGGTTCTCCCGCCACCGCACGAGGTCGCCGGTGCGGTACAGGAGGTCGCCGGGCTCCCCGTACGGGTCGGCGACGAATCGTTCGGCGGTCAGTCCCGGCCTGCCGAGGTATCCGCGGGCGAGACTCGGTCCCCCGACGTACAGTTCGCCCGGCACACCCACCGGCACCGGACGCAGCCGCCCGTCCAGCACGAGTGCCCGCACTCCGCGGCTCGGGCCGCCGATCGTGACGGGTTCATCGGCCCGGAGCGGTTCGGTGATGGACGACATGATCGTCGCCTCGCTGGGACCGTACGCGTTGACCATGCGGCGTCCGGGAGCCCAGCGGGCAACCAGTTCCGGCGGGCACACGTCACCGGCGACCACGACCACGGCCAGGTCGTCGAGCCCGTGATGGTCGACCGACGCCAGCGCCGCCGGTGTGGAGAACGCGTGGGTGACGCGTTCGGCGGCGAGCAGTTCCGCGAGTTCCGAACCGCCGTAGATGGTGGGTGGCGCGATCACCATCGTCGCTCCCGCGCCGAGTGCCATCAGCATCTCGAACACCGAGGCGTCGAAGCTCGGGGACGCGAAATGCAGTGTCCGCGAACCGGACGTGACGCCGAGGAGCTCCCGTTCGTCGGTCACCAGGTTCATCAGGCCACGATGTGTGACCGCGACTCCCTTGGGCCTGCCGGTGGATCCCGACGTGTAGATGACGTACGCCACCTGATCGGACAGGATCGGCCGCATGCGGTCGCGGTCGGTGAGCGGCAACCGGGATTCGTGGGTGCAGCGCACCTCGAGTGCCGGGTCGTCGAGCAGCATCCACCGGACCGAGTCCGGGAGGAGGTCCCGTTTCGCGAAGACGGTGAGCCCGACCATCGCCCCGGAGTCCTGCACCATGTGCAGGATGCGGTCGGCGGGATATCCGGGGTCCACGGGAACGAAGGCGGCACCGGACTTCGCCACCGCCCACACGGCCACCACGGATTCGAACGACCGGGGCAACGCCAGCACGACCCGGGTTTCGGGTCCCACCCCCCGATCGACGAGCAACCGGGCGAGCTGGTTCGACCGTTCGTCGAGGTCGCGGTACGACAGGATCTCGCCTTCGAAGACGACCGCAGGCCCCTCGGGTGCGGCGGCAACGGCGTCGGCGAGGATCTCCGGCAGCAGTTGCACCGGCCGGGCCTCGGCGCCGCGAACCGGGGTGAGGGCCGCGTACTCCTCGTCGCTCAGGACGGGGATGTCGCCGACCGGCCGGTGCGGGTCGGCGACCACCGCCTCGAAGATCCGGTGCAGGCGTATCGCGTACTCGGCCGCGGTGTCTTCGTCGAAAATGTCCGTCGCGTAGACGAGTTCGGCGTCGATGCCGCCTGCCTCGCCGGCCACGCCGAGCCGCTCGGTGAGCGTGAAGTGCAGGTCGAACTTGGCGATGCTCGCCGGGGCCTCCACCGGTTCCACCGACAGCCCGTCCAGCTCGAGTCGGTCGGCCGACACCGCCTCCACGCCGAGCGCCACCTGGAAAAGCGGATGGTGCGACGTGGAGCGGACGGGGCTCAGGACCTCGACGAGCCGCTCGAACGGCAGGTCCGCGTGGGCGAACGCCTCGAGGTCCACGTCCCGGGCCTGTTCGAGCAGTGCCGCGAACGACATTCCGGGGTCCACGGTCGTGCGCAGGACGAGGGTGTTGACGAACATCCCGATGATGTCGTCGAGTTCCACCCGGCCGCGGCCGCCGACGGCGGTGCCGACGGTGATGTCGGCGGTGGTGCTGAGGCGGCCCAGGAGCACGGCGAGTGCGGCGTGGGCGACCATGAAGAGACTGGCGCCGTGTGCCCGCGCGAGTTCGGTCAGGGCCCGGTGCGTGTCCGCGTCGAGGGTGAACCGCGTGGCCGCGCCGCGGTGGGACGGGGCGGCGGGCCTGACCCGGTCACCCGGCAGGTACAGCTGATCCGGGACGCCGGCGAGCGCCTGCGTCCAGTACTGCAGTTGCGCGGCGGCGAGGCTGCCCGGATCGGATTCGTCGCCGAGCACCTGCCGCTGCCACAGCGCGTAGTCGGCGTACTGCACCGGCAGCGGCGCCCAGGCGGGTGCCCGGCCCGCGGCGCGGCCGGCGTAGGCGATCATCAGGTCCCGGATCAGCGGTTCCATCGAGGCGCCGTCGGCCGAGATGTGGTGGACGACGAGGGCGAGGACGTGCTCGGTGTCGCCGAGCGAGTACACCTTGACCCGCAGCGGCACCGCCTGGGACACGTCGAACCCGGCCAGGAGGAACTCCCCGAGGTCGGCGTGCAGGGCGGCTTCGTTCACCCGGACCGGCGCCGTCTCGGGACTGAACTCGCCGGGTTCGAGGATCACCTGGTGCGGCCCGCCGCGGGAATCCGGGAAGACGGTCCGCAACGATTCGTGCCGGGTGATCAGATCCTCGATCGCCGCGGTCAGCGCCGTCCGGTCCAGCGATCCGGTCAGCCGGACCGCTGCGGGCAGGTTGTACGTCGCCGACGAGGTGTCGAATTGGTTGAGGAACCACATCCGCTGCTGCGCGAGCGACAGCGGGATCCGGTCGGGACGCGGCTGCGGCACCAGAGCCGGTCCGGCGGAAACGCCGTCGGCGACCATGGACATTCGCGGCGCCAACGAATCTGCCAGCGCGAGGACGGTCGGGGCTTCGAAGATGTCACGCACCGTGACCCGAATGTCGAGCAGGGCGCCGACCCGGGCGGTCACCCGGGTCGCGGAGAGCGAGTTACCGCCTGCATCGAAGAAATCCGTGTCGAGACCGATGTCCGTACCGCCCAGCACTTCGGCAAACGCATCCGCGATCGACTGCTCCAGTGGGTTCCGCGGCGCCCTGTACGCGATCTCCTTGGCTGCGGCGCCGAAGTCGGGCGCGGGCAGGGCGCCCCGGTCGAGTTTGCCATTCGGGGTGAGCGGGATGGTGTCCAGGAACACCAGCGCCGACGGGACCATGTACCCCGGCAATGCCTGACGCACGAACGCGAGCAGAGCGGCCGGATCACGGTCGGCGCCCGCACCGACGAGCACGTGCGATGCCAGTCGTGTTTCCGACGGCGACTCGTAACCCAGAGTGGCAGCGAATTCGACGTCGGGATGTGCGTTGAGGGCGGCATCGATCTCGCCGAGTTCGATACGAAGTCCACGAACCTTGACCTGATGGTCGGAGCGGCCGAGGTATTCGATCGCATGTCCGGGAAGAGTTCCGTCGGTCATGCTGCCGGTCACACCGGAATGTACTGCGCGCCAGCGCACTATGTCACCGGTGCGGTACATCCGGGCACCGGCGGCCTCGAACGGACTGGCCACGAAGCGGTGTGCCGTGAGCGCGGCACGCTCATGGTACCCGCGTGCCAGAGCCGGTCCCAGCAGATACAACTCTCCCACGACGCCGACCGGCACGGGCCGCAACCTCGAATCGAGAACCACGGCGGCGACCCCGGGTAGCGGCCCGCCGATGGTGATGTCTCGGCCCTGGCAGAGCACCGAGCTGAACGTGGCGCCCACCGTCACTTCGGTGGGTCCGTACCCGTTGACGAGTTCGAGTCGGTCCGCCCATCGCGCCACCGTCTCCGGTGGGCAGGCGTCGCCGCCGACGACGATCGAGCACAGATCGTCCAATCCCTCCGGCTCAACCGACGCCAGAGCAGCATTCGTGATGGTCATGTGCGTGACGCGTTCGGACTGCAACACCTCGTGTAGCTCTACGCCGCCGTACACACCGGGCGGGCAGACCACCAGCGCGGCCCCGGAAGTGTGGGCCAGAAGCAGTTCGAGGACGGACAGGTCGAATGTGGGCGACGCGAGGTGCGCGACCCGGGACTCCTCGGTGGCCCGCACTGCGGTGGTATACGAGCCGGCGAGATTCGCGAGACCGCGGTGGGACACCACCACGCCCTTGGGCAGTCCCGTCGAACCCGACGTGTAAATGAGATAAGCGGGATGATCGATGTCCAGAGCGGAGATGCGATCCGCATCCCCGACCGGCGCCGTGCTCGCCGACGACAATTCGCGGAGCACTTCCGGGTCGTCGAGTACGAGCCAGTCTGTCACCCCGGGGAGGGTGTCGGCGAACTCGGCGCAGGTGACACCGACGACGACACCCGAATCCCGCAGAATGTGCGCGATACGGTCCACCGGATGCGCGGGGTCGATCGGAACGTAGGCCGCACCGGTCTTGGCAGCGGCCCACACGCACAGCACCGATTCGACAGAGCGCGGCAAGGCCACTGCGACGTAGGTTTCCGGGCCGACGCCCGTCCCGATGAGCGCACGTGCCAGCTGCGTCGATCGCCTGTCCAGCTCACGGTAATCGATCGAGACGCCGTCGAAGACGACCGCAGTCGAGTCCGGATACCGTTCCGCCGTCGCGACGAGCAGCTCGGGCAGGGTGGCGTTCGCGAGAAGCGGCCCGCCCCACACCGGTGCGAGAGACTGTTGCTCGGCCGCACCCAGGATGGCGATATCGCCGACGGCGATGTCGTCGGCGGAAGCGACCGCCTCGAGGATCCGCAGGAATCGGTCCGCGAATCCCGCGACGGTGCCCCGTTCGAAGAGTTCCGATGCGAATGTGAAGGCACCGGAGATCCCGTGGTGGTGACCGGCGTCGTCCACGACCTCGGCGAGCGCCAGATCCAGATCGAACTTCGCGATGTGGGGATCGAAGTCGACGGCCTCCACCACCAACTGCGGCAGTTCCAGCTTGACCGGTCGCAGATTCTGGAAGGCGAACATCACCTGGAACAGCGGGTGCCGATCGGACGACCGGGTGGGACGCAGGATCTCGACGAGCCGGTCGAAGGGAACCTCTGTGTCCTGGAACGCCGTGAGATCGACATCGCGCACCTGGTCCAGGAGAGCGCCGAAACTCTCGCCGGGGTGAATCCGTGTGCGCAAGGCCAGGGTGTTCACGAACATTCCGACGAGCGCGTCGAGTCCCTCGTCGCCGCGGCCGGCGACGGGTGTGCCGATCACGATGTCCGTGCTGCCGCTGAGCCTGTGTAAGAGCGTCGCGAACGCCGCATGAACGACCATGAACAGCGTGGTGCCGCCCTTCTGGGCGCGCTCGACCAGCCCCCGGTGGGTGTCGGCATCGATCACGAAGTCCACGCGTTCGCCGCGGTGCGACGCTACCGCCGGACGAGGGTGATCCGTAGGCAGATCGATTGCCTCGGGCGCACCGTCCAGAGCGGCACGCCAACGCTCGATCTGCTTGGCGGACAGACTGTCCGGATCGTCCTCGGCGCCGAGCAGGTCCCGCTGCCACACACTGTAGTCGGCGTACTGGACAGGGAGCGGCTCCCAGGACGGCGCCAGCCTTTCCACCCGGGATGCATACGCGGCCATCACGTCGGCGGCGAGCGGACCGAACGACCATCCGTCTGCAGCGATGTGGTGCGCGACGAGCAGCAGCACATGTTCGGAACGATTCTCCCGGAACAGGTGGATTCGGAACGGGATCTCCCGGGTCACATCGAAACCGGCGGCAGCGTACTCGGCGATCCGGAGCATCAGCTGGTCCGGCGCGGTTCGGATCGGTGTGAGATCGAATTCTGCGGCGGCGGCCGGCAGGATCTCCTGATGCGCACCGTCCGCCGAACCCGGATACACGGTCCGCAACGACTCGTGACGTTCGAGAACGTCACCGAGCGCTGCACGCAAAGCCGGGACGTCGATCCGGCCCGACATCCGCAGTGCGAGTGGGATGTTGTACGCAGACGACGAAGGATCGAACTGATTGAGGAACCAGACCCGCTGCTGCGCCAGCGACAACGGGATCCGTCCGGGACGCTCGCGCCGCGTCAGCGCGAGCCGCCCCGAGGACGCGTCCGTCCCCGACGTGGCCACTGCGGACACAAGTTCACGCACAGTGGGATTGTCGAACAGCGTGCGAACGGAGACACGGGTGCCGAACGCCGAACCGACCCGGGAAACCACCTGGGTGGCGGACAACGAGTTGCCACCGAGAGCGAAGAAGTTGTCGTCCACTCCGATTCGTGATTCGCCCAGCACATCCGCGAACGCTGCGGCGACGGCGAGCTCGTCCGCCGTGTTCGGTGCCGTGAATCGGGTATGGCTCACGAACACGGGCGCGGGGAGGGCACGGCGGTCGAGCTTCCCAGCCGGTGTCAGCGGGATCGAGTCGAGAACCATGATCGAACCGGGGACCATGTGCGCCGGCAACGCCCCGCCGACGAATGCGGTCAGGTCGTCCACGTCGACGCAGTTCCCCGACGCAGCACAGACGTAGGTGACCAGTGCTGTGACGCCGGATTCGGTGTCGTGCGCGACGGTCGCGGCGAATCCGACCGCAGAATGCGCTCGGAACGCGGAGTCGATCTCACCGAGTTCCACCCGGAATCCGCGAATCTTCACCTGGAAGTCGCTGCGCCCGACGTATTCGATGACGTAGGTCCCGGTGCGGGACTCGACCCACCGGACGAGGTCGCCGGTACGGTACATCCGCCGACCGGGTGCACCGTGGGGGTTCGCGACGAAACGCTCCGCGGTGAGACCGAATTTCTGGTGGTAGCCGCGGGCAAGCGCCGGCCCCGATACATACAGCTCCCCCGGCACACCGGGGGGTACAGGATGCAGCCGCGCATCGAGAACGAAGGCCTCGACACCGCGCACCGGAGCGCCGATGGTCATCCGCTCGCCGAGCGTCAGCGGTCCACTCTGCGTCACCATCATCGAGGACTCGGTCGGCCCGTATCCGTTGAACAGTGCCCGCCCCGGTACCCAACGCTCGGCGAGGTCGGAACCCCAGGCCTCTCCGCCGACGACGATGACGGCGAGTTCATCGAGTCCCGTGGGGTCGACGGACGCCAACGCGGCCGGTGTGATGAAGGCGTGTGTGACTCGCTGCTCGCCCAGGAGTTCGGCGAGCTCCGTACCGCCGTACACCGAGTGGGGAACGACCACCATCGTCGCGCCCCTGCAGAAGGCCATCAGATACTCGAACACGGAGGCGTCGAAACTGGGTGATGCGAAATGCAGGGTACGGGCGTCGGCGGTGAGCTCGTACTCGTCGGCCAGCTCGGCCAGCAGGTTGGCGAGCCCCGAGTGCGTGACGGCGACGCCCTTGGGCAGTCCGGTGGATCCGGACGTGTAGATGAGGTAGGCGAGCTGGTTCGCGTGCATCCGTCCGAGACGATCGGCCGCTGTCACCGCGGCCGAGGAATGGGACGCCACCAGCGCAGTGTGGTCGGGATCGTCCATCACGAGCCACGATGTCGAGTCGGGCAATCCGGCTCGGAACTCGGTCGTCGTCAGGCCGAGCGCGGCCCCCGAATCGCCGAGCATGTGTGCGATCCGTTCGGCTGGGTAGTTCGGATCCACCGGCACGAACGCGGCACCTGTCTTGGCAACGGCCCAGACGGCGAGAACCGACTCGATCGAGCGGGCGAGCGCGACGGCCACGAACGTCTCGGGGCCGGCTCCGGCCTCGATCAATTCGCGCGCCCAGAGGTTGGATCGCCGGTCCAGTTCTCCGTAGGTCATCGAACGGTCGCCGAAGACGAGCGCCGACGCAGACGGGTCGGCCGCCGACTCGGCCAGAACGTCCGGCAGCAGTCGAGCACGTCGACTCGCAGGCCCGCGAACCGGCGCCAGGCGGGCCCTCTCGGCGTCGTCGAGGAGATTCACGTCGCCGACCACCGTGGTCGGGTCTGCAATCACCGTTTCGAGGATTCTCACGAGCTGCACCGCGTACCGGCGCACAGTAATGTCGTCGAACAAGTCTGTGGCGTAGGTGAACTCCGCGCGAATACCCGACGGAACGCCCGCGGGATCGATGCTCTCGCCCAGTGTCAGCTGTAGGTCGAACTTCGCGACACGCGCGTCGATGTCCTCGACGCGCACCCGGAGTCCGGGGAGCTCGATGTCGTCGATTGCCGTCGGCTGCATCGACAGCGCAGTTTGGATGACCGGGTGATGTGCGGACGTCCGCACAGGGTCGAGAACGTCGACGAGACGCTCGAAGGGGAGGTCCGCGTGGCCGAATGCCCCGATGTCGCCGTCGCGTACCCGCGTCAGCAACTCGGCGAACGTCTCGGCGGTCTCGATGCGCGTGCGGAGCACGAGCGTATTGACGAACATTCCGACCAGGTTGTCGAGAGCTCGTTCGCCACGTCCGGCGATCGGCGCTCCGACGGCGATGTCGTCCGACGCGGACAGTCGGCCCAACAGGAGCGCGAACGCAGCATGCGCCACCATGAAGACCGTAGCTCCGTGTTCACGCGCCAACCGCTCGATGCCGCTGTGGATCTCTGGGGTGATGGCGAAGCCCACAGATCCCCCGGCGTAGGACTGCTCGGTTCGGCGTGGGCGGTCGAAGGGGAGTTTCAGCTCGTCCGGGAGACCGTCGAGCGTCCGTGTCCAGTACTCGAGTTGGCGTCGGGCGAGAGACTCCGGCTCGTCCTCGCTGCCGAGCACCGCCCGGTGCCACAGACTGTAGTCGGCATACTGGACCGCGAGTGGAATCCACTCCGGAATTCGGGACTCTGATCGGGCCGCGTACGCGGTCATGACATCCCCGCCGAGCGGTCCGAACGACCAGCCGTCGGCGGCGATGTGATGCAGCGTGATCGCCAGGACATGTTCGCCGGGACCGGTACGGAACAGCGTGGCCCGCACCGGCAGGTCCACGGACACGTCGAACCCGCGGGACGCGAATGCGATCATCCGAGAATCCAGCTCGTCCTCCGGTACGTCCACGAACCCGAGGGGCATGGAGAGGTCCGCCGCGGGCACGACGACCTGGACGGGTCCGCCTTCGGTATCGGGGAAAACTGTACGAAGCGACTCGTGACGTCCGACTACATCGTCGAGTGCCCGCGCCAGCGCTGCGACATCGAGAGCACCGGACATGCGGACCGCGAGCGGCAGGTTGTACGCCGGCGAGGCCGGGTCGAACTGGTTGACGAACCACATCCGCTGCTGCGCCGGTGACAGCGGTATCCGGGCCGGTCGCTGCACCGCGGCCAGCACCGGGCGCGCGTCTCCTGCGGCCGTGGGCGCGGCGAGACGAAGAGCCAACTCCGCGACCGTGGGCGCGGTGAACACATCGCGCACAGAGAGTCCGGTGCCCGACAACTCACCGAGCCGCGCCGCCACTCGTGTGACGGAGAGCGAATTGCCGCCGAGGTCGAAGAAGTTGTCTTGCGCGCCGACCCGGCCCGAACCGAGCACGTCGGCGAACACTGTCGCGACCGTGCGCTCGGCCTCATTTCGCGGCGCGATGTACTCGGTTGCACTCCCGTGGAATTCAGGAGCGGGCAATTCTTTACGATCCAGTTTCCCGCTGGTGTTCAGCGGGAACTCGGCGAGCACTGTGATCGCGGACGGCACCATGTACGACGGCAGGGACTCCGAAGCCTGTCGGCGGAGTTCCGCAACGTCCAGCTCGCCCGGTGTTCCGACTACGTACGCGACCAGATGATCGCCCACAGTGGTGTCGGAGTACACCGACACCACGGCACCGGTGACCGCCGGGTGTGATCGGAGCACTGTCTCGATCTCGCCGAGTTCGATGCGCTGACCACGGAACTTCACCTGGAAGTCGGTACGTCCGATGTAGACGAGCGCTCCTGCCGACGTCCATTGCACGAGGTCGCCGGTGCGGTACATGCGCTCACCCGTGCGTCCGAACGGGTTCGCGACGAATCGATCGGACGTGAGATCGACGCGGCCGAGGTATCCGCGTGCGAGCTGAGCACCGCCGAGGTAGAGCTCCCCCGGAACGCCGACCGGAACGGGATGCAACCGGGAATCGAGCACGTAGGCCTGTGTGTTCCATTCCGGACCACCGATCGGCACACTCGTGGTGTCGGCTGGACCGGTCTTCCAATACGTCACCGATACTGCGGCCTCGGTGGGCCCGTACAGGTTGTGCAGTCCGGCCTCGGAGAGTTCCCGGAAGCGCAGGACGGTCGCGGGCGGCAGCGCTTCGCCGATGACGAACACATGCCGCAGCGAACGGCACGACCCCACGGCGGCGGCCGCGACGAATACGTCGAGCATGGACGGCACGAAATCGGTGACCGTCACCGCATGCTCGTCGATGACCCGAGTCAGATAGGCAGGCTCACGGTGCCCGTCCGGAGTGGCCAGCACCATCGTGGCACCCACCTGCAGGGGCCAGAAGTATCCCCACAACGACACGTCGAATGTGGTTGCGGTCTTCTGCAACCACACATCCCGATCGGTGAGTGCGTACTCCGACTGCATCCAGAGCAGTTGATTCACGATGGCCGCATGCGGTACCGCGACCCCCTTGGGCTTGCCGGTGGAGCCGGAGGTGTAGATGACGTACGCAGGGTGTGCAGGCCGCAACGGTTCGATACGCTCGGCGTCGGTCAACGGCACCGCAGAGACACCCGAGAGGTCGAGAGTGTCGAGGGCCGACACGGGGATCCGGTTCGGCAGGTCCGGTCGGTCGGCCGAGGTGGTCAGCACGCACACCGGCTGCGCCGACGCGAGTACGTAATTCGTTCGCTCCGTCGGGTGATCGGGATCGACCGGCACGTATGCACCACCGGCCTTGAGTACTGCATAGATTCCGACGACCAGTTCCAGCGACCGTCGCATCACCACGGCCACTCGGGTTTCGGGGGCCACACCCAGCGCGATCAGATGCCGGGCCAGCTGGTTCGCGCGCGCATCGAGGGCTGCATACGTCAGCACGTCACCGTCGAAATCGACGGCAACAGCATCGGGTGTACGCGCCGCCTGCGCCTCGAACAACGTCAACAATGTCGACTCCGGCACGTGGTGGTCGGTGGCGTTCCAGTCGTGCATCACCCGCGCATACTCGCCTGGGATGAATCCGGTGACCTGGCCAACCGCGGCGGAGGGCTCTGCGATCAACGCACGGATCACCGAATCGAGCCGCGCCGCAGTCAACTTCGCTTCGTCGCGCTCAAAGGTATCCGGCAGGTAGGCCACCCCGAGCCGCAAGGTGTCGTCGACCTGGGCCATCAGACTCAATGGGTAGTGGGTGACACTGTGCACCTGGACCGAGTCCACACGCATACCTGCGATGTCGGTCTGCGCCTGCAGCGCCGCCTCATCCATGGGGTACGACTCGAAGACGGTGAGCGTGTCGAACAGCGCCCCGACCCCCGCCTCGGCCTGGATTTCCGTCAGGCCGAGATAGTGGTGATCGAGCAAGTCGGCCTGCTGCCCCTGCACCCGTGCCAGCAACTCGGCCACCGACTCGTCCGCGTCGATTCGTACCCGGACGGGGACGGTGTTGATGAAGAGCCCGACCATCGATTCGATCCCGGGGATGTGCGGGGGGCGGCCCGAGACGGTGGCGCCGAATACGACGTCGTCCCGTCCGGTGAGTCGCCTGAGCAGCAGAGCCCACGCAGTCTGGATCACCGTGTTCGGCGTGACGCCGTGCTGTCGGGCGAACGCGAGCAGCTCGGCAGTGTCCGCCTCGGAAAAGTGGATCGGGACTTCTTCCGGGTCCGCCGTCACGCTGCCGCCGGTACGGGCCGGCGCGAGCAGAGTCGGCTCGTCGAGGCCTTCCAACGCGTGCGCCCACGCCGCCCGCGAGGCGGAGGGGTCTCGGCGGGCCAGCCAGTCCAGGTATTCCCGGTACGGCCGCACCGCCGGCAACGCAGACTGATCGCCCGCGGTCGCATAGAGCACCAGCAGGTCCTGCACGATCAGCGGGATGGACCATCCGTCGAGGAGGATGTGGTGGTTGGTCATCGCCAACTCGTGCCGCTCCGCGCCCGTGCGCACGAGCAGCAAACGCAGCAGCGGCGCCTCGGACAAGTCGAACGGCGCGGTCCGGTTCTCTGCGACCAGCGCCTCGAGTTCCCTTTCCCCGGAATCACTCCCGCGACCCGTGAGGTCGACCACGGTCAGTGGGACCTCTACTCCGCGGAGGGGGATCTGCGCTGTGACATCGCCGTCCTGCACGAATACCACCCGCAGGTTGGAATATCGCTCCAGGAGCGCGGCGGCAGCTGCCCGCATCCGATCCGCCGACACATCGCCGAGCAGGGTCATCCGCAGCTGAGAATGGTAGACATCGACGCTGTGCTCGGCGGCCAACAGCGAATGGAAGTGGAAACCGGCCTGCAGCGGCGACAGCGCCCACACATCCTCGAGGGTCGGGTACGTCCGCTCCCAGACCTCGATCTGGGACTGGGTGAGCGCCACCGTGCCGATGTCCGACGGGGTCAGTCCCCCACCGGATCCGGCGACGACGTGTTCGATCTGTGAGACGAGCGCCTGCTGCCACAGATCGACGAGTTCGCGAACGTCGTCGGCTGCGAGCAGTTCACCGGCAAACCGCACTGCAGCTCCGAGTCGCGGTCCGGCATCGGTATCCGTTACGCCGACGTTGATCTCGATCGCTGCGGAAGCGCTCATGTCCTGATCGGTTTCACCCGAAAAGACTCGCGACGACGCGAGATCCGGCACCCAGCCGATCTCACGCATCTCCGGGGACAGATCGCCCATCCCGGTCTTTCCGAGGTAGTTGAAGACGACCTGGGGTGGGTCGAAGCCCGCGAGAATGTTGGCCGTCGCCGAATTGAGGTATCGCAGCAGTCCGTACCCGACGCCCCGGTCGGGGACCGCCACGAGCTGCTCTTTCACCGCCTTGATCGCGGCACCGGCCGACGCGCCGCCGACGAGTGCGTCCTGGGTGTCCAGCCCTTCCAGGGCGAGGCGCACCGGATACACGCTGGTGAACCAGCCCACGGTACGAGACAGATCGGCGCCCGGCACTACCGACTCCTCGCGGCCGTGACCCTCGAGGGTGATGTACGCGGAGTCGGCGGGCACCCCGCGCGCACGGCGCCACTCGGTGAGGGCCACCGCGAAGCCGGCAAGCAGCGAATCCCCGACAGAACACCCGAATGCCTCCGGCACCCGGGCCAGCAGCGTGCCCGTGATCTCGGTGGACAGCTCGACCTGCAACTCCTGCGTGGTCGAGGTCCTGTCCCGCGCCGGATCGAGCGCCCTGCAGCCGAGGAGCGGGTCCGGAGCGTCGACAACGCTTCGCCAGTAGTCGAGCTGCGCGAGGGTGGACGGCTGACGGGCAGCCTCCGACAACCCGTGCGACCACCGCCGCAACGACGTGCCGACCTCCGGCAGGTTCGGAGCGTGCCCGGCTGCGACGGCACCTCCCGCCGCAACGAGGTCCGGCACGATGATCCGCCAGGACACACCGTCGACGACCAGGTGATGGGCAACCACGAGGAGCCATCCGGGCCGGGCCGCACCACGATCCAAAAAGACGTACTGCGTGAGCACCGGGGTCTCGAGGTCGAGTCGGTCGGCCGCGGCAGAGAGTTCGCGGTCGATCAGCGCGTCGAAGGCTGCGTCGCCGAGGTCGGGATTCACCGGCACCGTCGTGACCAGTCGATCGGCGTCGACGGCACCGGCGGGCAACACCGAGTGATGCACATCCGCACCGTCGCGGACCAGCCGGGACCGCAGCGCGTCGTGCCGGTCGAGCACCGCCTGCACCGTCGTCACGATGTCCGATCGATCGATCCCGGTCGGCAGCGTGAGTAGCACGGACTGCGAATATCGGCCCACCGGACCCGACCGGTCGAGCAGTGATCGGACAACCGGTGTCAGCTCGACGTTTCCCACGCCGCCACCCGCCAGTTCGGCGAGCGCGCGTCGATCCGCCGACGCGACGGTGGCCACTTCGGCGAGCGCGGCAATACTCTTGCGCTCGAACACGTCCCGGGGGGTGAAAACGATCCCCGCGGCCTTGGCTCGCGAAACCAGCTGGATCGACACGATGCTGTCGCCGCCGAGAGCGAAGAACGAGTCGTTCACCCCGAGGTCGTCGACACCGAGCGCCTCCCGGAACAAGGCCGCGAGTGTTTCCTCCATCGGAGTACGTGGCGCCACTCGAGCGACCGCGACATCACCGACGGCCGGGGCAGGCAATGCCGCCCGATCCAGTTTGCCGCTCGCGTTGAGCGGGAAGGCGTCAAGCGTGACGAACCCGTCCGGAATCATGTATGCGGGCAGACGACTCTCGGCATACGCCGTCAGTGCCTCTGTGTCGACCGTCGTGCCCGCACGTGCGACGAGATAGGCCACCAATTGTTCGCTCGCCGCTCCGGAGTACACGGTCACGACCGCCTGGGCAACCGAGTCCGCCGACTCGAGTACCGCCTCGATCTCACCGAGCTCGATCCGCAGTCCGCGGAGCTTCACCTGGAAATCGTTGCGACCGAGGTACTCCAATTCGCCACGGTCAGTCCAGCGAAGACGGTCACCGGTCCGGTACATCCGAGCGCCTGGCGCGTCGAAGGGGTTTGCCACGAACCGTTCAGCGGTGAGTTCGGGGCGTCCGGCGTATCCACGAGACACCTGGGTGCCGGCCAGGTACAACTCACCGGTCACTCCGACAGGACTGGGGTGGAGCCGCTGGTCCAATACGTAGGCTCGGGTGTTCCACACCGGTGTACCCACGGTGACGATGCCCGAGTTCGAGGTGTCCACCCATGAGGTGGTCGAGGCGGCCGCGACCTCCGCGGGACCGTAGGCGTTGAGGACGGCAGCGTCGGAGACGGCCGCGAACCGTCGCGCCACATTGACGGACAGTGCCTCGCCGCCGACGAACACGGTACGCAGCGACGAGAAACGGGACGGCACAATCACGTCGGTGAATACGGCGAGCATCGACGGGACGAAATGTATCGCCGTGATCTGCTCGCTGTCGATCAGTTCCGCGAGGTAGTCGGGATCCTTGTGTCCGTCCGGTTCCGCGATCACGACGCGTGCTCCGACAGCCAGGGGCCACAACAATTCCCAGAGGGATGCGTCGAACGACTGCGGTGTCTTGACGACAACCCGGTCGGTCTCGTCCAGCGCACCGAGAGACACCAGGAACTCGAAATGGCTTCCGAGACCGGCGTGCGAGACGGCCACACCCTTGGGCCGGCCGGTCGAACCCGACGTGAAGATGACGTAGGCGAGGTTGTCGGCCGCGAGGGGCCGCAGCCGGTCGCGGTCAGTCACCGGGGCGTCGTCGAACCGGTCCAGTTCGAGACTGTCCATCGCGAGCACCCGGACTCCGGAGTCTGCCTCGAACTCGCCTCGAACTGCGGTCAGGACGAGAACCGGGTCGGATGCCTCGATGACGTGGGCCACTCGCTCCGCCGGAAGGTCGACGTCGAGTGGCACGTACGCCGCGCCACTGCGCAGCACGGCATGCAGGGCGATCAGAAACTCGATCGACCGACGGGCTGCGACCGCGACGGTGGTTTCGGTTCCGGCGCCTTCGGCGATGAGTGTGCGGGCCAATCGGTTCACTCGCGAGTTGAATTCCCGGTACGTCAAAGACACGTCGCGGTACACCACCGCCACCGCATCAGGTGTCCGTGCCGCCTGCTCGTCGTAGCGGGCGAGGTAGGGCCGCTCGCTCACCTCCACGTCCGTGGCGTTCCATTCGCGCAGCACGCGAACCAGTTCCCGTTGATTCAGCATCGGCAGGTCCCCCACCGCCGTGCCCGGATCGGCCAGCGCTGTCGCCACGATCCGCGCGAAACGGTCCGCGAACGACTCCACCGTGTCACGGTCGAACAGATCGACCGCGTACGTGAACGCACCGGTCAGACCGGACACGTTGCCGCGCTCGTCTCGGATCTCGGTGAGCGTCACATTCAGATCGAATTTCGCGACCTCCGGATTCATCTCGACGGCGCTCACCGTCAGACCCGGCAGTTCCAGCACTCCCGGTTCGAAGTTCTCGTATGACAGACCGACCTGGAACAGTGGGTGACGGGCTGTCGACCGGGCGGGTTCGAGTACCTCCACGAGACGCTCGAACGGCAGATCGGCGTGCGCGAACGCGGCGAGGTCGAACTCCCGCACCTGTGTGAGCAAGTCGGCGAATGACAGTTCACCGGATACTCGCGCGCGCAGGGTGAGAGTGTTGACGAACATGCCGACGAGGTCCTGCAGAGAGGGTTCGGCACGGCCGGCGACGGGTGTGCCCACGGTGACATCCACTGCGTTCGCCAGCCGTGAGAGCAGAACCGACAGCGCGGCGTGCCACACCATGAACGGCGTGGCAGCGGAGCGGGCCGCGAGTTCGGCGACGGCTTTCGCCGTGGCAGCGTCGACCGAGAACGGTACCGTCGCACCCGAATTCGTCGGCACGGCCGGGCGGGGCCGATCAGCAGGCAACTCCAGCAGGTCGGGGATGCCGTCGAGCGCCGCGGACCAGAATTCGATCTGCTCGGCGGCCTGCGACCGACCGTCGGTCTCGTCGCCGAGAAACTCCGCCTGCCAGTAGCTGTAGTCCGCGTACTGCACGTCCAACGGCGCCCACGACGGTGCGCGCCCAGCCGTACGCGCCGTGTAGGCGAGCAGGATGTCACGTGCGAGCGGGGCCATCGACGATCCATCTGCGGAGATGTGGTGCACCACCACGGCCAGCACGTGTTCGTCGACGGACAGTCGCAGCAATGCCGTGCGCAGCGGCACCGCGGAGGTGACGTCGAAGCCCTCTGTGGCGAGCTCCACGAGTCGCGCCGGCAGCTCCGCCTCGGCAATCGGCTGCACGTCGAGATCGAGGGACACGTCGTCGGCGCCGACGATCGCCTGATGCGGGCCGTCCGTCGAGTCCGGATACAGGGTACGCAGGGACTCGTGACGCTCCAGGACGTCGCGGATCGCCGAACGCAGTCCGTCGTCGTCGAGAATGCCGGACAGCCGCAGGGCGAAGGGCATGTTGTAGGCCGCGGATGCGGTATCGAACTGGTTGAGGAACCACATGCGACGTTGCGCCGGGGACAGCGGAATCCGTCCGGCACGCGTGGCGGCGACCAGCGGGGCACGTGGTGCCGTCGGCACTGTTCCCTCGATACGCTTCGCGAGCGCCCCGACGGTGGGAGCATCGAACAGGTCACGCAGGGCGATCGATGCACCCAACTCGGCCCGAATACGCGAGGTGACCCGCGTGGCGACGAGCGAGTTCCCGCCGACGTCGAAGAAGTTGTCCCGGAGGCCGATACGATCGACACCGAGAACCTCGGCGAAGATCTCCGCGAGGTCGGCCTCGACCGACGTGCGCGGGGCCACGTACTCCGAGGCGAAACCACCGAATTCGGGCGCGGGCAGGGCCTGACGATCGAGCTTTCCGCTCGTATTGAGCGGGAATTCGTCGACGACCATCAGCGCTGCCGGAATCATGTACGCCGGCAGGGACGCGGCCATGCACTCTCGAAGTAGCGTGGTATCGAGGTCGTGTCCCGGCTCGGGCACGACGTACGCGACGAGGTGATCGCCGGTGCCGGGATCGGAATGGACCAGCACGGCAGCGCTCGTGACCGACGGTTGTGCCCGCAGGACGAATTCGATCTCGCCGAGCTCGATGCGCTGGCCTCGGAACTTGACCTGGAAGTCGGTGCGCCCGATGTATTCGAGTGCACCCGCCGACGTCCATCGCACGAGGTCGCCGGTGCGGTACATACGCAGGCCGGCAGTAAACGGATTGGCCACGAACCGGTCCGAGGTGAGATCGACGCGGCCGAGGTAGCCCCGGGCGAGCTGCGCGCCCGCCAGGTAGAGCTCACCGGCAACGCCGACGGGAACCGGCTGCAGACGCGAATCGAGAACGTAAACCTGGGTATTCCACTCGGGCACGCCGATCGGCACCGTGCCGGTTGTCGTGGTAGCGGTGTCCCAGTACGTGACCGAGACTGCCGCCTCGGTGGGCCCGTACAGGTTGTGCAGTCCGGCATCGGACAGCGCCCGGAACCGCGTGACGGTCTCCGGGGGCAGCGCCTCGCCGATCACGAAGACGTGCCGCAGGGTGGCGCACGAAGTGGTGGGCACGGACGCGACGAAGGCGTCGAGCATCGAGGGCACGAAGTCCGTGACCGTGACACCGTGTTCGTCGATGACCCGAGCGAGGTACTCAGGGTCGCGGTGACCGTCCGGGGTGGCCAGCACCAACGTGGCTCCCGTGTACAGCGGCCAGAAGTAACCCCACAGCGATACGTCGAAAGTGGTTGCGGTCTTCTGCAGTAGCACGTCCCGTTCGGTCAGCGCGTATTCCGACTGCATCCACAGGAGCTGATTGACGATCCCGCGGTGCGGCACCGACACACCCTTGGGCCGACCTGTGGAGCCCGAGGTGTATATGACGTATGCGGGGTTGTCGGGGCGGAGCGGTGCCAGTCGGTCGGAGTCGGTGACGGCAGCGCCGGAACAGGAATCCAGCGCGATCCGATCGATCTCGACGAATGACGAACCGGCGGGAAGTGCGCCGCGGTCGGCCGAGGTCGTGAGCACGCAGACGGGCTGTGCGGAGTCGAGCACATACCCGATCCGGTCCGTCGGGTGATCGGGATCGACCGGCACGTAGGCACCGCCGGCCTTGACGATCGCGTACATGCCCACCAGCAGGTCCGGAGAGCGCCGCATCGCCAGCCCGACACGGGATTCGGGTCCCACCCCGCGGTCGATCAGATGGCGCGCCAGACTGTTCGCGCGGCAATCGAGTTGGGAATACGACAGCGTGACATCTCCGAACACCACCGCCACCGCATCGGGGGTGCGGGCAACCTGCGCGTCGAACAGCTCGGGCAGGCACACCGCAGGCACGCGGTGCTCGGTGTCGTTCCACGTGCCGAGGAGACGGTCGCGTTCGACGGCGTGGAGCAGGGGAAGATCACCGACTGTCGTCGCGGAGGATTCCGCGACCGAACGCAACAGGTTCACGAATCGCTCGGCCATCGACGCGACGGTCGACTCGTTGAACAGATCGGTGGCGTAGTCGAAGCCGGCCACGAGACCACCCGGCGCCCCCGCGTCCCCGAACCGTTCGGTGACGGTCAACTGGAGGTCGAATTTCGCAACATGGACATCGATTTCTGCCGCCGCGACCTCGAGGCCTGGCAGTTCGACGGAGGTCGGCGCGGTGTTCTGGAACGAGAGCATGACCTGGAACAGCGGATGGCGCGCGGCAGACCGGTCGGGGCTGAGCACCTCCACGAGTCGCTCGAACGGAACGTCGGCGTGGGAGAACGCGGCAAGGTCGGCGTCGCGGACCCGGTCGAGAACCTCCTCGAACGTGTCGCCCGGCTCGGCGGTCGCGCGAAGCACCAGGGTGTTGACGAACATGCCCACCAGGTCGTCGAGCACCTCCTCGCCGCGTCCGGCGACCGGGGTGCCGATGACGATGTCCGTTCCGGCGCCGAGACGATGGAACAGCACCACGAGGGCTGTGTGGGTGACCATGAACAGCGTGGTGCCGGTGCTCTGTGCCAGATCGACGAGACGCCCGTGGACGTCGGCGGGGACCGTGAATTCGACACGACCGCCCCGATACGACATCTCGGCGGGCCGAGGCCTGTCGGCAGGCAGCTCGAGCATCTGGGGCACTCCGGCGAGCGCCGACTGCCAGTGGGCGATCTGCCGCGCGGACAGGCTGTCCGGATCGTCTTCCGATCCCAGGAGTTCGCGCTGCCAGAGGCTGTAGTCGGCGTACTGCACCGGGAGGGGCGCCCAGGCGGGCGCGTGACCGGCGACGCGCGCCGTGTACGCGACCATGACGTCGGCGGCAAGCGGCGTCATCGACCAACCGTCGGCGGCTATGTGGTGGACGACGAGGACGAGGACGTGCCGGTCCGGTGCCTCACGGAACAGCTTGGCGTGCAGCGGTGTGTCGGTGGTGAGGTCGAATCCGGCGCCGCCGAGGGTCGCTACCGCGGCGGCAAGCGACTGCGCGTCCACGTCGATCGGATCGCCTCCGGGCAGCACGCTCGTGACGGGCATGATCAGCTGATAGGGGCCGTCGGGGCTGTCGGGGAATACGGTGCGCAGCGCCTCGTGCCGTTCCTGGACATCGCAAAGTGCCGCTCGCAGCGCGTCCCGGTCGAGAGCGCCGGTCAGCCGCAGGGCGATCGGCAGGTTGTAGGCGGCCGAGGCCGTATCGAACTGGTTGAGGAACCACATTCGCTGCTGCGCGACGGAGAGGGGCACGCGGGCGGGGCGGTCCCGCACGTCCAGCACCGGCCGCGGATCGGATTGCGAACCCGCCCGTGTCGCTGCGACCGCCAGCTGCGACACCGTCGGCGACTGGAACAGGTCTCGGACGCCGATCCGAACCCCGAGGGCAGCATTCACCCGGGACACGACCTGGGTGGCCGTCAGCGAGTTGCCGCCGAGGTCGAAGAAGCCGGTGTCGACGCTCAGTTCGGGGAGGCCGAGGACGTCGCGGAAGATCCCGAGGAGGATGTCCTCGGTGACCGTTCTCGGGCGCACGATGTCGGCCGAGCGTGCGGCGAAAACCGGTGCGGGCAGAGCGTTGCGGTCTAGTTTGCCCGCCGGAGTCAGCGGCACCGAGTCGAGGAGCATGACCGACGAGGGCACCATGTATCCCGGCAACCGCTCCCCCACGAACTCCGCCAGCACCCCGGTCTCCACGTTCGCCCCGGCCGCGGGAAGCACATATGACACCAGGCGGCTGCCGGTGCCGTCGTCGAATCCGACCGTGTGCGCGAACTCCACCACCGGATGCGCCGACAACACCGCATCGATCTCACCCAACTCGATCCGGAAACCCCGGATCTTCACCTGGTGATCACTGCGGCCGAGGAACTCCAGAACCCGGTCCCCGTCCGGCGAGGTCACCCACCGGACCACGTCCCCGGTGCGATACATCCGACCACCGAACGGGCACGCCACGAACCGCTCCGCCGTCAATCCGGCTCGATGCACATAGCCACGCGCCAGACTGGGACCCATCACGTACAGCTCGCCGCGCACGCCGGCCGGCACCGGACGCAGCCGCTGATCCAGGACGACGAGGTCCACACCGACGGTCGGCGAGCCGACACTCACCGATTGGCCGGGCACCATCGGACCGGTCGCCGACGACATGATCGTCGTCTCGCTCGGGCCGTACGCATTGACCATGATCCGGCCCGGCGCCCACCGCGTCACCAACTCCGGCGGACACACGTCACCCGCCACCACCACCGTCGCGAGTTGGTCGAGCCCTCGATGATCGACCGACGCCAGCGCCGCCGGAGTACAAAATGCGTGCGTCACACCATATTCGGTAAGAAACTCCGCGAGCTCCCCGCCACCGTAGACCGATGTCGGCGCCACCACCAGCGTCGCACCCGCGCACGTCGCCATCACCAGTTCGAACACCGACGCATCGAAACTCGGCGACGCGAAATGCAGCACCCGCGACTCCGACGACACCATCAGGCGATCCCGCTCGTCCGCCGCGAGGTTCACCAGACCCCGATGCGTGACCGCCACTCCCTTAGGCCGCCCCGTCGACCCCGACGTGTAGATCACGTACGCCGGGTGATCCACCGAAAGCGCCCGGGTGCGATCGGCGTCGGCGACCGGGTCCGACGGATACGACGCGACGGCCTCCCGAAACTTGTCGTCGTCGAGGACTATCCAGTGCGTGCACTCCGGCAAGCCATCCCGCAGCGCAGCGGTGGTGATACCGATCGGCGCTCCACAATCGCCGAGCATGAACGCGATGCGCTCGGCCGGGTACTCCGGATCCACCGGGACGAACGCCGCCCCGGCCTTCGCCACCGCCCACACACTCGACACCGACTCGACCGACCGCGGCAACGCCAATGCCACCACGACCTCCGGGCCTACCTGGAGGTCGATCAGCAACCGCGCCAACCGGTTCGACGTCTCGTCCAGGGTGCGGTAGCTCAGGGCGCCGTCTGGGTTCCCACGACCGGGTGCGACGAGGGCGTCGGCGTCCGGGTTGCTGCGGACGGCACCGGTGAGGAGGTCGGGCAGCGTGGCCGGTGCAAATCCGGCGCGGCCGGAGGCGGGCACCAGCTCGCGGCGCTCGTCGTCGTCGAGGACGTCGAGATCGCCGACCCGTCGAGGCCGATCGGTGTCGGAGGTAAGGAAGGCGCCGAGGAACCGGGTGAATCGCGCGTGATGAGCACGGAGGGTGTCATCGGAGTACAGGTCCGGGTTGGCCTCGAAGTCGAGGTTGAGGCTGGTGCCTGCAACGCCGTGATAGACGTTGACGGCGAGGTCGGTGATCGGTCCGGTGGACAGCAGTTCGAGTCTGCCGACGATGCTGCCGAGGGTGATCTCGTCGTGGAACAGCATCACGTTGATCAGCGGGCCGTAGAAGCCCTGGTCGTCGGTGGCCGCGTCGCGCCGGATGTCGATGTGCGGGTAGCGCTGGTGGCGGAGCGCCGCGGTGACCTCCAGCCGGACCGCGGCCACCAGATCGGCGTTGGTCATGTCCGGGCGGACGTGCAGGCGCAGCGGGACGACGTTGGACACCATGCCGCCGGACCGTCGGAGCAACGCGGTGGTGCGGGCGGTGACGGGCAGGCTGACGGCGACCTCGTCGCGTCCGGTCATCCGGGACAGGTACGCGGCGAACGCGGCGATGACCTCGAATGCGGTCGACGAGTCGTGACGGTCGATCGCGGCCTCGAGGTGGTCGACGAGGGTGCCGGGGATCTGCCCACCCGTTGTCCGGCTTCGTGCCCGCGCGGGTGCCGTGCGGTCGACGAGGCTGTGCGGTTCACCGATCATGGACACCCGCGCAGCCCAGTACTCCTGGTCGGTGCGGTAGCGCGGCGAGATCCGGTAGTCGTCGTCGGCCCGGATGACGTCGGTGAGTGCGGCGGCTTGGGACGGTGTGGCGGCACGCCCCTCGACGGCTGCGGTGTACAACTCGGCGGTCCGGGCGATGAGCGTCATCGATCCCATCCCGTCGAGCGCGACATGGTGGACTCGGCTGTACCAGTAATGACGATCCGGCCCGGTGCACAGAACCACCGAGGTGACGAGCCGATCGCCGCACACGTCGAGCGGAGTGGTGTACTCCAGCCGCATCCACTCCTCGGCCGCGGCGCGCGGATCGGACTCGTGCTGCAGGTCGACGAATCGGACCGACGCTTCCAGCGTCGGATCGACCAGCTGATAGGGCACCCCGTCGACCTCGACGAGCCGGAGAAAGGCGGAGCCGAGTTCGCGGCCGGCGGTGACCATCGATTCCGAGAGCAGCGGCACGTCGAGGTGGCCGACCAGCTCGACGCACTGCGCGATGGTGACGGGGACGCCGGGATCGAGTTGCTGGGCGAACCACATGCCCTGCTGAGCGGCGGAGAGTGGAAAGGCACCGTCCGGAATGCGACCAGCGGCGGCCACGTCACCACTCGGCACAGCTTCGACCACCTTGTTCGTCCTCTTTCCCGCTCCGGCGGTGGGTTGAACACCCACCGGCCACCGAAGAAACTCATAGTGACCTGCGAACCTGGGAATTTACCGAACCTTACCCGGGAGTACGCTTCAGGTTCCTATCGGACGTACGGTTAAGTTCGTTTCAACGCGTCTCACGATGTGGGCATCGCGCACGTTTACCCACGTATATCGCGTTTCCAGCCCCGCTACAGCACTGCCTACCCCGCTCGCCGAAGGAGTGGGGTAGCGGTTGGTGCCGGGCGCTTATCGGCCCGCTACACCCCTGATCTTGGCGATGCGATTGCGCAGCCCCCATTGGGTGACCTTGAGGAGCGCTTCGCGGACGATGCCGCCGCTCATCTTCGATTCACCGATCTCCCGCTCGGTGAAGGTGATGGGAACCTCGCGCACGATGAAGCCTTCCTGGATCGCCCGCCAGGCCAGGTCGACCTGGAAGCAATAGCCGTGCGACTCCACCGCACCGAGGTCGAGCTTCTCGAGCACCTCACGGCGGTATGCCCGGTAACCGCCGGTGATGTCCTTGATCTTCACGCCCAGCGCCAACCGCGAGTAGATGTTGCCGCCACGCGAGAGCCACTCGCGATGCTTCGGCCAGTTCACCACCGTGCCGCCCGGCACGTACCGCGAACCGAGGACGAGGTCGGCGCCCGCATCGACCTGGTCGAGGAGACGATGCAGCTGCTCGGGCGCGTGGCTGCCGTCTGCGTCCATCTCGACGAGGACGGTGTAGTCGCGGTCGAGTCCCCAGCGGAAACCGGCGATGTAGGCGGCGCCGAGCCCGTTCTTCTCCGTGCGGTGCATCACGTGGATGCGGCCGGCCTCGTCGTTCGACGCGAGGGTGTCCGCGACGTCGCCGGTGCCGTCGGGGCTGCCGTCGTCGACGACGAGAACGTGCGCCTCGGGGAGGGCCGCGTGCAGGCGTCCGACGATCAGGCCGAGATTCTCCCGCTCGTCATACGTCGGAATGATCACCAGAGTCCGTGCGCTCGGTGCCCCGCTCTGCCCGGATTCGGTCTCCGATGCCATGAGGATCCTCCCTGCCGGCAACTGCCGGCGCGTTCTCGGTACTGCCCTGAACCTTCTCGGTCCGGTTCTGAATCGATGTACGGACTTCGCGTCGTCGTCGCACCACGGCGAACGCGACGGCAGCGACGGCGCCGAGGCAGAGGAGTACCTCCGGAATCGGGCCGAGCCGACTTGCCAGCGTAGTACCGGTGCGCAGCGGCACCTGCGACACCAGGGCAGCCGGCACGAAAAGCGGTGTTTCCTGCACCGTGGATCCGTCGGGGGCGATGATCGCGCTCACACCGCTGGTCGCGGACACGACGACGGCGCGCCCGTGCTCCACGGCCCGCACCTTCGACATCGCGAGCTGCTGGTACGTCATCTCCGTGTCACCGAACGTGGCGTTGTTGGTGGGGACGGCGAGCAGTTCCGCGCCGCTGCGCACCGACTGCTCGAACGCCCGGTCGAAGGCCACCTCGTAGCAGGTCGCGACGCCCACGGCGATGCCGTTCGCGTGGACGACACCGTCGCCGTCGCCGGGAACGAAGTTGCCTGCCCGGTCGGCGTACGAGGAGAAGTGCCGGAAGAACCCGCGATACGGCAGGTACTCGCCGAACGGCTGGATGATCTTCTTGTCGTGCCGTTCCTGCGGTCCCGCCTCGCCGTCCCACACGATCACCGAGTTGGTGGTGGTGCGGTCGGAGTTGACGAGCACCGTCCCCACCAGGATGGGTGCACCGATCGCCTCGGACGCCCGCGTGATGTCGGCGGCGGCGTCGGCATTACGCAGCGGATCGATATCCGAGGCGTTCTCCGGCCAGATCACGAGGTCGGGTTGCGGCGCCGCGCCCGACGCGACGTCGGCCGCCAATTCGAGGGTGCGGTTGACGTGGTTGTCGAGGACGCGTTTGCGTTGGTCGTTGAAGTCGAGTCCGAGTTTGGGGACGCTGCCCTGGATGGCGGCGACGGTGACGGTCCGGTCGCCCGCGTCCTCACCCGGCAGCGTCGGCCAAAGCGCGAGCGAGACGACCGTCGCGGCGAGGGCGGCCACCAGGCCCCCGGCCAGGGGACGCTTCCAGTTCTCGGCGCCGCCGGCCCGGGCCCGCACCGTCACGGCGAGCGACGCGATCCCGGCACCGGTCAACGCGACCGCGAAGCTCAGCAGCGGGGAGCCGCCGATGCTCGCGAGCGGCAGGAACCAGCCCTCCGATTGACCGAACGCGAGCCGGCCCCACGGGAAGCCGCCGAACGGAACACTGGAGCGGAGCCATTCGGTGAGCGACCAGCACGCCGCGATCCACAACGGTGCCCAGCGCAGCCGGGACACGAGGACCGCGAGGAGCCCGAACAGTCCGACGAGCAGCGACTCGACCGCCGCGAGCGCAAGCCACGGGAGGGCTCCGACGAACACCCCGATCCACGGCAGGAGCGGGACGAGGAAGCCGAGTCCGGCGAGGTAGCCGTAGCCGAATCCCGCGCGCAGTCGCGGTGCCGGACCACCGCCGCCGGTCAGGACCAGCGTCAGCAGGGCGATCCCGATGGGCGCGAGGAACCAGAGCGGCCGGGGCGGGAACCCGGCGAACACGAGGTATCCGGCGGCCACCGACGAGGCGGAGCGCACCAGCACGCCGAGTTTGCCGGTGGTCCAGCGCGTCATCGCGTCACCGCTCATGGACGACGCTCCCCCGGTGCACCGAACGCAGAAGTACCGGTGTGGGCGCATCCTCCTCGAGCCGCGGCAGGGCCGGCACCCGGGACCGGGGGTCGGTCGACCACCGCTGCACGGAGTCCTTGGGGGCACTGACGACGAGTTCGCCCGCATCCCACACGGCGTAGGACGCCGGCGCGCCCGGGTCGAGGGTCCCGGCGAGACCGTCGCGGACCCCGCCGGCGCGCCACGCACCGCGGGTGGCGGCCGAGAACGCCGCCCGCGGGGAGATGCCGCTGCCCGGTGTGCGGTGGTGGACCGCCGCGCGCAGCATCGCCCAGGGTTCGACCGGGGTGACCGGCGCGTCGGAGCTCAGGGCCAGCGACACCCCGGCGGAGGCGGCCCCGGCGAACGGGTTGAGGGTCAGGGCGCGCTCGGTTCCGAGGCGCTGCGCGTACAGGCCGTCCGGACCACCCCACAGGGCGTCGAACGCGGGCTGGACGCTGGCGATCACACCCCACTGCGCCAGCCGCGCGGCGTCGTCGCCGGTCATCATCTCGGCGTGTTCGAGCCGATGCCCGGCCGCCGCGACCGCGGGACCGCCCAGCTCGTCGGCGACGACGGCGAACGCGTCGACGGCGGCCCGGACGGCGGCGTCACCGATGGCGTGGAACCCGGCCTGGATCTTGGCGATCGTGCAGGCGCGGACATGCGCGGCGATCTCGTCGACGCCGAGGTAGCCCTTGCCGGTGGCGCCGTCCCGATCCGCATAGGGTGCGCTGAGCCACGCGGTGTGCGACCCGAGGGATCCGTCGATGAACAGGTCGCCGCCCAGTGCGTGGGCACCGGTGATGTCCAGCACCTTCCGGGCCTCGTCGGCGTCGGTCACCGCCTGGCCCCAGTAGCCGCGGACCTCGACGCCGTGCCGGGTGCACAGGAGTTCACGGAAGTCGTCGAGCCCGGCGATGTCGGGTCCGCCGCACTCGTGGACCGCGACGATGCCGCGGGAGGCGATGGTGTCGAGGGCGGCGACGCGCGCGGCGGACCGCTGCTCGGCCGTCAGCAGTGACCGCGCGACGGTTCGGGCGGCGTGGTGCGCCTCGAACGTCAGCGGCCCGTCCGGGGAGAATCCGGAGGTGTCGCTCAGATCCGCGACCAACCGGCGAAGCGCGGTCGAGCACACGGCCGAGTGCACATCGATGCGGGACAGGTACACGGTGCGCCCGGGTGCGGCCTCGTCGAGCTGCGCGGTGGTCGGTCCGGTTCCTTCCGGCCACGTCGACTCGTCCCAGCCGTGCCCCCAGATGACGGCGTCGGCGTGGGTGCGGGCGAACGATGCGAGCCGGTCGAGGCATTCGCGGAGCGAGCCGACACCGACCAGGTCGAGGCCCACGATGTTCAGGCCGAGGGCCGTGACGTGAACGTGGGTGTCGACGAATGCGGGGGTGACGAAGGCGCCGCCGAGGTCGACCACGTCCGCGTCGGGGTGCAGTGCGCGGGCCGCGCGGTCGTCGCCGACCCACGACACCACACCGTCGGTGACTGCCATCGACGTGGCGTCTGGAGCAAAGGAACTGTAGATTCGGCCGCCGACCAGCAGTTGTGTAGTCACGGGCAACCAGTCTGCCTGTTAGGGCAGGACGTGGGGATCACGGGTCGGGGTTCGGGGCTCCTCGTCGATCACTTCACCCTCGAATACCTCGTCGACCACTTCGCCTTCGATGACCTCGCCGCGACCGCGGCGGGGTGCGCGCGCGAACGCCTCGGCCCCGGCGGCGACGGTTGCGGCGCGCCTGCCTGCCAAGAGGACCACGACGGGCCGAAGCATCCAGCGGGTCGGGGGAATGAGGAACAGCAGCCCGAGCACCGACGTGACCAGGCCTGGAACGAACATCAAGGCGGACCCGAGTGCGACGAGTGCGCCGTCGGCGACCGCGGCGCCGGGCGAGCCGTCCCCGCGCGCGGCACGGCGGAGGCCGTCCATCACCCGACGCCACTGCGAACGCATCAGCAGCACTCCGACCAGCGTGCCTCCGAGCAGCAGGAGCACGGTCCACAGCACACCGATGGCATGACCGACGACGACGAGTGCGGCGATCTCCACCACTACGTACAGCAGGAACAGTGCGGCGTACATGACGCCCCCTTTCGGACGGCCGGGTTCATCGAGGGTCTGCGGATCAACCGTCTGACCGTTCAACGTTCGGCGGCGCCGTTTTTCTCCCGGCGGCAGATATCGAAGCGCTCACGATCTAACCCTCAAGTTGACATTGAGACTATGAACATGATGCAGTTCACTGCGATGGGGGTCTTCCGATCCCGCGCACAACGAGGAGCCGATATGACTCGTTCCACCGTCTTCCGCCGAGCCGCAATCGTTCTCGCGTCCGCAGCAGCCTTCGGCATGATGTCCTCGGGACCGGCGTCCGCGGCACCGGTCGCCGACTTCGCGAAGGGTGCCGCGGAACTGCAGGCACTGGCCACCGAGGTCTCCCCGGCCGCCTCCGCCGCGGTGGACGCCCTGCTCGGAGCCAGCGTGTTCATCCCGAAGGACGTGCTCGAAGTCGGACTCACCACACCGCAGGACTTCATGTACCCCTCCCCCACGCTCGGATGCGGCGTCGCCGACAATCCCGCGACGGTCACCCTGGCGAGCGCCCAGGGCGGACCGAACTTCTTCCCGCAGATCAGTGCGAACCAGCTGCGATTCCAGGCCATCCCCGGCTATGTCGCGATCCCGCAGTCGTCCGACCTCAGTGTCGCCTGGATCAATCTCTCCACGTTCCAGGGCGGGATCGTCAAGCTCGACGACAAGCTGCCGATCCTGAACACCCCGCTGCTGTCGAAGATCGTCGACACCGGCAAGGGCACCGTCCTCGCCACCGTGTTCGGCACGGTCGGATACCCCGACGCCGTCACATGCACGGTGGTCCCGACAGTCGGAACCTTCACCGTCTGAGAGCAGACCGCTTCCCCACCCGCCGGCCTACGGGCCGGGTCGCACCAGCCCCGTCTCGTAGGCCAGCACCACTGCCTGCACCCGGTCGCGGACGTTCAACTTGGTGAGAATGCGTCCCACATGGGATTTGATTGTCGACTCCGAGAGGAACAGCTGGGCGGCGATCTCCGTGTTCGACAACCCCGTTGCCACCAGTTGCAGCACCTCGCGCTCCCGCTCGGTCAGCACGTCGAGGATCGCCGGGTCGCGACGCGGGGCCGGACCGTCGTCGAGGAACCGCGCCAGCAGGCGCCGCGTCACCTTCGGCGACACCACGGCGTCACCCGCGGCCACACTGCGAATGGCCGACACGAGGTCTTCCGACGGGGTGTCCTTGAGCAGGAAACCGCTGGCCCCCGCCCGCAACGCACCCATCGCATGCTCGTCGAGGTCGAAGGTCGTCATCACCAGCACCCGGCTCGCGACACCCGACTCCATGATCTGCGTAGTCGCGCTCACCCCGTCCACCACCGGCATCCGGACGTCCATCAGCACCACGTCCGGTTGGAGTGTGCGGACCGCGGCGACAGCGGCCGCGCCGTCGCTCGCCTCGCCGACGACGGTGATGTCGTCCTGGGCGTCGAGCACCATGGTGAGGCCCATGCGCATCAGTTCCTGGTCGTCGACGAGTAGCACGGTGATCGGCACAGCGCCAACCTAACACCGCAGGCCTCATCCGGTTCGGTCCAGCGGTGACCGGGTAGTCCAGTGCTGTGAGCCTCTCCCACGCACTGCGGTCGGCCGTCGCCGGCCCGAGTTCCCGGTGGTCCACCCCACCGAACGGCACCGCCCAGCATCCGATCAGTATCACCACGGCTTCCGTCTCCCGCGAGGAACAGCAGCGGGTGCGGATGCGCAAGTACGTGATCGTGATGGCTCTGCGGACACTCGCGTTCGTACTGTCCGCGGTGGTCTACGGACTGACCGCAAACGCATGGGCTGCGGTGGCGATCATCGGGGTGTCGCTTCCGCTGCCGTGGATCATCGGCCTGTTCGTCGACGACCTGCCGCCGTGGGAACAGGGCGACTCACACCGGTAGCGTTGCCGTACGGCCCAATTCGATGCACTCAGGCGCCCGTTCGCGCATTCGTTGCTCGCCGTCGGTGCACACCCCTATGATCGAGATGGCGGCTAGTTGGAGTGCCCACAGATCGGGGTGTCCAGATGCGAATCGCGGATGTGTTGCGAAACAAAGGTCCTGCCGTGGTGACGGTGGATCCAGGGATGTCGGTCAGCACGCTGATCGGCGAACTCGCCAGGCACAACGTCGGCGCCCTGGTGGTGACGGAGAACGACGCCGTCGTCGGAATCGTCACCGAACGCGATGTGGTGCGCCGCATCCACGAGCGGGGCCCCGACATCCTGAACGGCCAGGTCGCGGACATCATGACGACGTCGGTGTTCGCGTGCCTCCCGACCGACACCGTGGACAGTCTCGCCGAAACAATGACCGAACGCCGCATCCGGCACCTGCCGGTGATCGTAGACGGTCAGTTGGTCGGCATCGTCAGCATCGGCGACGTGGTGAAGAGCCGGATCGGCGAACTGCAGACCGAACGCGACCAACTCGAGTCGTACATCGACCACGGCTGAACCGGGGGAACCATGTCGTTGTTCGTCGTGGAGTACACGTACAGCCCCGAAACATCGTCTCTTCGGGACGATCACCGAACACAACATCGCGGGTGGCTCTCGGAACTGGTCCGCCGCAAGATCGTGCGTTCGACCGGGCCGCTCGCCGAAGGTCACGGTGCGCTGTTCATCGTCGACGCCGAGGACGAGGACACCGTCGCACGCCTGTTCGCGCAGGATCCGTTCGCCCACGAGAATCTCGTCGAGAAGGTGCATATCCGCGGTTGGACGCCCGCGATGGGCGAGTTCAGCGAGTAGCGAAGGTCACACGGCCGCACTCGTGCAGCGTACCGCCGTCGCGGACGGCACTGCGTCGTTCACTGAACAATTCGGTACTGCGAGCAGAGATCCCGCCTGCACTCTCTAGGATGTGCGCGGTGTCCACAGGATTGCTGAACGAGCCGATCGACCGGCTGACGCCGTCGCCGCGACCGCACTCGATCCGGAAGCCGGCGATCCTCGCCGCAGCCGGCGCTGCGGTGGCAGCCGTATTGTTCTGGATTGTCTCCGGAAGCCTCACCGACGATGCCTACATCAGCTTGTCGGCCGCCCGGAACCTGGCGGTCCACGGGGAGTGGGCGATCGTCCACGGGCTGACCGCGAACACGTCGACGTCCCCGTTGAATGTGCTCGCGCTCGGCGCACTGACATTCCTCACCAGGTTGTGGGGCCCGGGCGATCCCCTGCTCGCACTCGGAATGCTCAACGCGGCGGTCACCGGCCTGATGGGATGGGTGCTGGCGCGGATATGTCAGCGCCTGGGCATCGGGCCCGGCTGGGCGTGGCTCGCCGGTGCGCTGGTGGTGTTCAACCCGTTCGTGCTGTCCGCGGTCGGGCTCGAGGTGCTACTGATACCGGCCGCCGTCGTCGTGATGGTGTGGCTGGCACTCGAAGGCAAGGCCGCCTGGTTCGGTGCGGCTGCCGGCACGGCGGTGCTGGTGCGTCTGGACCTGCTCGTGTTCGTCGTCGTCATCGCGGCCCTGTCACCGGCGATCCGCACCCAGGTGCGCCGCACCACGGCCGGCTTTGCCGCCGTCGCCGGACCCTGGTACGTGTTCAGCTGGGTCGTCCTCGGTTCGGCTCTGCCCGATACATTCCTGATCAAACAGGGGCAGGCCTCCGACGTGGGGGGTTTCAACTACCTCACCGGACCCGTCATGTACTTCGAATCCAACCCGTGGCGGACGGTGGCGTCGTTCGGTCCCGCCGCCCTCGCAGTTCTTCTGCTCGCGCTCGCCCTCGTCGCGTACGCCCGGGGACGGCAGCGAGCGGTCCCCGTGCCGGGGCCTGTGCTCGCGCTCGGCGTGTCCGGTGCTCTCTACTACGTCGCCTACGTCGTCCTCGATACCGTGCCGTACCACTGGTATTACGTGGCGCCCGCGACGACGCTGGCGGTCTTCGCGGCCCTCGTGGTCGGTCTCTACTGGACGGCCGCACGCGGCACGTCGGACCGCGGAGTCGCCGGGGCACCAGCCGTCCTGCTGCTCATGCTGGGGGCAGGCGCTGTGTATTACGACGTGGAGGGCGGTCTCCCCTGGGACGCGCCGCCCATCTTCGGCAACTGGGCGAGCGCACACGACTACGAGCGGGTCGGCCGCGCGGTCGGCGCACTGGTCGGGGACGCGCCGGTGCGATCGCCCGGTGAGATCGGCACCCTCGCGTACTTCTGCGAATGCGTCATGGTCGACGAGTTCTCCGACCGCGGATTGGTGGTGGAGGACAGGTTGGTGCCCCGGCTCGCCGACGCGAACGAACCGGCACGCACGCTGCTGCGGGGCAACTACGCCTTCTTCGATTACCGCCTCGCGCCGGTGAATCCCGCGTTCGATCTCCGGTACGGGGAGGGGCACGGTCCCCGCGGGCCGATGTCGTGGGATGTGTATTCCGCCGCGCGCGGCGTCGGCCACTTCACCCTGGTTCCGCTCGCCGGCTGACCAGGGCCCGGCTTTCCGGCGGCCCCATGCTCCGAATATGCGGCGCAATGCGGAGGTTCGCAGCTAGCGTGGGGAATGCCAACCCGCTACCACGTCAGCTCGGTGTCGAACCGTGATTCCATTGCCCGATACGGATTGGACTACAGCCGTACGGGCGCTGCTCGCGGAATCGCCGGAAGCTACGGCCCCGAGCAGCAGGGCTCCTTCCTCGCCGCCGGTGAGCGGGAATGCGACTGGTTCGTGCGGATGAACAACACGGGCGGAGCCGTGGACGTGTGGGAGGTCCACGGCATCGACGATGACGACCTGATCCAGTCGCCCGAGGGCTTCTACTACTTTCCCGGCATCATTTCAGTGGACCAGCTGCGATTGGTGCAACGCGACCTACCCCCGGCCCGGAATCACTGATCGTGACCACGATCTCGGCGGGATGTGGTGTGAGGCTCGGTCGGCGCCCGCGAACCCCGCTCAGACGATGTATCGCAGCAGCGAGACGCCGTTCGGGAAACCTCGGGCCTCGAGCAGGAGCAGCCTCGGCATCTCGTACCCATCGGGGAACAACCTTCTCCCCTTCCCCTGCACGGTGGGGTAGACGAACAACCGGTATTCGTCGACCAGGCCGCACTCGATCAAGGCATGGGTGAGCGTGATGCTGCCTGTGACCACGATGTCGTGGCCCTCCTGCTCCTTCAGGGCCCGCACCTGGTCGATCCAGTCACCGGCGAGCACGGTCGAGTTCCGCCACCCAGGGTCGACCATGGTCGCGGATACGACGTACTTCTGAATCCGGTTGAGCTCGTCGGTAGTCCCGGTCCGGTCATCGGTCTGCTGGGGCCAGAAGCCGCGGAAGTCCTCGAACGTCTGCCGGCCCAGCAGGATCGCGTCGGCGCGCTCGGACTGGAGTCGGGTCGCCTCCATCAGCTCCGGGTCCTGGTCGGTGGGGTCGAACCAGGACCCGAGCATCTCGATGGAGCCGTCGAGGGTGATGTTCTGGGTGATTGCGAGTGTCCTCATATACATACCGACTTCGAGTCGGCCGCAGAATCATCGCCGGCGCAGTTTCCGAGCCCAGCCCAGAGTGTCGCCCAGCGCAACGCGGGCGGCGTCGCGTCGGAGGTCAACCCTTGATGAGATCGTCGATCTGGCCGATCGCCTGCGACGCGCCCTCCACCACACCCATGTCGAGCACCTGCTGGAGACCTTCGGCGGTCGCATAGGTGCTGACGTAAGTGGCGATGGTGCTGCCGTCCTGGTCCTGGAAGGAGAACTCGTTGGCGGACACGGGCATCGATTCGATCGGGGTGAAATCCGCGTCGGCGAATCCGTCGGTGAAGGTGAAGCCGGCAGGCTCATCGATGGAGATGATATTCCAGTAGCCCGCATGTTTGTCGCCTTCCGGTCCGGTCATGTAGTAGGTGACCCGACCGCCGGGGGTGAACTCATGGTCGACCACTGTCGCCGGGTAGGTCGGCGGACCCCAGATCTTCTCGAGCTGACGAGGATCGGCATAGATCTGCCAGATCCGCGCTCGGGGCGCGGCGAATTCGGCGGTGATGGTCAGGGTCAGTGCATCGGCGTCATGGCTGACGTTGGTGACAGGCATCGTTCATTCCTTCCGTTGGGGTTGCGTTGCGATCAGTTCGTCGATGCGCGCAATCCGACCGCGCCAAACCTGTTCCAGCTCGGCCAGCATGGATGACACCGCGCGAACTGCTTCCACATCGCCCGTGGCGAGTTGTTCACGGCCGCTGCGTCGTTTGACGAGTAGACCGGACTTCTGGAGAACGGCGACGTGCTTCTGTACGGCAGCGAAGCTCATTTCGTACTTCGCTGCCAGCGTGGAGACGGAGTGCTCGCCGGCCAGCACGCGACGCATGATGTCGCGCCTCGTTCGATCGGACAGCGCGTGGAACAGGGCATCGGCCCGGTCCTCGTCCGTTTCTGACACAACAGAAACATACAACCAATTGGTTGTATGTGCAAGACCGGATGTCCGCCTGGATCCACCTACCCCTTGTCGGCATTCCGCGCGCGGCGAAGACTCGAATCCATGAGTAATAAAGCAGTGGTCAGTCTCACCACCGGTCTCGAGGACGCCGAGAAGGTGACGGTTGCGTTTCTGGTCGCGGTCGGCGCGGCAGAACAACAGCGCGAGACGCTGATGTTTCTCACGAAGGAAGCGGTACGACTCGCGCTCGACGGCACGATTCAGGGGGTCGCCTGCGAAGGATGTCCGCCGCTGCCCGATCTGGCAGCGCGATACAAGAATGCGGGCGGCATCTACATGGTGTGTCCGATCTGCTTCGAGGCCAAGCACCTCGACAAGGACGCGCTGGTCGCCAACGCCGAACTCGCCGGGACGGTGCCGATGTGGAAGTGGATCGGCGACGAAGGGGCCGTGACGTTCAGTTATTGACCGGCGGTAGGGCGGTGGAGCCGCGCCGGTGACCCGTGCACGGTGAGTCGACTCGGGAGACGAGGTGCAGTTCCGGGGACGGCGACCCTCAGAGTGGGTCGAGACGGGTTTTGAGCAGACAGAATTCGTTGCCTTCGGGGTCGACCAGAACGTGCCACTGCTCCTCCCCTGCCTGGCCGATGTCGGCCGGGCGAGCGCCGAGCGCGAGAAGGCGTTCGAGTTCGGCGTCCTGATCGCGATCGGTGGCGTTCACGTCGATGTGCAAGCGGGATTTCCCCTTCTCCGGCTCATCCCTTCGACTGAGGATGATCGTCGGCTGCGGCCCGCCGAAGCCTTCGCGAGGCCCGATCTCCAACGTGCCGTCGTCCTCGCGATCGAGCACGACGAAATCCAGGACCTCGCACCAGAACCGCGCCAGCACCTCGGGGTTGCGGCAACCGAGGACGAGCTCACTGATACGACATGCCATGACGAACCTTCTCTCGGCGGCGATTTCGAGGAGCGGCCACGCGCGACCCTACGACGTACACGATGGTACGGGTGCGAATCCGATCCCGGACTAACATCGGCGCGCCCCGGACCTAGTCGTAGATGACGGCAAGTCCCCGGCGCTCGAGGTCCGCCAAGCCGTCCCGCATGGCCTGAAGCTGTTCGGGTGAATGCCCCACCCAGTCCGTGAGCTCGCCGACAATTCTCACGGGCTCCCGGGTGCGGTAGGAGCGGGTCGGATTTCCCGGAAACTTCTTGTCCGTCACGTTCGGGTCGTCCTCCAGTGCGCCTTCCGGTTCCACGATGTAGATCCGACACGGGCCGTCACCGGTAGCCAACTCGGCTCCCCACACGGCGGCGTCCAACGTGTGCGTCACATAGACGTGGTTCGAGACGCGTCCTGCGGCATAGTTCGACGGGCGCCCCGGCACCAGCACATCACCCACCGACAGGTCCGCCCTGGTGCCGTGGAGGAGCGCGCCCGACTCGTGCACTACAAAAGGTTTCGTCACGGCAAATCCTCCGTTGTTGTCGGTTCGACGATTGTGCAGCACGCCAGGGGTCTTGCCACAAGGCCCTCTCCCTGCCATAGAGTGAGAAGGGGACACACCACGTCGAGTCCTGTGGATGGAAATCGTCCGGTCGAATCTTATTGCTCCGGTATCGATTCCGGTATCGATTCCGGTGTGATACCGGTGGGCGGTCCGCAGATCGGAACCAGGTGCGCGTCGCATCGACGATGATTGACCGCGTGGAGAACACGAGCACCCAATCAGGCGACACCGTCCGAGAGTCGTATTCGGCCAGATCCGAGGAGTACGTGGAGCTCTTCGGCGCCATGACGTCGACGCACCCATCCGATCGGACCCTGGTGAGCAGCTGGGCCGCCGCCCTGACAGGTCCCGTGCTCGATGCGGGGTGCGGTCCGGGGCTGTGGACCGACTTCCTGGCCGAGTGCGGATCCGCGGTGAGCGGGATCGATCTGGTTCCCGAGTTCGTCGAACGAGCGCGCATACGGTATCCGGACCTCACCTTCGACGTCGGCCGCTTCGAGGCATTGGGCGCCGCGACGAAATCGCTGGGTGGTGTGCTGTCCTGGTACTCGCTCATTCACCACGGTCCGCGGGACATCCGGGTTCCGCTCACCGAGTTCGCGCGCGTGATCCGGCCGGGCGGAGGGTTGTTGGTGGGCTTCTTCGAAGGAGAAACCGTGGAGGCCTTCGGCCACGCCGTGACCACCGCCTATCGATGGCCGGTGGCCGAACTCGGCCGGGAATTGGTCGCGGCCGGCTTCGACGTGCTCGAGACACATACACGGACTGGGATCGGTTGCAGACCGCACGGCGCAATCACCGCACGCCGGCACAGCACCCCGTGAGTCGTCACGGGGTGGTCGTTCCGCGCGCGGAGTCCAGACGGTGCAGCAGGGCACGCGCACCGTCGAGGAGCAGTTCGAGGGCGTCCGGATAGGCGCTGCGTTCGGAGAGGTCTACGAGAAGTTCCGCGGTCGCCGCGATGTGCGGATGAGTTTCGGCCGGAAGCTGTGCGTAGGAGGAGCGCCACAGTTGCCGGTCGGACTCACGCACGTCGTCGGGTAGCGCGAGTTCGGCACCGTCGAGGGCCGCGAAGGCCAGCATCTGATCCACGTAGGCGCGGTAGAGGCGCACCGCGGCGCCGTCGGGAAATCCCGCCTCGCGCAGAATTCCGAGGATCGTCTCGACAGCGGACTTTTCGGAGGTGCGGCCACTGACTCGGCTCGCCGACAGGACCGCCGCCTGAGGGTGGTCCAAATATGATGCGTGCGAACGTATTCCGAGGGAATGCAGATCGCGCCACCAGTCCCCCGTGGGCTCCCATCCGTGGAACGACCGGCCGATCAGTTCGTCGGCGATCGCCAACGTCAGGTCGTCGATGCCGTCGAAATACCGGTAGAGGGTGCTGGGGTCGGCGCCGAGTGCAACGCCGAGACGGCGGACCGACAGACCTGCACTGCCGTGGTGGCGGAGCAAGCGCAGGGCCGTGTCCACGATCAACTTCTCCGAGAGCACGGCACCCTGCTTCGTCGGCCTCCGCCTGCGCCGGGCCGATTCTGGGACCACCTGCTTCGCCATGACCGCCTCCTTGCGCCCCGGCCACCTTATGCCAACACCGTTGACGATGTAAACGGCGAAGGTGTTGCATGTCACAGGCAGCGCGCGGCACCCCGATCTCGACATCCACCCAGCGAAAGCGACGCACACATGGCAGCACAGAACACCGGTACAGCCGGCGCACCACAGGCGACGGGTCTCCCCAAGACCCTCGGGATCGTGGACGGAATCGCGATCGCCGCGTCCAGTACCGCGGCGACGACCAGCATCGGCGTCGGCCTGGGAGTCATCGCAGCCGTGGTCGGACTCCAGATGCCGGTGGTGCTCCTGCTGGCCTTCGTCCCGATCCTCGGAATTGCCGGCGGATACGCTCGGCTCAATCGTGTCGAGCCCAACTGCGGAAACAGCTACGTGTGGGTGGGCCGCAGCCTCAATCCGTGGCTGGGCTTCCTCACGGGCTGGATGGCGATCATCGCGGTCGTGGTGTTCATGGCCTACACCACCGCCATCGCCGGGTCGGCGATCCTGCAACTCGGGGGCATGGCCGGTGTGCACGGCATCGGGGGGCTCGTTCTCGACCCGGACTCCACGCTGCAGTCCACACTGGTGGGACTGGTCATCCTGGGGGCGGTCACCTTCACCGCCGTCCGGGGCGTCGCGGTCGCGGCGCGGCTGCAGAAGTATCTCCTCGTCTTCGAATACGCCGTGCTGATCGGTTTCTGCGTGTACGGGCTGTTCGCCGGCAGCCAGCCGTTCTCACTCGACTGGTTCAATCCGTTTGCGATTCCCTCGTTTGCGTTGCTCGCGCAGGGCATGGTGATCGCGGTCTTCTTCTACTGGGGTTTCGAGGCGGCGTTCAGCGTGAGCGAGGAGGTGCGCGACCCCCGCGATGCCTCCCGCGCGGGTGTGATCACCGTTTTCCTGGCACTCGGGTTGTTCCTGCTCGGCGCGGTATCCTTCCAGCGCGTCCTCACTCCGGCGGAGCTCGCGGACAACGGGACCGTCGGGCTCGCGTTCCTCGGTGAGGCGCTCGCCGGCCGACCCCTGGCAGCGCTACCGGTGATCGCGCTGATGTTCTCCGTCGTCGCCTCACTCCAGGCGACCGTGATTCCCAGTGCCCGTGGACTGTTCGCCATGGGCCGGGACCGCACGCTCGGCCCGGTGTGGACCCGGATCCATTCCCGCTACGGAACCCCCGCAGCCGGCACGGTGCTGCTCGGCGGCATCTCCGCAGGGGTTGCGTTGCTGGCCACGGTCATTCCCAAGCTGAGCGACCTTCTCGGTGCCGGAATCAGCTCGATCGGTCTGGTCGTCGCCCTCTGGTACGGCCTGACCGCGCTTGCGGCCGCGGTGCGGTTCCGGAGAGTGCTGTGGGAGCATCCGTGGGAGGGACTGCGTGCGGTGGTGTCTCCCGCGCTCAGTGCGCTGGTGCTGCTGGCACTGGGCGGCTATCTGGGCTGGATCTTCTACACCTCCGCCGATCATCTCGAATTCAGCGCAGCCAACGGCTGGTTCCAGCTGCTGTTCCCGGTGCTGATCGTGATCTCCGGGCTGGTGGTGGCCGCGCACGCGAAGTGGGTCCGGAAGTCGCCGTATTTCGTCACCGGACGGGGAACGGACGCCGGCGACGCGGACCTGCTCGACACGCCCGCAGACGTCCCCGTCACCATCCCGTTCTGACCGGCCCGCCATCCGACACCAGCACTTCCCGACAGGAGATTTTCGATGTCAGCAGCACCCGCAGATCTGCTCTTCACCGGCGGATCCGTTGCCACCCTGAACCCTGCCCGAAGCCGTGCCACGACCGTCGCCGTCACCGGCGGCCGGATATCGGCGGTGGGCCACGACGAGGTCCGGGAACTGATCGGCCCTCACACCGAGGTCGTGGACCTCACCGGACGGATGCTGTTGCCCGGTTTCCAGGACGCGCACATCCATCCCGTGCTGGCAGGCCTCGAATACGCCCGCTGCAACCTCACAGGCACCAGCGACGCGGCCTCCACCCTCGCCGCCGTCCGCACCTACGCCGAGGAAAACCCGGAGGTGCCGTGGATCGTCGGGGGCGGGTGGTCGATGGAAGCGTTCGACGGGGGCACACCCACCGCGCGACTCCTCGACACGGTCGTCCCCGATCGTCCGGTGTTCCTGCCCAACCGCGACCACCACGGGGGGTGGGCGAACACCAGAGCCATGGACGTCGCCGGCGTCACCCGGCACACCCCGGATCCCGTCGGCGGACGCATCGAACGCGACGCCGACGGCGAGCCGACCGGCATGTTCCAGGAGTCGGCGATGGAGCTGATCGGCTGCCACACTCCGCAACACACCCCCGACGACCGACTGAAGGCACTCCTCTTCGCCCAGCGGTACCTGCATTCGCTCGGCATCACGGCCTGGCAGGACGCGCTTCTCGGCGATGCTTCGGGCATCGCCGACGTCTCGGACGCCTACCTGACGGCAGCACGGGACGGATCTCTCACCGCGCGGGTGGCGGGCGCGCTGTGGTGGGATCGCGATCGGGGCGCCGACCAGATTCCCGAACTGCTCGAGCGGCGCTCCCGCCTCCGAGTGGGACGGATGCGGGCCGATACCGTGAAGGTCATGCTCGACGGTGTCGCGGAGTCCCGGACCGCGGCCATGATCTCCCCGTATCTCGATGGATGTGGTTGTCCTACCGCTCATTCCGGCACCAGCTTCATCGATCCCGAACAACTGCGCGGCTATGTCACCGAGCTCGATGCCCTCGGATTCCAAGTGCACTTCCACGCCCTCGGTGATCGCGCGGTACGCGATGCGCTCGACGCGGTGCACGCGGCCCGGACGGCCAACGGATTCCGCGACACCCGACCGCACCTCGCTCATCTGCAGGTGGTGCACCCCAGCGACATTCCGCGCTTCCGCGCACTCGGCGCCACGGCCAACATGCAGCCGCTGTGGGCGGCGCACGAACCGCAGATGGACGAGCTCACCATCCCGTTCCTCGGCGACGAACGCGCCGGCCGGCAGTATCCGTTCGGTTCCCTGCTGCGCGCGGGCGCCACCCTGGCAGCCGGCAGCGACTGGCCGGTCAGCAGCGCCGACCCGATCCACGGCATCCATGTCGCGGTCAACCGCGTGCTGCCCGGTGAGGACGGCCGGGACCACCCCGTGTTCCTACCGGAGCAGCGCCTCGATCTCACGGCTGCGCTCACCGCGTACACCGCGGGGTCCGCGTACGTGAATCGTCTCGACGACACCGGAAGCATCGAGGTGGGCAAGCTCGCCGATCTGGTGGTCCTCGACCGGGATCCGTTCACTTTCGGCGACGACGCGATCGCCGACACTCGCGTGGCTCTGACCTATGTGGGCGGTGACCGCGTCTACACCGCGCCGAATGCGTGAGATGCCGATAATCGGCCCTACTGCGCCCCGAGGGCGTCGATCGCGGCCCGGAGCTTGGTCGTGGCCTCGTCTGCGACGTCCTGCAATGCCGGTTCGCCGGTCACGTCGACCATCAGTCGCGGGTTCATCGCGTCGACGATGATCGTGCCGTCGGCGGACGTGTCGGCGCGGACCACCACATTGCAGGGCAGCAGCAGGCCGATCTGCCGGTCCACGGTGACGGCGCGGTGTGCGAGCGGCGGGTTGCATGCGCCGAGGATGAGGTAGTCCTCCATGTCCTCACCGAGTTTCGCTTTCAGCGTCGCCTTCATGTCGATTTCGGTGAGCACGCCGAAGCCCTGCTCGGACAGCGCCTGCCGAGTGCGCTCCACCGCGTCGGCGAAGGTGGTGTGCAGAGTGGCAGACAGTGCGAGATTCATGATCATTCCTGCTTTCTGTGTGACGAGGGCGGGTGTCGCCGTTCAGGCGAGCGCGAGGAAGAGTTTTTCGAGTTCGGCTTCGGTCATGGGCTCGGCGCCCTCCGAGGTCTCGCCCGTCAGGCATTCCCGCAGACCGGTGGCGACGATCTTGAATCCGGCCCTGTCGAGCGCCCGCGAGACGGCGGCGAGTTGGGTGACGACGTCCTTGCACTCGCGGCCCTGCTCGATCATCGAGATCACGCCGGCGAGCTGACCGTGCGCACGGCGCAGCCGATTGAGTACCAGGGCGATGCTGTCTTCGTCGCCGACCATGGTGTTGCCCTTCCGTAGGTTTCTCACCACAGTACCCCTGGGGGTATTTTGGTGCGACTCGGAGGCCGTCGTGGCGCCGATCGGCTTCCACGGCCACACTGGAGGTGTCCCGCCGAAGTCAGGAGACAGTGATGGGCGACAACAGGCCGTTCGGGTTCGACCCCGACGATCTCGACCGCGTGATCCGGGAGGCGGGCGAGGAATTGCAGGGCGTCAAGGACCGCATCGTCAGGTTCCTCGACCAGGCGGATGCGCAGATTCCGTGGTCGGGCGTCTTCGCCGACTTCGCCCGGTCACCGCGCCCCGGTTCGAAGCCGGAGACGACCGGCGAGACCGGTGACGGCGTGTGGGCGATCTACACGGTCGACGCCGAGGGTGTCGCCCGCGTCGAACAGGTGTATGCCACCGAACTCGACGCGCTCCGCGCCCACAAGCACAATACCGATCCGCACCGCTCGGTGCGGTTCCTCCCCTACGGCGTCACCGTCAGCGTCCTCGACCAGCAGGAGGAACCGACCCCCCGAGAGACGGAGTGACCGAGAGACGGAGTGACCGAGCCGCTCACTCCTCCGGTTCGAGAGGCAACTCGGCGGTGACCCGCCAGCTTCCGTCGGTCTGCCGTCCCGCCTCGAGCGTGCCGTGCAGCACGGCCACCCGCTCGCGCATGCCCAGCAATCCGTTGCCGGACCCGAGGGAGAACTGGCCCGACGAGTTGCCGTTGTCGGTGATTTCGACGAGGACATCCGTCTCGCGGCGACGGACCCGCACCTTCGCGCGCGGGCGTTCTCCTGCGTGCCGCAGCACGTTGGTCAGCGATTCCTGAACGAGGCGGTGGACGCCCAGACTGACCGCGGGGCTGATGTCGTCCAGCTTTCCCGTCAACTCCAGTTCCACCGGCAGACCCGCGCTCCGCATCATGTCGACCAGCCGGGCGAGACCGGCCGTCCCGTGCTGGGGCATGTCGTCGGTCGCAGGTTCGGTGCGCAGCAGCGACACGGTGCGCCGCAGTTCCGCCAGTGCCTCCCGTCCGGTGCTCGCGATGTTGGTGAGCGCCTGCTTCGCGATCTCGGGATTGTTCTTCAACGCGTAGGACGCACCGTCGGCCTGCACGATCATCACGCTCACGGCGTGGGCGACCACGTCGTGCAACTCCCGCGCGATCCGAGTGCGCTCGGCCGCGACCGCGTCCTCGGCACGCCGGTCCCGGTCGTAGTCGGCGACGGCGAGCCGTGCCGCCACCTCCTCGTCGTACGCCCGGCGGGCCCCGAGGAACTCCGCCGTGATCCACGACAGCGCAAAGATCAGCGCCGAATACAGACCGGCCTCCAGCGGCCCCTGCTCGAGCAGCCAGATGGCGAGCGCGGAGTCGAGTACCAGGCCGACCGCGTACACGGCGGCGGCACGCCGGTCGACGTAGGCGACGAGGGTGTAGAGCCCGACCGCGAGGGCCAGCAATCCGGGATGCTCGGCCTGGAGATCGTCGATCGAATAACTGACGAAGGTGATCGTGATCGACACCACGAGAATCGCCCCGGCCGCGGCACGCGGGTAGGTGCGGCGCCACACGATGGGCAGGCACAGCAGGAAGCCGAGGACGAGCTGCACCCACGGTGAGCGATCCCCCGCCGCGGTGAAGGCGAACACCTCGAGGGCAAACAGGATTGCCGCCAGCATCGAGTCCGCAACCGTCGGCTTTCCTCGCAGCCACAGACTGAACCTCCGCATGTGCACAGCGTAAGTACCTCGCGGTGGGTGTGGTTGAGTCAGCACCATGAGTGTGGGTGACTGGGCGCTTCTTCTCACCGCCGCGACAGCCGCCGGGTGGGTCGACGCCGTGGTGGGCGGCGGTGGGCTGATTCTCATCCCCGCGCTGTTCCTCGTCGCCCCGCAGCTGACGCCGCAGGCGGCGCTGGCCACCAACAAACTCACCGCGTTCACCGGCACGTCCGCCGCCGTGGTTACGTTCGCACGGCGCATCCCGATGAATTGGCGGTTGCTGGTTCCGGCCGGCCTGCTCGCGGCGATCACATCCGCGCTCGGCGCCGCGACGGTGTCGCGGATCGACAAGGACGTCTTCATCCCGCTGATCATGGCGGTGCTCGTCGGTGTCGCCGTGTTCGTGACGATCCGGCCCCAGCTGGGGACCACGCTGGCGAAGGATCCGCCGACCCGGCGGAAGGTCGCCGCGGTCGTCCTGCTCTCCGCCGGCCTCCTCGGCTTCTACGACGGCCTGTTCGGTCCGGGCACCGGCACCTTCCTCATCATCAGCTTCGCGACCTTCCTCGGTACCGAATTCGTGCGCAGCGCCGCGATGGCGAAGGTGATCAACCTCGGATCGAATCTGGGTGCGCTGGTGTTCTTCGCCGCCACCGGTCACGTGCTGTGGGCGCTCGGTCTGAGCATGGCGGTGTGCAACGTGATCGGCGCGGTCACCGGTTCGCGGATGGCCCTGAGCAGGGGCGCCGGTTTCGTCCGGATCACCCTGCTGATCGTGGTGATCGCCATGGTGATCCGGTTGGGTTGGCAGCAATTCGCCTGAGCGACCGACTACGGTGGTCCAGGTGACGGCTCCACGACAGGTTGATCCGGAATTCCTTGCCCTTCCGCTGCGTTCGCTGGCGGACGCGGCACTCACCGCGGCGCGTGCGGCCGGGGCGTCGCACGCCGACCTGCGCGTGCACCGCCTCACCAGCCAGTCGCTGCGACTGCGCGACGGCGAGGTGCAGTCGGCGGTCGACACCGACGAACTCGGCTTCGCGGTGCGCGTCCTCGTCGACGGCACGTGGGGTTTCGCCTCACACGCCGAGCTGACGCCCACGACGGCCGCCGCCACCGCGGAGCAGGCGGTGGCCGTCGCCCGTGCGCTGCGCGGACTCAACCGGGAGCACGTCGAACTGGCAGGCGAACCGGTGTACACCGACGTCCACTGGGTGTCCGACTACGACGTCGATCCGTTCGAAGTTCCCGCCGCCGAGAAGATCTCGCTGCTCGGCGAATACTCCCGCAGGATGCTCGCGTCGGACGGCGTCGACCACGTCACCGCAGGCTGCCTGCAGGTGAAGGAGCAGACGTTCTACGCCGATCTCGCCGGATCGTCCATCGTGCAGCAGCGGGTGCGGCTGCATCCGCAACTCGAGGCCACCACCGTCGACCAGTCGGCCGGCGTGTTCGAGACGATGCGCACCCTCGCGCCCCCGGTCGGGCGCGGATGGGAGTACGTCGCCGGTGACGGCGTGTGGGACTGGACCGGCGAACTCGCGGAGATCCCCCATCTGCTGGCCGAGAAGGTGAAGGCCCCGACCGTGGTGGCCGGCCCCACGGATCTGGTGATCGACCCCACCAACCTGTGGTTGACGATCCACGAGTCCATCGGGCACGCCACCGAATACGACCGCGCCATCGGCTACGAGGCCGCCTATGCCGGGACGTCGTTCGCCACCCCCGACCTGCTGGGCACGCTGCAGTACGGGACGCCGATCATGCACGTCACCGCCGACCGGACCGAACGGCACGGGCTGGCCACCGTCGGCTACGACGACGAGGGCGTGGCAACGCAGTCGTGGGACCTGGTCGCCGACGGACTCCTCGTCGGTTACCAACTCGACCGGGCGTTCGCGCCGCGACTCGGGCTGGAGCGTTCGAACGGCTGCTCGTACGCCGACTCGCCGCACCACGTTCCGATCCAGCGGATGGCCAATGTGTCGCTGCAGCCCGATCCCGACACCGATCGCAGCACGGACGATCTGATCTCGGGTGTGGAGGACGGCATCTTTGTGGTCGGCGACAAGTCCTGGTCGATCGACATGCAGCGCTACAACTTCCAGTTCACCGGTCAGCGGTTCTACCGCATCCGCGGCGGGAAACTCGACGGGCAACTCCGCGACGTCGCGTATCAGGCGACCACCACGGATTTCTGGGGTTCGATGGACGCCGTCGGCGGCCGGTCCACCTGGCAGCTCGGCGGCGCATTCAACTGCGGCAAGGCGCAGCCCGGTCAGGTCGCGGCGGTCAGCCACGGCTGCCCGGCGGCGCTCTTCCGCGGCGTGAACGTACTGAACACCCGGACGGAAGGCGGCCGATGATCGCACCGCAGCAACTCGTCGAGCAGGTCCTGGCCCGCGCCACCGTCGACGAGACGATCGTGATCGTCACCGACGCCAGCGAGGCCGCCCTGCGGTGGGCGGGCAACTCGATGACCACCAACGGCGTGTCCACCTCCCGCAGCTGGACGGTGATCTCGATCGTCCGGGCCGGTGAGGATGCGATGGTCGGCATCGTCACGTCGGCGAGTGTCGACGCCGCTGACATCGACGGCGTGGTGCGTTCAGCCGAAATCGCCGCGCGCGCAGCCACGCCCGCATCAGACGCGATGCCCCTGCTCACCGGTTCCGGCACCGACGAGCACTGGGAGACTCCGGCCGAGCGAACCGAGATCGGCGCGTTCGAGCAGCTGGCCCAGGATCTGAGCATGGGCTTCGACGGCGACGACCAGCTCTACGGTTTCGCCCATCACCAGTTGCACACCACCTGGCTGGCCACGTCGTCCGGAATCCGGCGCCGGTTCGCTCAGCCCACCGGATCGGTCGAGATCAACGGCAAACGCGGCGACGCCAGCGCCTGGGTGGGCACCAGCACCAAGGACTTCACGGATGTGGCGAGCGTGAAGTTATTGCAGGATCTGTCGACCCGACTCGATTGGGCCCGCAACCGTGTGGCGTTGCCCGCGGGCCGTTACGAGACGATCCTGCCGCCCTCCGCGGTCGCGGACCTCATGATCTACCTCCTGTGGACGATGGAGGGGCGGGCCGCGGAAGAGGGGCATTCCGCCCTGTCGGCGCCCGGCGGCACCCGGGTCGGTGAGAAGCTGAGTGCGCTCCCACTGACCCTCTCGTCCGATCCGGCCGCGCTCGGCCTGGAGTACGCGCCGTTCGTCGTCACCGGGTCGTCGTCCGAAGCCCTGTCCGTCTTCGACAACGGCATGGACGCGGGGCGGGTCGACTGGGTGCGCGACGGCACCGTCAACGCCCTCGCGTATCCGCGGGCCGCGGCGAAGGAGTTCGGCGCCGAGGCGACCGTGCCCGGCGACAACCTGATCCTCGACGCGGGGGGTTCGGTGTCGCTGGACCAGATGGTGGCCGAGACCGAACGCGGTCTGCTGCTGACCACCCTCTGGTACATCCGGGAGGTCGACCCCGCCACGCTGCTGCTCACCGGTTTGACGCGGGACGGCGTCTATCTCGTCGAGAACGGCAAGGTCACGGGTGCCGTCAACAATTTCCGGTTCAACGAGAGTCCTCTCGATCTGCTGCGCAGGGTCACCCAGGCCGGGGCCACTGAGCGGACGCTCCCGCGCGAATGGAAGGACTGGTTCACCCGTACGGCGATGCCGCCGCTGCGCATTCCGGATTTTCACATGTCGTCGGTCAGCAAGGCGCTCTGAGCCCCAGGATTCTATGCGGACGCTCGTCTAGGTGACAGCCCGTGCAGTTTCCGTTATAAATGCTGCAGACATCCCGCCTATGAGATTTCTCACTCCAGAGACGTTTCGCCGCGGATGTCATATTCAGGTCTCCAGAAAGCGGGGCCACCACCCATCGTGTCGCCGCGTTGTCGCTGCATGCGCCGGGTACCGCCCTTGCACGTCCGACCAGGAGGTTTCATGCACTCCGACACTCGCATCCGCGAGGCGCTTCACGGCCCCACCAGGGTCACGAGACGATTCGGTCTCGCCGATGTGGCACTGACGACGTTCGTGTGCCTCGTCTGCGCGACCGGTATCGGCATCATCACCGGTTCCGTTCTGGTCGCCGCGGCGGGAGGGCTGATCGTCGTCCTCGCCACGGCGCTGATGGTGGCGGCGGTATGACCGCCCCACGGAATCAGCGAAGCACCCCAATCCAGGAGATCACTTTGTCGAACGACGTACTCGAGGCGGCAGCACCGCCGGCACATTCGATTCCGCACCGCCACCCGGACGGACGCGAAGTTCTCGCCACCGCGAAGGGCATTCTCATCGCCACCCGCGGATACGGCGACACGGAGGCATTCGAGGAGTTGCTCGACGTGTCCCGACATCATCACGTCAGTGTGATGCGGGCAGCGAAGTCGCTGGTGGAACTGGCCACCCGGCGGCAGCCGTGCCCCTCGGTGACGACACCGGCACCGAAGTACGCGCTCGAGTTCAGGGAGTGGACGACACTGCTGGCGCGGTGACGCGGTCTCCGTGGGCGCGGGCGAGGCGCTCGTAGGCGCGGTGCGTGAGCCATTCGAGTGGTCCTCGATCGAACCACCCCAGCCACAGGCGGGACACGAGGATCAGGGTCGCCGAGACGACGCCGAACAGGACGAGGGTGCCCGGAACGACGGTGGCGCCATCCGATCGGGCGGCCAGCCCGAAACCCCAGCCGTAGCAGACGGTCGAACACAGGATGTTCTGCAGCACATAGCAACTGAGCGCCATCCTGCCCACGTTCGACAGTGCGCGGCCGGCCGCGCCGGGTTCACGCCCGTCTGCGTAGCGGTGCGCAATCGCCGCCAGGAGCCCCACTGCCACCAGCGGCGCGGTTCCGTACCTGCCCAGCAGCAGCCCGGCGTCGCCACCGAGGAGTCCGAGGGTGAAGTCGAGCGGGAGCGCCACCCCCAGCCCCACCACCATCAGACGGCGTCGGAGGGCACCGCGGTCCGACTCCAGGATGCGTGCCTCGAAGAGGTGCGCGCCGACGAGGAACAGTGCGATCGACAGCGGCAGGATGAAGACCACCTCGAGGCGGAACAGCACCATGTTGTCGATGCGGAAGGCGACGAGATCCCGGAAACTGCCGTCGGCGTAGGGATTCGGGGACAGCGGCCGCGGTTCCCGAGCCGGCGCCGAAGCTACCGCCGCGGCAACGAGGGCCAGCATCGCCAGGTGCACGGTCACCGCACCCACCGCCCACACCCGTTGTGCGCGAACGCCCGTCGTCAGGATGAACGCGACGATCAGGCCGGTGAGCGCGTACCCGGTCAGGACGTCGAACTCGGTGAACAACAGGAAGTGCAGCACGCCGTCCACCATCAGAAGTCCTGCGCGCCAGGGGTACCCACCAGGCCACCGCAGACCCTGACACCGGGCGGAACGCTGCTGGATCACCAGCCCGATGCCGAACATGAGGGTGAGCAGGCCGAGGAACTTTCCCTGCGCGAACTGCTGCAGCACGGCCTGCACCGGCGCCCACGCGCCGGTCGCCCGGCCGGTGCCGTTCAGATAGCCGACCAGGCCCTCGACGTCGGTGAAGATCCAGATGTTGGTGCCCAGCGTTCCCAGAATCGCCGAACCGCGGACGACGTCGAGCGCGGCGTAGCGGCGGGACGTCGGTCGTTGCGGCGTCATACGGTCGGACCCCCGTTGCTTATTAGTACGGTCGTGCCAGCAAAAGTCATGCTAACACGACCGTGTTAGCATGGTGGGGTGCCGAGACTCATCGACCACAACCAGAGGCAGCAGGAGATCGCCGAGGCGGTGTGGCGGGTGATCCAGCGCGACGGCATCGGTGCGGTGTCCGTCCGTGACGTGGCCGCCGAGGCCGGAATCTCGAGCGGCTCACTGCGGCACGTCTTCGCCAGCAAGGCCGAACTTCTCGCCTACTCCATGCGACTCGTCGCGACGCGGGTCCGCGAACGAGCGCAGGCACACGCGACGATCGCCGACCCGTGGCAGCGTGCGCTGGCCGTGCTGGACGAGGCGCTCCCCCTCGACGATCGCCGGCGCTGCGAAATGGAAGTGAACCTGGCCCTGGTCGCCGAGAGTCCCGCCCATCCGATGCTGAAGGAGATCGCTCTCGACGCCCAGCGGCAACTCCGCGGTGCGTGCGCGGCGATCCTGACCGGCCTCGCCCAACGGGGGTTGATCGCGCCCGGCCTCGACGTCGACGCCGAGGCAATGCGCCTGCACGCCCTCGTCGATGGTGCTGCGATGCACGTACTGCTCGGCGACACCGACACCCCGGACACCGCGCAGCGCATGATCGCCGAGCATCTCCGCGGTCTGGCCTGACCAGCGGGACGTGCGGTGCCCACGCGCCGATCGCGGGCGCGCTCGCTACCGGTCGTCGGCGGTGAGGGCGAGCCCGATGGTGCCCGTCTTCCCACGCCGCAGGAGGCTGCCTTTCATCGTGAGCCAGCCGAGGATGCCGTACTTGCGGGCGATCACGTCGCGCGTGTGATCGGTGTCCGCGGCGTCGAGGATGACGGCGCGCGCGGGAACCTCGGGGCCCTTCGGCTTACCTCGCGCATCGCACGCGGCCACCGTCACCTCCGGATTGCGGCGGATCCGCTTGACCTTGTAGGAGTCGGTGACCGTCCACATCAGCAGACGGTCACCGTCGGCGGCAGCCCACAGCGGCGTCGCTACCGGGGTGCCGTCTTTCCGAAACGTGGTGAGCAGGACATACTTCGCGGACGACACCCGATCGAATTCTGTGGTCACCCGGCCCATGCTAGACCGAAGCCGGTCAGTCTCCTTCGAGTTCGCCTTCGGTTTCGAGGTAGACCTGCCGCAGTCCGTCGAGGGTCTGCTGCTCGGGGTGCTCCCACATGTCGCGCTCGGCCGCCTCGAGGAGGCGTTCGGCTATGCCGTGCAGGGCCCACGGATTGGACTGTTCCATGAACTTGCGGTTCTGCTCGTCGAGCACATAGGACTCGGCGAGTTTCTCGTACATCCAGTCGGCGACGACGTTGGTGGTGGCGTCGTAGCCGAACAGGTAGTCGACGGTGGCCGCCATCTCGAACGCGCCCTTGTAGCCGTGCCGGCGCATCGCCTCGAGCCACCGCGGGTTCACGACGCGCGCGCGGAACACCCGGGACGTCTCCTCCGACAGGGTCCGGGTGCGCACCGATTCCGGCCGGGTGCTGTCGCCGATGTAGGCCTCGGGCGACTTCCCGGTGAGCGCCCGCACGGTCGCGACCATGCCGCCGTGGTACTGGAAGTAGTCGTCGGCGTCGGCGATGTCGTGCTCGCGGGTGTCGGTGTTCTTGGCCGCCACGGTGATTCGCCGGTACGCCGTCCGCATGTCGTCGGCGGCTGGGGCGCCGTCGAGTCCGCGGCCGTACGCGAAGCCACCCCACGTGGTGTACACGTCGGCGAGGTCGGCGTCGCCGCGCCAGCTCTTGGAGTCGATCAGCTGCAGTAGTCCGGCCCCGTAGGTGCCCGGCTTCGAGCCGAAGATGCGGGTGGTCGCGCGCCGTTCGTCGCCGTGCTCCGCGATATCCGCTTGCGCATGGGCGCGCACGAAGTTGCTCTCCGCCGGTTCGTCCAGGGCGGCGACGAGCCGGACGGCGTCGTCGAGCAGCGCCAGCACATGCGGGAACGCGTCCCGGAAGAAGCCACTGATCCGGACCGTGACGTCGATGCGCGGGCGGCCCAGTTCCGCGAGGTCGATCACCTCGAGGTTCACCACGCGGCGGCTCGCCTCGTCCCATACCGGGCGGACGCCGAGGAGCGCGAACACCTCGGCGATGTCGTCGCCGGACGTGCGCATCGCGGACGTGCCCCACACGGACAGTCCCACCGACCGCGGCCACTCCCCGTGATCGGACTTGTAGCGGTCCAGCAGCGATTCGGCCATCGCCTGACCGGTCTCCCAGGCGAGCCGGGACGGCACGGCCTTCGGGTCGACGGAGTAGAAGTTCCGGCCCGTCGGGAGCACGTTGATCAGGCCGCGCAGGGGGGAACCGCTCGGACCGGCGGCGATGAATCCGCCGTCGAGTGCGTGCAGCACCTGGGCGATCTCGTTGTCGGTCTCCCGCAGTCGGGGCACCACCTCGGTGGCGGCGAACCGCAGAATCTTCGCGACCGTGGCGTCGCCGGTGAGGGTGTCGGCGGCGTCCGGATTCCAGTCGGCGTCGTGCATGCCCCGCACCAGCGCGTGCGCCTGCTGCTCGATCTCGTCCACGCGGGTGCGGGATTCGTCGCCGTCCTCGCTGAGGCCGAGCGCCTCGCGGAGTCCGGGCACGTTCTGCTCGCCGCCCCACATCTGCCGGGCACGCAGCATGGCGAGTACCAGTTCGACCTCGGCGTCGTCGCGCGGCGCCTCGCCGAGAACGTGGAGGCCGTCGCGGATCTGGACGTCCTTGATCTCGCACAGCCAGCCGTCGACGTGCAGCAGCATGTCGTCGAACACGTCCTCCTCGGGACGTTCCTCGAGCCCGAGGTCGTGATCCATCTTGGCGGCGCGCATCAGCGTCCAGATCTGCTGGCGGATGGCAGGCAGCTTGGACGGGTCGAGCGCGGAGATGTTCGAGTGCTCGTCGAGGAGTTGCTCGAGCCGCGAGATGTCGCCGTAACTCTCGGCGCGGGCCATCGGCGGGATCAGGTGATCGACGAGGGTCGCGTGGGCGCGGCGCTTGGCCTGCGTGCCCTCCCCCGGGTCGTTGACGAGGAACGGGTAGATCAGCGGCAGGTCGCCGAGCGCGGCGTCGGTGCCGCACGACGCGGACATGCCGAGCGTCTTCCCCGGCAGCCATTCGAGGTTGCCGTGCTTGCCGAGGTGGACGACGGCGTCGGCGCCGAAACCACCGGCGGCGGCGTCCGCCGCGATCCACCGGTAGGCGGCGAGGTAGTGGTGGCTCGGCGGCAGGTCGGGGTCGTGGTAGATCGCGACCGGCTTCTCCCCGAATCCCCGCGGCGGCTGCACCATCAGCACGAGATTGCCGAACTGCATTGCGGCGATGACGATTTCACCGGCAGGGTCCTGGGAGCGATCGACATACAGCTCGCCCGGGGCGGGGCCCCAGTGTTCCTCGACACCCTCGCGCAGTTCGGCGGGCAGCGCCGAGAACCACTCGCGGTAACGGGCGGCGGAGATCCGGATCGGGTTTTCCTCGAGTTGCTCGTCGGTCAGCCAGTCCGGGTCCTGGCCGCCGGCGGCGATGAGGGCGTGGATCAGCGCGTCGCCGTCCCGGGCGGCGAGGCCGGGGACGGCGTCGGGCCCGTCCGCGGGGCCCAGGTCGTATCCGGCGGCCCGCATCTCGGTGAGCAACCGGATGGCGCTGGCCGGGGTGTCGAGGCCGACGGCGTTGCCGATGCGGGCGTGCTTCGTCGGGTACGCCGACAGCATCAGGGCGATCCGGCGCTCCTGAGCGGGGATGTGCCGGAGCCGGGCGTGCCGGACGGCGATGCCCGCGACCCGGGAGGCGCGTTCGGCGTCGGGAACGTAGGTGGACAGCCCGTCGGCGTCGATCTCCTTGAACGAGAACGGCACCGTGATGAGGCGGCCGTCGAATTCGGGGACCGCGACCTGGGTGGCGACGTCGAGCGGCGACAGCCCGTCGTCGTTGGACTCCCACGACTCCCGGCTGCTGGTCAGGCACAGCCCCTGCAGGATCGGCACGTCCAGCGCGGCCAGCGCGGCCACATCCCAGGCCTCGTCGTCGCCACCGGCCGAGACGCCGGCCGGCTTGGTGCCGCCGGCGGCGAGCACGGTGACGACCATCGCGTCCGCGCGGCGCAGCGTCGTCAGCAGCTCCGGCTCGGCGGTGCGCAGTGACGCGCAGAAGATCGGCAGCGGTGTGCCGCCCGCCGCCTCGACGGCGTCGCACAGCGCCTCGATGTAGCGGGTGTTCCCGGCCAGGTGCTGGGCGCGGTAGTAGAGAACGGCGATGGTGGGGCGGTCCGGTGCGACGGCGGGGGCGAACGGCGCGACCCCCCAGCTCGGCAGGTGCACCGGCGCCTCGAAACCGTGGCCGGTCAGCAGCACGGTGTCCGACAGGAAGTGGTGCAGCTGGGCGAGGTTGTCGGCGCCGCCCTCGGCGAGATAGTTGTGTGCCTCCGCCGACACACCGGCGGTGACGGTCGAGCACTCCATCAGCTCGGCGTCCGGTGCGTGCTCGCCGCCGAGAACCACCACGGGCAGTCCGCTGGCCAGGACCGCGTCGAGGCCCTCCGCCCACGCCCGCTTACCGCCGAGGATGCGCACGACGACCAGGTCGGCGCCGTCGAGCAGTCCCGGCAGGTCCTCCTCGACCAGCAGCCGGGCCGGGTTCGCCCAGCGGTAGTCCGCCCCGCTGGCGCGTGCGCTGAGCAGGTCGGTGTCGGAGGTGGAGAGCAGCAGGATCACGTGTGGAGCCTTCCTGGGGGTGTCGCGCCCCGTGGCAGTGGTTCTGTGCGGAACCGCCGGTCGGAGGACGGCAGGTGAGGGTCTGGCTCGCCCACCGGGTTCGGCGAGCTCACAGTGGCGCGACCGCACCGGATTTTCACCGGTTTCCTCTCCTGCCGTCGCAAGTGCTGGTGATGCTACCCGGGCCCGCACGTAACCTGGGACCATGGTCGACTCCCGTTCCCGCCCCGATGCGTGCCCCGGCGCGCTGCAGGTCCACCAGGCCGCCGACGGTGCGCTCGCCCGGGTCCGCCTCCCCGGAGGTGTGCTGACCTCTCCCCAGCTGCAGACGCTCGCGGAGTCGGCCCGCGACCTCGGGAACGGCGAGATCGAACTGACGTCCCGGGGCAACGCGCAACTGCGGGCGGTGGGTGACCCACGGGAGTTCGCCCGGCGCCTCGCCGAGGTGGGCCTTCTGCCGTCGGAGACGCACGAGCGGGTGCGCAACATCCTCGTCTCGCCGCTGACCGGCCGGATCGGTGGTCTCGCGGATCTGCGGGATCTGGTCGACGACCTCGACCGGACGTTGTGCGCGGACTCCGCGCTGGCGGAACTGCCCGGCCGCACCCTGTTCACCCTCGACGACGGTCGCGGCGACGTCTCGGCGCTCGGCGGCGACTTCGGCGTCCATGCGGTGAGCGAGACGGAGGTGGCCCTGGTCCTTGCCGGGCGGGACAGCGGCGCCCGGATCACGAGGACGGAGACGGTGTCCGTGCTGCTCGACGCCGCGCGTGTCTTCCTGGAACTGCGTGATCGGCACTGGCGGCTGTCCGAGATCGCCGACGGGGTCGACCGGACACTGGCGGCGCTCGCCCTCACCCCGACCGCGGAACCGGTGCGCGGGTTCGACGAGCATCGGCCACCCATCGGGTGGCTGGACCAACCGGACGGCAACGTGACGCTCGGTGGCGGTCTGGCGTTCGGGATCCTCGACGCCCGGTTGGCGGAGTTCCTCGCCGCGGTCGAGAGGCCGGTGATCGTCACGCCGTGGAAGTCGGTGCTGCTGTGCGGCCTCGACGAGTGGTCCGCCGAGCAGGTGGTGCGCGTCCTCGCCCCGATGGGCCTGATCTTCGACGAGAATTCTCCCTGGCTGAACGTCAGTGCGTGCACCGGGCAACCCGGTTGCGAGAAGGCACTCGCCGATGTCCGCTCCGACGCACGGGACGCCGTCGCGAGCGGTGAACTCCCGGTGGCGGGGCGGCAGCACTGGTCGGGCTGCGAACGCTGCTGCGGACGGCCGAAGGGTGCGGTCGCCGACGTCGTCGCGACCGAGACGGGTTACCGGGTGGAGGAGCCGTGAACACGGTCCCTCTATCGTGAGCGGATGATCGAGTACATCCGAGACGGCGCGGAGATCTACCGCCAGTCCTTCGCCACGATCCGCGCCGAGGCGGATCTCAGTGCCTTTCCCGAGGGCGTCTCGCAGGCCGTTGTCCGCATGATCCACGCGAGCGGTCAGGTCAATCTCGTGGACGACGTCGCGTTCACCCCCGGTGTCGTGAAGGCTGCCCGCGCGGCGCTGGCGGGCGGCGCCCCGATCCTGTGCGACGCGCAGATGGTGGCCGCCGGCGTCACTCGCAAGCGGCTCCCGGCGGACAACGAGGTGCTCTGCACGCTGCGTGATCCGCGGGTGCCGGTGCTGGCGGAACAGATCGGGAACACCCGCTCGGCGGCCGCGCTCGAATTGTGGGGCAGCAAACTGGAGGGGGCCGTCGTCGCGATCGGCAACGCCCCGACCGCCCTGTTCTACCTGCTGGACATGATCGAGTCCGGCGCACCGCGACCCGCCGCGATCGTCGGCGGTCCCGTCGGTTTCATCGGGGCGGCGGAATCGAAGGAAGCGTTGATCGAGCATCCCAGCGGACTCGACTATCTGGTGGTCCGCGGCCGCCGCGGCGGCAGCGCCATCACGGCGGCGGCCCTGAATGCGATTGCGAGCGAGGTCGAATGAGCTCCGAACAGCGGGTGACCGGGAAACTGTGGGGCGTCGGTATCGGACCGGGTGACCCGGAACTGGTGACCGTCAAGGCCGCGAGGGTGATCGCCGAGGCAGACGTGGTGGCGTTCCACAGCGCCCGGCACGGGAAGAGCATCTCCCGCGCGGTGGCGGCGCCGTATCTGCGGGAGGGCCAGATCGAGGAGCACCTCGTCTATCCGGTCACCACCGAGACCGTCGACCATCCCGGCGGCTATCAGGGTGCGATGGACGAATTCTACGAAGACGCGTCAGGACGGCTCGCCGCCCATCTCGAGGCCGGGCGTTCGGTGGCGCTGCTCGCCGCCGGCGATCCGCTGTTCTACAGCTCGTACATGCACATGCACAAGAGGCTGGCGCAGCGCTTCGACGCCGAGGTGATTCCCGGGGTCACGTCGATCAGCGCCGCCTCGGCCGCGCTGGCGATGCCGCTCGTCGAGGGCGAGGAAATCCTCACCGTCCTCCCCGGCACCCTCCCGCAGGGCGAACTGACCCGCCGGCTGCGTGAGACCGATGCCGCCGCGATCCTGAAACTCGGGCGTACCTACCCGGCCGTCCGGCAGGCGCTGAAGGACTCCGGGCGCATCGACGAGACGTGGTACGTCGAGCGGGCCAGCACCACCCGGCAGAAGATCGACGCCGCCGACGACGTCTCGGACGGAGACGTCCCGTACTTCTCGATCGCCATCGTGCCGAGCCCGTCGAACACCCGCCGCGGCGACGCGCCGCCTGCGGGCGAACTCGTCGTCGTGGGGCTCGGACCCGGTGATCAGGCGTGGACCACACCGGAAGTGCAGCACGAACTGTCGCTGGCCACCGACCTCGTCGGCTACGGCCCCTACATCGACCGGGTCCCCGAACGTCCGGGACAGCGCCGCCACTCCAGCGACAACCGGGTCGAGGCCGAGCGCGCCGCGATGGCACTCGACCTCGCGAAGAACGGGGCCCGCGTCGCCGTCGTGTCGTCGGGTGATCCGGGCGTGTTCGCGATGGCGGCCGCCGTCCTCGAAGTCGCGGCCGAAGAACAGTGGCGCGGCGTTCCGGTCCGGGTGCTGCCCGGGATGACGGCCGCGAACGCCGTGGCGAGCCGGGTCGGCGCTCCCCTCGGGCACGACTACGCCGTCCTGTCGCTGTCGGACCGGCTCAAGCCGTGGGACGTGGTGGCGCAGCGCATCTCGGCGGTGGCGAGCGCCGACATGGCCTTCGCCGTCTACAACCCCGCGTCGAAGTCACGCACCTGGCAGGTCGCGGCGATGCGTGATCTCGTTCTCGAGCACCGCTCCCCCGACACCCCGGTGATCATCGGCCGCGACGTGGCCGGCGCGCAGGAGTCGGTGCGGGTCGTGCGGCTCGCCGACCTCGACCCGGCCGAGATCGACATGCGCTGCCTGCTCATCGTGGGCTCCTCGATGACGACCGTCGTCGAGAACGTGCACGGGACGAGAGTGTTCACACCCCGTCGCTATCCGGGCTGAGGTTCCGGTCAGTCGAGTCGCCCGGAGCGGAGTTCGGTCACCGCGATCCGGGCGGCGTGCCCGATCGCGGCATCGACGACGGGCAGGACCGGGTCTGCTCGGGCGGCCCGGGTGAACACCGCGACGGCGACGGGGATCTCACCGGGAAACGTCACAACGGCGACCTCGTTGCGGATGGCGCCGATGGTTCCGGTCTTGCCGGCCACGTCCACGTCGGAGTACGGGAACCCGGAACGGATGCGGTGCTGCCACACCTGGGCAGACATCGCCTGCCGGACGAACGCGGCGTGCGGCCCGGGCACCGCCCTGCCCGTCCAGATCGCATCGAGCAACGTGGTCATGTCCCGTGGAGTGGTCGCGCTCGCATACGACGGGTCGTAGGCGGACACGGTCCACGCCTCGTCGTTGTCGGCGAGTGCGGCGAATGCTTCGGCGGTGGTGTGCGCGTGGGCGTCGATCACCAGGCTGCTGTGCGCATCCGCGGCGCCGCCGATGACGCGAGTGCTCGTGAGACCGAGATCGGACAGCACCCGCTCGACGCTCTCGAGTCCCACTCGGCCCAGAACCAGGTCCGCGGCTGCGTTGTCGGACACGGTCATCATCGACAGCGCGAGATCCCGCCAGCTCAGCACGATCGGGTCACGGAACGTCGACACCCCGGTGGGTCCCGGGGTGCAGTCGGCCGGGGTGACCCGGACGGTCGCGGTCGGCGACAGTTCCCCGGAATCGAAAGCGCGGCAGAGGGATACGAACAGCGGGAGTTTGTAGACCGACGCCAGCACCACCAGATCGTCCGCGCCGACCGCGATGTCACCCGCGCTCCCGTCCGGGGTTCCGACACGGCGGGCGTGCAACCATCCGATGCACCCGGCGTCGGCGAAGACGTCGCGGATCCGCTTCTCCGCCGACGGCGTCATCGATCGGCCTTGAACAACACCCGGTCGAGGGCGGCGGCGGACGCCGCGACGTCGGAGCCGGAGCGCCACACGACACGCAGGCGCAGCGCGAGCTCGTCACGCAGCAGATCGACCCAGGCCACCCCCGGCATCACCGTGGGTGCCGTCGTCGTCACGCCGAAATGCCCACCGGCGGAAACGTGGGTGAGGAGTTCCCGCGGTCCCGGTGCGACCACGATGTCGGGGTCCAGACCCCGGGCCCGCCACAGGTCGACGAGCAGGTCGTGTGCCGGCGGATTGTCCGACCGCGGGCCGGTGGCCAGTGTCAGCCCGCGAAGCATCCGCACCTGGGCCTTCTTGGCGGTCGCCACCGGATGGTCGTCCGGCACCACCACCCACCGCCGGAGTTTCAGCACCGGTCCGCTGTCGAGACCGGTCAGCAGGGCGGGATGTTCGACCACAGCGACGTCGAGACTGCCCGCCCGGACGGCGTCGACGAGTTCGGTGGTGGGCGCCGTGGTCGTCACGACCCGGGTGCCGCGGGCCTCGTCCGCGTCCCGCAGCACACGAACACACCGCACCACGACCCCGTCGGCCACCGAGTGCGGGACACCCCAGCGCACCACCGCATCTCGGCCACCCGCGATGCGCTGCGCCTCGTCCTCGAATCTCGCCGCGTCGGCGACGAGAAGCCGCGCCCGCGGAAGCAATTGGCGTCCGGCGTCGGTGAGCCCGACACCGCGAGCACCGCGCTGAACCAGTTCGGTGCCGAGTCGCTGTTCGAGCCGCCGCACTCCCTGCGACAGCGGTGGCTGGGTCATCCCGAGTCGCTGTGCCGCGTTGCCGAAGTGTCCCTCTTCCGCAACGGCGACAAAGAAACTCAGGTGGCGGAGCAGATCCATGGCGATCATTCAACCAGTTCCGGCCGGCCGCACCGGACGACGCGGCCAATTCCCGTGCACAAAACGGGGACCTGAACTGGGGTGATAGCGCACCCGACTCACCGCGACGACGGATGCGTCTTTGCGCTATGAGCGGGGGCACCCGACATTGGGTCCATGCTCACACACCGAAACCACCCGAAACGCAGGCGCATCGGCCGTCGCGGCTTCTGCGCTCTGGCTCTGGCGTTGCCCGTGCTGGCCGGCGCGTGCACGGCCACGGCGGAACAAGCCCCTCCCACGCCATCGGTGGCGACGGCCCCCGACCTTCAGTCGCTCGACGCGAAGATCGACGCCCTGGAGGCGCGATACTCCACCCGGATCGGCGTGGCGGCGGTCAATCCCGCGACCGGCGAGGTCTACAGCCACCGGGGCGACGAACGGTTCGCGATGTGCTCGACGTTCAAGGCCTACGCGTCCGCCGCGATTCTGCGCAAGGTCGAGGACGGATCGACGTCACTCGACGACACCGTCGTCGTCGAGCCCGGCGACCTCGTCGAGAATTCGCCGGTCACCGCCGCCGCGGTCGGGACCCCGATGACCCTGGGGCAGATCGCCGAAGCGGCGCTGACGCAGAGCGACAATACCGCCGGAAACTACCTGCTCCGCGAGATCGGCGGGCCGCAGGCGATCACCGCCCTCGCCCGCGACGTCGGCGACGAGAGCACCCGATTGGATCGGTGGGAAACCGAACTCAACACCGCATTCCGCGGCGACCCGCGCGACACGACGACACCGGACGGACTCGCACAGGGTGTGCGGGCACTGCTCCTGGAAGACGCCCTCGATGCGGCGAGCCGCGATCGCCTTCTCGACTGGATGCGGTCGAGCAAGACCTCGGACAAGCGCATGCGCGCCGGTCTGCCGCCCGGATGGACTGCCGCCGACAAGACCGGTGGCGGCGGTTTCGGCACCGCCAACGACGCCGGTGTCGTGTGGAGTCCGCAGGGCGACCCGATCGTGCTCACCATCCTCACCGACAGCCTGACCGATCAGGAAGATGCGCAGGGAAACAACCAGGCGATCGCCGACAGCACCGCCGCCGTCATCGCCGGGTTGGCCACGCCGTGAGCCACCGGTGCAGGGTGGTCGCCGGCGCGACCGGCGCGTCGAACTGGATCAGATGCCCGGCGTCGTCCCTCCCCCGCACGACCGGCCCGGCCCTCGTCCGTCGACCACGGCGCCGTCAGCAGGTCCATTTGGCCGGGGGTCAGGCCGCGGTGGGACGCGCCCGCGATGTGGGCCTCGAGGGCGCCGCGGTGCACGGCCGCCGGTTGCGCCGCGAACACGTCGGCGTTGCCGGCGACCAGCCTGAACTAGTCCGAGCCCTACGGGCGCAGGGCCACCACGTCGACGAGCGCCAGAGAGGCGTACCGCGCGCCGTGGACCAGGTGGGCTCGGAGCGAGACGGCACCCCCGTAGTCGTGCGCCACGACGTGCGGTGCGTCGACGTTCCGGTACCGGAGGAGATCGGCGAGCAGTTCGCCCTGCACACCGAGGTCGACGGGGTGACCCGGCCTGGTCCGGGCGCCCTACATCAACTCGCGTCCCGTGGCCTGCAATTCCAGATAGTCGCGGACCAGCAGGTGCGACCCCGGTGTGGAGGCTGCGGTCCACGGACTGTGCTGGGGAAACACGGGCGCCATCGATTCGGGAATCTCCTCACGGCACCTGATGACCGCGCGCAGTTGCGGCGTCAGCGAGTTCCACCACGCGTCCAGTGCGCTCCTGCACCGGGCGAGGTACTCCGAGACCGGACCCTGGAGCATCGCCATCTGCGGCAGCGAATCGGCTCCCGCCGTGATGCTGGCGACGCATGCCTGCCCGCAGACGGTCATGACCTGCCCGATGAACTGCGGCGGCATGATGCCCTCCGGATTTCCGAGAAGGGCGAGGCGCGCGCCATCGGAGAGGGCCTCATACGCCTTCTCCGGGTCGACTGCCGTGTCACCCACGAGTCGAACTTACCCGGCCGTCAGCATCCGCTCCGGGGAACCGCGTTAACTCCTCGGTACGACCTGACACGTATCGGCGAATCAGCTCCGGAGCGTCCTGATTCTCACGCATCATGGGATCGTGTCCGGCGATCACCGAACGAGATCCAGCACCGGCCGCACACTGGCGGTCGTTCCGCCGGGAGCGGGCGCCGCCGCGATGTCGTGCGGGATCGTGTCGGTGGCGCTGCACCTCGCGGACTTCGAGACGTTCTCCCGGCTGTGGTTCGCCGTCGGCGTAGCCGTCTGGCTGCTCCTGGTCGTGGTGTTCGTCGGCCGCCTGACCGGCGATCGCGCGCGGTGGATCGACGAGGCGGACACCCCGCCGGCACTCACCGGGGTCGCGGCGACCAGTGTGCTCGGCACCCGGTGCGCGCTGCTCGGGTGGGAACCGGTCGCGGTGGTGGCGCTGGTGATCACGGTTGCGGCGTGGATCGTGTTGATGCCCGCCGTGATTCGGCACTGGGTGTCGCCGACGGTCGGGGTGCATTTCCTGCTGTGCGTCGCCACGCAGGCAATCGCGGTGCTGGGTGCGACGGTGGCCGCCGCGGCGACCGCGTGGTGGCTTGCGACGGCGGCGCTGGCGATGTTCGGGCTGGGGCTCGGCTTCTACGTGGCCGTCCTGGTCCGTTTCTCCTTCGCGCAGCTCCGGGTGGGCGCGGGCGATCACTGGGTGTTCGCGGGCGGTCTCGCGATCAGCGCCCTGGCGGCGGGCAAGCTCGCGGCCGCCGCAGTGGTCGTCGAGTGGCCGAGCGTGCTGCACCGCTCCCTGCAGGTCGTCGCCGTGGTGATCATCGGGATTTCGCTCGCCTGCTACGCCGTGCTGGTGGTGTGCGAGATCCGCTGGCCGCGGGTGCGGTACGACGTCCGGCGGTGGTCGACGGCGTTCCCGATGGGCATGACGTCGGCCGCGGCGCTCACCGACGCGGCCGCGGCGGGAGCGGCGTGGCTGCGTCCGGTCGGCGCCGTCTTGGTGTGGCCCGCGGTGATTCTGTGCGCGATCCTGCTGGTCGCGTCCGTTCGGCACGTGCAGTCGGCGGCCCGCGCCTGATTCCGATGCCGCGGGCTGCGGATCACCAGCCGCGGCGGCGGGGTTCCGAGCCGATCAGCTCACCGGTGCGGGCGACGTCGCGGCTGCGGTAGACGATGTACGGGCGGAACAGATAGGCCACGGGCGCGCTGAAGGCATGCACGAGCCGGGTGAACGGCCACAACGCGAACAGGGTGAGCGCGATCGCGACGTGAATGTGGAAGGCGAGCGACGCCTGCGCCATGAGGTCGCCGCGGGGTTGCAGGATCCAGATCGACCGGAACCACGGTGACACCGTCTCGCGGTAATTGCTCTCCTCACCGACGACGCCGGTTCCGAGCAGGGTCGTGGCGAGTCCGGCGATGATCGCCGCGAGCAGGACGGCGTACATCAGCTTGTCGTTCCAGGTGGTGGCCGTGAACACCGGTCCCCGGGTGCGTCGGCGGTACACCAGGATCAGGGCGCCGGTCAGCGTCGCGACACCGGCGACGCCACCGAGCACGAGGGCCTGGACGTGATAGGCGTCCTCGCTCATCCCGATCGCGTCGGTCCACGACTGCGGAATCAGAAGTCCGATGACGTGCCCCACGATCACGACGAGGATCCCGAAGTGGAACAGCGGGCTGCCGATCCGCAGGAGCCGGTGTTCGTAGAGTTGCGAGGACCGGGTGGTCCACCCGAACTTGTCGTAGCGGTACCGCCACCACGTGCCGACCACGAAGATCGCCAGGGTCACGTACGGCACGATGTCCCAGAAGAGTTCACCGGCGGCCATGTCAGTGCGCTCCGTCGCGGCGGGGTGGAACCGTCAGGGTGAACGGTTCGAGCCCGACCGCCTCGGCGGGCGGACCGGCGGTCGCGAGTTGCCGGGCACGGACCGCGTCCTGATCGGAGGCGGCGGGCAGGGTCGCGCACACCGCACCCAGGACGGGTGCGTACGGCGAACCCGACCCGGCGAGCGCGGCACACAGCATGTCGAGGGGAACCCGGTGCGCCGACAGCAGTCCCGCACCCGCGGCGGCGTCGACGAGCGCGGCGAACTCGAGCACCACGGACAGGTGATCGGCCGATTCGTCTCTCGGCGGTTCCACCCCCGCGCGCCGGTAGGCGTCGGCGAAGGCCAGGATCTCGCGGCCGCGGTTGCGGGTGTCGCCCGCCGTCCAGTACGTGAGGTACAGCGTGGTGCGGCGGCCCAGATCGAACGTGTCGACGTACTCGGCCGCGGCCGTGTAGGGGTCCGTCTCGCCGAGGAACCGGTGGGTCTGCGCGAGTGCGTCGCGGGCACCGTGCGGCAGGTGCCCGAGAATCTCGGCGACGACCCGGAGCCGCTCCGGCAGGCCGTCGTCCGGATACGCGAGCAGCAGGGCCGCCGCATGCCACACGAGCCTGTCGTCGGTCCGGTCGCGCCGACGCCGGAACAGACTGGTCACGGTCGATCACTCCGCTCGGGGAACATGCCGGCCGGGGAGCCCTTGCCGTCCCAGTTCAGCAGGTTCACCCGCGACGGGTGGCTCGCGCCCGCGGAGATCGCGTCGGTGGTCTGCCGTTCGCGCAGCGCGTGGAACGTCTCGACCGCCACCGGAACGGGTCCGCCGCTGGCCTCACCGAACGGTCCGGACCCGTGCATGCCCGGCCCGCCGTCGAAGTCCAGTGCGCATTCCGTGGCGGTCTCCTCGAGCCGATGCCCGTCGGCGGCGTACGCGGTGGGAATGACATAGCGTTCGTCGTATTTCGCGAGGGCCAGCAGGCGGTACATCTGGTAGATCTGTTCCTCCGTCATCCCCACCGCTTCCGGGATGTGGGCCTGCGGTTCGCGGCCGAGGTTGATGTCGCGCATGTACGACCGCATGGCGGCGAGGCGCCGCAGGACGCCGTCCACGACGGCGGTGTCGCCTGCGGTGAACAGGCCGGCCAGGTACTCGACCGGAATCCGCAAAGATTCCAGTGCGCCGAACAGGTTTCCGACGTCCTCGCCGTCGTGACCGTCGCGGCTGACGGCATCGACCACGGGAGACAGCGGCGGCACGTACCAGACCATCGGCATCGTCCGGAATTCCGGGTGCAGCGGCAACGCGACCCGGCAGTCCTTGATCAGGGCATGGACCGGTGAATTCTGGGCCGCCTCGATCCATTCGTCCGAGATCCCCTCGGCCCGCGCACCCTCGACGACGGCGGGATCGCGAGGGTCGAGCAGGAGGTCGAGTTGCGCCTCGTAGAGATCGGTGTCGTTCGGCGCCGATGCGGCGGCGAGAACCTTGTCGACGTCGTAGAAGAGCAGCCCGATGTAGCGCAGGCGCCCGACGCAAGTCTCCGCGCACACGGTCGGCAGCCCCACCTCGACCCTCGGATAGCAGAAGGTGCACTTCTCGGCCTTGCCGGTCTTGTGGTTGAAATACACCTTCTTGTAGGGGCATCCGGACACGCACATCCGCCAGCCGCGGCACTTGTCCTGGTCGACGAGCACGATGCCGTCCTCGGACCGCTTGTACATCGCACCCGACGGGCACGAGGCGACGCACGACGGATTGAGACAGTGCTCGCAGATGCGCGGCAGGTAGAACATGAACGTCTCTTCGAGTTCGAGTCTGACCTTCTCGCTGACCTGCTTCAGGACCGGGTCGCCGGGAAGGATCTCGGGTGAGCCCGCGAGGTCGTCGTCCCAATTGGCCGACCACGTCACCTTCATCGGCCGGCCGCTGATCAGGCTGCGTGGCGCGGCGACCGGCATGTGCTCACCGAGCGGTGCCCGGGTGAGGTTCTCGTAGTCGTAGGTCCAGGGTTCGTAGTAGTCGTCGATGGACGGCATCTTCGGGTTCGAGAAGATCCGCGACAGTTTCTTCAGCCTGCCGCCGTCGCGCAGGCGCAGCCGTTCCTTCTTGTCCCGCACCCATCCGCCGCGCCATTTCTCCTGGTCCTCGTAGGTGCGCGGATAACCCTGGCCGGGCCTGGTCTCGACGTTGTTGAACCACACGTACTCGGTGCCGGAGCGGTTGGTCCACGCCTGCTTGCACGTCACCGAACACGTGTGGCAGCCGATGCACTTGTCGAGATTCATCACCATCGCGAGCTGAGCCATGACACGCATCAGTACGTCACCTCCTGCGAGCGGCGGCGGACCACCGTCACCTCGTCGCGCTGGTTTCCGGTGGGGCCGAGATAGTTGAACGCGTACGACATCTGCGCGTAGCCGCCGGCGAGATGAGACGGTTTGATCAGCAGCCGGGTCAGCGAATTGTGGATGCCGCCACGCTGTCCGGTGGTCTCGGTGAGTGGCACGTCGATGGTGCGTTCCTGGGCGTGGTAGACGTAGACGACGCCGTCGGGCATGCGGTGCGAGACGATCGCGCGGCACACCACCACACCGTTGCGGTTGACGGCCTCCACCCAGTCGTTGTCCCGCACCTCGATCTTCGCCGCGTCGTTCGGGCTCATCCACAGGGTGGGCCCGCCCCGGGACAGCGACAGCATGAACAGGTTGTCCTGGTACTCGGAGTGGATCGACCATTTCGAGTGTGGTGTCAGGTAGCGCACGCTCAGCCCGATCCCCTGCCGATCGCCGAGTGCGGGTTCACCGAACAGCCGGGCCATGTCGAGTGGTGGGCGGTAGATGGGGAGCTGCTCCCCCAGTTCCTCGATCCAGTCGTGGTCGAGAAAGAAGTGCATGCGCCCGGTGAGCGTGTGGAACGGTTTCAGTTCCTCGATGTTCACCGTGAACGGCGCGTACCGGCGACCGCCGGTCTCGCTTCCCGACCATTCCGGGCTGGTGATCACGGGAACGGGCCGGGCCTGCGTGTCCGCGAACGTGATCCGCCGCTCCTCGCTGCCCCCGGCCAGGTGCGCGAGCGGTCGGCCGGTCCGCTTCTCCAGTTCACGAAATCCCTCGACGGCGAGCCTGCCGTTGGACGTGCCCGACAACGCGAGGATGGTCTCGGCCATCTTCTCCGCGGTGTCCAGCGCGGGCCGGCCGGCGGCGACACCCGAGTCGAGGACGCCGTGCCGGGCCGCGAGCTCCCCGACCTCGCGGTCCGGATGCGTCGTGACACCCTTGGTGGTGAGTCCCGCCCGCTCGACGAGGGGACCCAGGGCAGCCCACTTCTCGGCGACGGCGGGATAGTCGCGTTCGACCACCACCAGCGGTCCCATCGTGCGGCCGGGGACGGGCGTCTCGCCTCGTGCGCGCCAATCCTGTTCGCGCCCTCCCCGATACGCCATCGCGCCCGGAGTGTCGTGTTGCAACGTGCCCAGCACGACGTCGCGGCGTACGCCGAGGTGCCGCCGCGCCAGCACGCTGAACGCTCTCGCCACCGCCCCGAAGGCGTCGAAGTCCGAACGCGTTTCCCACGGCGGGTCGATCGCCGGCGAGAAGGCATGCAGGTACGGGTGCATGTCGGTACTCGACAGATCGGACTTCTCGTACCAGGTTGCGGCGGGGAGGACGACGTCCGACAGCAACGTGGTGGACGTCATCCGGAAGTCGACGGACATCAGCAGGTCGAGTTTGCCCTCCGGAATGTCGTCACGCCACGTCACGTCGTCGGGGCGGAGATGCTCGGCCGCCGGTTCGGCCTGCAGATTCGACGACGTGCCGAGGAGGTGCCGGAGAAAGTATTCGTTGCCCTTGCTCGACGAGCCGAGCAGGTTCGCCCGCCACACGCTCAGCACGCGCGGCCAGTTCCGGGGATCGTCCGGGTCGGTGAGCGCGAATTTCAGTTCACCCGAGGCGAGTTCGCTCGTGACGTGCTCGACAACGTCGCGGCCGCGGGCCTCCGCCTCGTCGGCGAGGTCGAGGCTGGAGCGGTCGAACTGGGGGTAGAACGGCGTCCACCCCATCGACACCGCCGAGGTCATCACGTCCATCGTGTGCCGACCGCGGAAGTTTCCCCGCCCGGTCGGGCTGGCGAGGGCGTCGGCGCGGTATCCGTCGTACCGCCACTGGTCGGTGTGGACGTACCAGTAGGACGTTCCCGCCATCTGGCGCGGCGGGCGATGCCAGTCGGTTCCCATCGCGACCGTCGCCCATCCCGTGACGGGCCGGCACTTCTCCTGCCCGACGTAGTGCGCCCAGCCGCCGCCGTTGCGGCCCATCGAACCGGTGAGCAGCAGCAGGGCGAGGACTGCCCGGTACGTGGCGTCGCCGTGGAACCACTGGCAGATCCCGGCGCCCATGATGATCATCGAACGCCCGCCCGAGTCGACGGCGTTGGTCGCGAACTCGCGGGCGATCCGGATCACCTGTGTCGCAGCGACACCGGTGATCGACTCCTGCCAGGCCGGTGTGTACGGGCTGCTCGCGTCGTCGAAACCGCCGGGCCATTCGCCGGGAAGTCCCGGGCGCGCGACGCCGTACTGGGCGAGCAGCAGATCGAAGACGGTGCACACCCGCAGATCGCCGAGGCGGCGGACCGGCACGCCGCGCACCAGTGTCTCACCGCGACCGTCCGGGGTGTCGAACCGCGGCAGGTGCACGGCGGCCGTCTCGCCGTCGGGTGCGGCCACGGTCAGTGCGGGGACGACGTCACCGAGGTCGAGGTTCCATTTCCCCATTCCCTCGTCGCCGTACCGGAATCCGAGCGAACCGTGTGGCACCACCACCTCGCCGGTTGCACCGTCCACCAGCACCGGTTTGAATGCGGCGTTCTCGCTCGACTCACCGAGATCCGCGGCGGTGACGTTCTTTCCCGGCACGAGTCGGCCGCCGCGTTCCTCGAGCGCGACGAGGAACGGCAGGTCCGTGAACTGCCGGACGTAGTCGACGAAGAACGGTTCCCGCCGCGTCACGAAGAATTCCGACAGGATCACGTGCCCCATCGCCATCGCCATCGCACCGTCCGTACCGGCGGCGCAGGGCATCCACTCGTCGGCGAACTTCGTGTTGTCGGCGTAGTCGGGGCTGACCGACACGACCTTCGTGCCGCGGTATCGCACCTCGGCCATCCAATGCGCGTCGGGTGTCCGGGTGACCGGGACGTTGGAACCCCACATCATCAGGTAGGACGCGTCCCACCAGTCCCCGGACTCCGGAACGTCGGTCTGGTCGCCGAACACCTGTGGCGAGGCGACCGGCAGATCGGCGTACCAGTCGTAGAACGAGGTCATGACACCACCGAGAAGTTCGATGAACCGTGACCCCGCGGCGAACGAGACCATCGACATCGCGGGGATCGGCGAAAATCCGGCGACGCGGTCGGGTCCGTACGTCTTGATCGTGTGCACGTGGGCCGCGGCGATCATCTCGGTGGCCTCGGCCCACGACACCCGCACGAGCCCGCCCTTGCCGCGGGCCTGCTGGTACTTCCTGCGCCGCGCCGGGTCGGCCTGGATGTCGGCCCACGCGTCCACCGGATCACCGAGCCGGTTCTTCGCCTCCCGGTACATTTCGACGAGGATCCCGCGCGCGTAGGGGTACCGCACCCGGGTCGGCGAATACGTGTACCAGGAGAACGCCGCCCCGCGCGGGCAGCCGCGCGGCTCGTACTCGGGGCGGTCGGGCCCCACCGACGGATAGTCGGTCTCCTGGGTCTCCCACGTGATGATCCCGTCCTTGACGTAGATCTTCCACGAACACGACCCCGTGCAATTCACCCCGTGTGTGGACCGCACGATCTTGTCGTGGCTCCAGCGGTCCCGGTAGAAGACGTCACCCTCGCGCCCACCCTCCCGGGTGACGGTGCGCCGGTCGTCCGAGAACACGCCCGGCGTGAAGAACCGCCCTCCCCTGAGCAGAGCCTCCTCCACCGGACCACCGGTGTGCGCATCCACCACGTTCTCCTCCAGATCGAGCGAACCGACATCAGCCGGGCGAAACCGAGGGATCACACCCATGGAACCGCACCTGTCGGGGCGCTCGTGGCGATTCGCGCGAAACCGACATCCGCACGCGAGGGCCGGGTAGTTCAGTCGGTGATGCCGCACCGGACCCAGTACTGGCCCCGCCAGATCACGTTGTACAGATTCCACGGCGCAACGTCGTAGGTGTCCCACGGCTGACCGACGTGGGCGGTCCATTCCGGAATCCGGCCACAGCAGATCCGGTGACCGAACGCGGCGAAGAGGGCATTGCAGAGTGCAGCACGCATCAGGTTTCTCCTGACTCGGGGCGGCCCCGGACCGGGGCTAGCCTTGGTGCTTGCTGCGCATACGGGCACAGTACCGGTTCCGGGCCGGGACCGGGCGGGTGCTCTAGCCGGACGCGGACGTATTCAGTGCCACCGCGGCGTGAATCAGCGCCGTCAGCGCCTGCTCGTCGATCTCGTCGCCCTCGTGGAAGTCGATGGCGCGCCTGGTGTTGCCTTCGAGGCTGGAGTTGAAGAGGCCGGAGGGGTCGTCCAGCGACGCGCCCTTGGCGAAGGTGATCTTGACCGCCTTCTTGTACGTCTCACCGGTGCAGATCATTCCGTCGTGGTACCACACCGGGACCCCGCGCCACTTCCACTCCTCGACCACGTCGGGATCGACGTGCTTGACGAGAGCGCGAATCCGAGCGAGCGTCTCACCGCGCCAGTCACCCAGCTCGGCGATTCTCGCGTCGATCAGCCGAGAGGGTGAGTCTTCTCCGTTGCCTTCGTCAGATCCGCTCTGCCTCTTCGCCATTGCCAGTCACTCTCGTCGTGGTTGTCATCACTTCCCGTCCCCCGAGTATCCTCGCCGGTCGCCGCGAGTGCAGTACAGGTCGCACCTCTCCTTGACCTCGAGTGCACTCGAGTTTTTAGCATCGAACGCATGACAACGACCGCCGCCTCGCCGACCGGCTGGCCCGAACTGCTCGGGCCCCGATACCGGTCCACATCCGCCGTCCTCGCCGGCGGCGTCGCACTGCATGCAGTCAACATCTTTCTGACGACGACCCTGCTGCCCACCGCGATCGGGGAGCTCGGTCACGAGTCGCTGTACGCATGGAGTGCGACCGTCTTCATGGTGGCGTCCGTCATCTCGTCGATGACGGTCAGCCGCCTGCTCGCCCGTCGTGGGGCACTGGGTGCGTATCTGTTCGCGCTGGCACCGTTCGCCGCCGGCACGATGATCTGTGCCGTGAGCCCGGTCATGGAAATCCTCCTCGTCGGACGTGCCATCCAGGGTCTCGGGGGCGGTCTGCTCGCGGGGCTGAGCTACGCGGTACTGCGCGAGGCGCTGCCGGAACACCTGTGGGCACGCGCGACCGCCCTGGTCTCGGCCATGTGGGGTGTCGGAACGCTGGCCGGTCCGGCGATCGGCGGATTGTTCGCGCAACTCGGCCAGTGGCGCCTCGCGTTCGTGGCGCTTGCCGGGGTCGCCGCCGCCATCGCGGTGATTGCACCGCGGGCCTTGCCGCGCACCGAGCGTGGACGCGGCGGGGAGCCGGTCCCGGTCGTGTCACTCGCACTGCTCACCCTCGCCACGATCGCGATCAGCGTCGCAGGCATCCTCGGCGACCGCACCCGGATGCTGATCATGATCGCACTCGGGGTCGTGTTCGTCGGTCTCTTCGTCGCGTGGGAGCGGCGCTCACCGAACCGAGTGCTACCGAAGTCGACCTACACCACGGCGTCGTCGCTGAAGTGGATCTACCTCGCCATCGCGGTGTTGGCGTCCGGCACCGTCTCGGAGGCCTTCACGCCCCTGTTCGGTCAACGGCTGGCCGGACTGGCGCCGTTCGCTGCGGGATTCCTCGGCGCCATGATGTCGGTCGGGTGGTCCGTGACCATGGTCTTCAGCTCCGCTGTCTCCCGGCCCCGGGCGCAGCAGGCAGCCACGGTCGCCGGACCGGTCGTCCTCGCTGCCGGGCTGCTCGTGACGGCAGGCCTCTGGCGCGACGACGCCGGCCCCGGCACCGTGATCCTGTGTGCCGGCGTGCTCGTCGCCGCCGGCGCCGGGATCGGACTGGCCTTCCCCCACCTCATGGTCGCCGCCATGCGAAGCAGCGACGACGAACAGGAGGGCGCCAAGGCGGCAGCCGGGCTCAACACGGTCGAACTGATCGCCATGGCCGTCGGGTCCGCGATCGCCGGCGTGCTGGTCAACCTCGGCGCGCCCTCGCCGCTGACGTCGGCGCGACTGCTCTTCCTCGGTCTCGGGGTCATCGCCGCGGTCGGCGTCTACCCGGCGTGTCGCGCGACGCGGCACCCCATCGCGAGGTCGTCGGACTCCCCTACGGCCGTGGAGTGAAGTGTTCCGCGCGGCGCAGGATGTCGTGGGCACGCGCCAGCTGCGGAAGGTGACCACCGTGCGTGACGCGGGCACCATCCGCCCCGAGACGTTCGATCGTCGCCTCGGCCCAGGAGATATCGAGCGCGTCGGGGGCCAGCGCCGTGTTGATCACCGGCACCTGCTCCCCTGCGAGGGTGAGCTTTCCGGTCATTCCCATCTCGCGGGCCAACCGGGTGTCGTCCCGCACCACCGTGGCGTCGGGCGACAGCGTCGGCCCGTCGACCGGAGGTCCGATCTGCGCCGCCCGGCTCGCGTTGACGAGACGGGATCGGGCATACGCCAGAGCCATCGGGCTTCGCCCCGCACCGGTGTCACGGCAGTAGTCGCCGATCCCGAACGCGAGCCGGACCACGGGGCGCGTGCGAGCGATATCGTCGACAGCCACTACCGCTGCCGCGGATTCGACGAGCGCGACGATCGGGACGCCGGGCATCTCGCCGGCGGTGTCACGCACCTGCTCGGGAGTTTCGGTTTTCGAGAGCATCAGCCCCTGCAGCCCCGGCAGACCGCGGATCGCGTCGAGGTCACGCCCCCAATGGGCGGTGGTGGCGTCTCCGATCCGCACCCAGCCCGCGTGTCGCTCGAGCCAGGCCGCGGCGCAGGCACGGCCCTCCTCCTTCGCCGCGAACGGCAACCCGTCTTCGAGATCGATGATCAGGGCGTCCGCACCGGACGCTGCCGCCGCGGCGATAGCCTCGCTGCCGATCGCGGGGACCAGAAGCCAACTCCGCGCCATCGCGACGTCGACTTTCCCGGTCTGGACTGTCTCGACGCTCATGCTGCTCTTCCCTCGGCCATACCGAGGAGTCTGCGCATCTCCGAGCGAAGCCACACTCGACGAAGCGGAGTGCACCCGGGCCGTCCGGTCGCCGCTTCGGCAGGGGCGGCGCCCGGACTCTCCCGTCAGAAGTCGAAGCCCCACGACACCGGGTTGAACACCACCCGATACCAGACGTTGGCTGCGGCGTCGAACGTGCACGGCACGATCACCACGCCCGACGTCTGCTCGAGCGACGAAGCCTTTCCACAGAAGTACTGCGCGCCCTCGCCGGATGTCTCGGCGCGGTAGACCGGTCCGACGTGCCACGGTTCGGCACTCGCCGTGCCGGCGCCCAGGGTGGCGCCGAGGACGAAGGGCGCGGACAGGATTCCGACGACTGCTGCGGTACGTCGAGCGGACTTCTTCTGCACGAGAGCTCCTTGGTTGGCGACGACGCGACGGTTCTGTGCGGTTAGTTCGCGCACGAAGCGCCGAGCGTTACCGTCCCGCGGCAACCCTCTGCTCGAACACCTGGCTCGACCCGTTCTGCTCGGCAAGCGCGCGGGCGCCGTCCAGGGCCGCCTGGGCGGCCGCCTTCACCGTGGCGGGATCTTCGGCGGTGGCGGGCGTTTCGACGGGCGCCGGAGCCTGTACCGGCGCGGACGATTCGGGATCGGGAGCCTCGACCTCGGGTGTCTCGATGGCTGGAGTGGGCTTCTCGATGGCCGGAACAGGCTTCTCGATCGCAGGAGCGGGCTTCTCGATCGCCGGTGCAGGCGCCGGGGTCGGCTTCGGTGCCTCGACGACGGGCGGTGTGCCGCCCTTCTTCAGATACTGGCCGCAGACGGGCCACGCGCCGGGGCCCTGAGTTTTCAGGACGTTCTCGGCGACCCGGATCTGCTCGGCCTCACTGGCTTCCGAGGGGTCGCCCTTTCCGCCGTTCGCCTTCCAGGTTTCCGGCGTGAACTGAAGACCGCCGTAGAAGCCGTTTCCGGTGTCGGTGGTCCAATCGCCCCCGCTTTCGCATTCCGCGACTGCGTCCCAGTCGTGCGGCGCGGCGGACGCAATTCCGGCGGCCAGTCCCAGGAGGGCGGCAGCGACCGCGCCGATCAGGGCGATCCAACCGAGGGTGCGTTGTCGAACAGTGCGAGTGATCATGCTGGCTCAATCCTCTCCGCGCCTGCGGACGGGGCGTGCCTGCGACAACGTGTCGCTGCCGGCTCGGCGTCACCTTGCGGTGCCTCGTCCCGCGCCTCGAAGGTGTCGGGATTCCGAACCCGCGTGCGCAGATTTGCAGCGGCGGGCCCCCGAACGTGGCCTCCTCCCGAAATTCACACGGCATGAACAAGGTACGGATGTCCGACTATCGAGATGCGGGAGTGAAAATTGTTCAGTTCTGAGGTTTCGATATCGTTCCGACGTCATGTCGTGACACTTTCGTGACGCGTAGAGCCGCCGCGCGAATGCCGTAGCGGCCCATCCGGTCACGCTCCGCCGTCAGGTCTCGGTCGTGACACGACACCGAAAGGAGCCCGCCTGTTATCGGCCGACCGGGCGAGATCGATGAACTACCGGGACCCCGATTTCGTCATAAGGGTTATGACCGAACGATTATCCGGTCCGGCTCCGGAATCCGACGGGATGTGGTCGACAGCGCTGGCCCGAGGACTCATCCGCGAGGATGTGTTGCGCTCGACGAGTTACTCGGACACCGGCTACATCGACCTCCTCGAGCCGCATCCTCGGTTGCGGCCGACCGTCGCGCAGCGGGCGATGGCCAGCAGAACCGTCGCCGCCGTCTACGAACGACTGTGGCGGCCCATCGCCGTCGCGGCGCTGAGCCTGCATGGGCTGTCCGTGGCCGAGGAGCGCGAACGGGCAGCCGACGCCCTGCATCTCGACGGCGGGCAACGCGTCCTCGACGTGGCGTGCGGGCCGGGAAATTTCACCGGCTTCTTCGCCGACAGGCTCGTCGGCGACGGATTCGTCATCGGCGTGGACAACTCGCCGGCGATGCTCGGGCGCGCGGTCCGCGACAACGCGCGACCCCGGGCGGTCTACCTCCGCGCCGACGCGGCCGGCCTTCCGTTCGACGACCGGACGTTCGACGCGGTGTGCTGTTTCGCGGCGCTCTACCTCGTGGCGGAGCCGTGTGCCGTGCTCCGCGAGATGGTGCGAGTGCTCGCACCCGGTGGCCGGATTGCGGTGATGACCAGCTATGGTCGCGAATCCCTTCTCCTGCGAAAGGGACTCGAGCTGGGCGCGGCGTTGTGTGGGGTACGGGTGTTCGACCGCACGACCGTCCCGGCTTTCCTTGCCACCGCCGGACTCGTCGACGTCGAGCAACAACTGCGCGGCATCTCGCAGTTCGTCACCGCCCGCCGACGAGGCTGATCGGCGGATGACGGGGAGGGTACCCGTGTTCGAACTGCGCGGTTCGAACACGTCCGTCGCGCAGTCGAACTCCGATCGGAACGCGGGAGGAGGGCGGGACCGGCGGGGCACAGTGTAGTCATCTCGGGCGGCAGGCGCCATCTTCCGCACACCGCTGCGCGTGCGTAACATTTACATCATCTCGGTGGATCCCTGGGGAGGCCGACGTGGGTGGACTTGGTATCGATCTCGGCACTGCCAACACTGTCGTCGGGACCCCCGATGACGGGATCGTCTTGAACGAGCCGTCTTTCATGCTCGTTCGAACGAAGGATCCGCATCGCGCTCTTGCGATAGGCACGGAAGCGCGAAGTCTCGTCGGCCGCACTCCTATCGGAATCACACCGGTACGACCGATGCGTGACGGGGTGATCGTGGATCTGGAGTCGGCGCGCGCCTTCGTCACCGCCGTCATCAAACGGGTGTCCGCGTCGAGGCGATACGGTCTGCGGCCGAAGGGGGTCATCTCCGTTCCGGCGGGCGCCACCCCACTCGAACGTCGCGCGCTGCTCGAGGTCGGACACGAGGCCGGTTTACGGAAAGTGGGATTGGTGCCGGAGCCGGTCGCGGGGGCCCTCGGCTGCGGGATCAATCCGCTCGAACCGCGCGCCCACCTCGTCGTCGACATCGGCGGCGGCACTTCCGAAATCACGGCGATCTGCTTCGGCGGCATTCTGTCTCATCGCAGTTGCCGGCTCGCCGGGGACGAACTGACCAACGCGCTGTACCAGTACCTGCGCGCGGAGCACAAGATCGTCGTCGGCGAACTCACCGCGGAGCGGGCCAAACTGTGCGCACCCGATACCGCCGAAGGGCAGTCGCTCGTCGTGGAGGGTCGCGACGCGGTCACCGGACGGGCACGACTGGTCACTCTCGAAACAGAGGAGATCGTCGAGGCGTTGCGGCCGACGACTACGGGAATCGTGCACACCCTGATCGAGGTCCTCGAGGACCTCCCGCCCCAGGCGATCGGTGACGTGATGTCGGAGGGGCTGCTCGTCATCGGTGGTGGTGCGTTGCTGCGCGGTCTGTCGCAGCTTCTCGAAGAGTCTTTCGGATTTCCGGTCAAGACGGCGGAGCGCCCACTCACCTGCGTCGCCGAGGGCGCGACGGCGTGTCTCACGCACCCGGAGGTCGTTGCCGCGTACAGCAGCTGATCACCGATTCGGCACCGGGACGGATGGTCGCGGGTAGTAGTGTTCGAGAATTTTCTTCACCACCGGTCCGGCCGTCGCGGAGCCGGAGCCGCCGCCACGGATCAGCGCCGTTACCACGATCTCGGGTGCGTCGAACGGCGCCACGGCGGAGAACCAGGCGTTGAGTCCCTCCCCCGGCGCCGACGGATCCTCCGCCGTGCCGGTCTTCGCGCCGGCGGGCACCGGGAGGTCGGCGAGTTGTCCGGCGGTACCGGCCGCAGCGGATGCTCGCATCCCTGCCCGCACGGGGCCGAGCTGGTCTGCGAACGGTAGCCGCTCCGGTGCCGCTGTCGGGATGGGGATCTGCGCCGACCCGTACGCGGCGGCGAGCTGGGGCGTCACCATGGCACCGGTGGCGACGCCGGTCGTCCAGCGCGCGACCTGTATCGGGGTCGCGCTGACGGTGCCCTGCCCGATACCCATCAACAGGGTCGATCCGGGATACCAGGTGGCCCCGATGCTTCCGACGTTCTCCGGGGTGCCGATGAATCCCTCGGCCTCACCGGGCAGGTCGATCCCGGAAAGCCGGCCCGCGCCGAGTTCCGCCGCGACGTCCGCCATCTTCTCCGGGCCCAGGAGTTCACCGAGCTTGTAGAAGTAGACGTTGTCGGACCACTGGATCGCCTGGAGCAGATTGTGCGGGCCCATCGGTTGCCAGTTCCGGAAGGTGTGGCCACCGTAGGTGTAGGACGCGCCGGTCTCGATCACGGCGTCCGGCGACAGCACCGGAAACTGGGTATTCGCCGCCGCGACGACGATCTTGAAGGTCGAGCCGGGCGGGACCGCGGTCTGGATGGCATTGTTCACCAACGGACTCGGCCCCGGAGTCTGGCTCTGCGCCGCGAGCGCGACGACGTCGGCCGGAGGCCCGTACACATTGTTGTCGGCTCCCGGGACACTGGCGAGGGCCAGCACGGCGCCGGTCCGGGCGTCCATCACGACGGCGGCACCGAGGTCCCCCTTGCTGGTGCGCATCGCCTCGACGAGCGCGTCGGTGGCCAGGTTCTGCACCCCGATGTCGAGGTGCAGGCGCAGATCGTGGCCCCGCACCGGGTCCACCCGCTCGCCGGTTGCCACCGGATTTCCGGACGGATCGACGTAGATGCATTGTTTACCGTCGGTGCCGCGGAGCAGGGCGTCGTACTGTTTCTCGAGTCCCGCCTTGCCGACCCGTGATCCGAGCGCGAGATGCGGCCACAGTTGCATGTCGTCGGCGTCGGCGACCCCGACGTGTCCGAGGACTGAGGCGAGCACCGCGCCGTACGGATACTGCCGTCGGCCGGAGGGAACGACCAGGACACCGGGCAGTCGCGCGTCCACGATGCGCCGGGCCTGGTCGGGCGCGACTCTGCCCACGACCACCTGCGTTTCCCCGTCGCCGCCGGCGGCGATCAGGTCCGCCAACTCGTCCGGAGTCGTGGGGAGCAGCGCTGCGAGACGATTGCGGGTGTCGTCGCCGTTCTCGTCGAACATCCGCGCGACCACCGCCACGGCGTATTCGTCGACATTCACCGCGAGGGGAACACCGTTGCGGTCGAGGATCAGTCCGCGCTCGGCAGGCAGTCGGATGCACCGCATCATCTGCTGGTCGCTCATCGTCCGGAATTCGGCGCCTCGGTCGTGTTGCAACTGCCAGGCGAACACCGACATCGCGACGAGCGCCGCGGTCATCGTCATGGTGCCGGCCGATATACCGCGTGGGCGCCGGCGGCGTCGGGGATCCGGGGCCCACAGCGGCCGCGCGACACCGTCCCGGCGCACCGCGAGTACCAGTCCGATGGCGGCGAATCCGACGATCGCGGCCGTACCCCCGTAGCTGAACAGGGGAATCGGCATCCCGGTATGAGGGAGCAGCGACAGGCTCTGACCGATCGACACCAGCGCGTGGATCCCGAACAGCCCGCCGACTCCGGCCGCGACGAGTGCAGCCTCCCGGGTCCGAGCCGTGCGCGCGGCGAGTGCAGCCCGCCACACGATGACCGAGGTCGCCGCCACGACGGCGAGGCCCGCGACCAGGCCCCACCCGTACACGAGACTGGCGAACGCGAGATCGTGTTCGGATTCGGGAAGAAATTCCGCGCGCACGCCGTACAGCGGATCCCGCGCCAGTCCCCACAGGCCGCCGCTGCCGATCGCGATGTTCGCTTGCAGCGCGGCCCATCCCGCCCCGGAGGGGTCGGCGCTGCTCGACAGGAACACGTGCACCCGTTCGAGCTGGTAGGGGCGGAGGAAGAGCACCGCCAGCGGGAGCGACGCGATGCCCAGCACGAACAGCGGAACCAGAGGCAGCAGCGGAACCCGGGCAAGGATGAGCATGAACCCCACCGTCGCCACGAGCACGACCGCGGTCGAGAGGTCGGGTTGGAGTGCGACGAGTGCGATCGGCAAGGCCGCGATCGCCAAGGTCGCGAGGAATCGGGCCAGGGTGAACCCGCCTGCGAGCATGCTTGCGGGCACGAGTACGAGAGCGAGCTTGGCCAGTTCGGACGGCTGGACGGTGAACGCGCCGAAGTCCAGCCAGCGTTGGGCGCCCTTGGTCGCGACTCCCGCGAGGGGCACGACGGCCAACAACACAGTTGCCGCCGCGAACACCGCCCAGCCGAAGACGCGGAGATCACCCATCCGGAGGCGGGACACCAGGAACATGATGCCGAGACCGACCGTGGCGAAAAGTGCGTGGCGGACAGCATGTCCCATCATCCCCGTCGAGGTGAGATTCAGGAGGCCGAGCAGCACGAGGACGATCGCCGCCCCGACGATCCACGGGTCCGATTCACGCTTGCCGTCGTACATCCCTCCCCCCGGCGCCTAACAGTGTGCGTTCTCGGCGGGCACCAGCAGTGGCTCGGACGCGGCGGTCGCCGGTGCGCTGGTGATCGCCGCGACGGCGTGCGCGGCACCGGGGGGCAGATCCGTCCGGACGATTCCGTACACCTGATGCTCCCCCGGCGGAACGGGCAGCGAGACGTCGTCGCTCGTGCGCGCCTCTCCGGAGCATCGGTCGTAGATGTTCAACCGCCACGTCACCGTGCCGACCGTGGCCGCGGGATCGAGGTGCACGTCGACGCGGACGTCGCACGCCTGTCCGGGCACGCACTGACCGGAGGCAAGGGTGGCGGTGACCAGAGTGATCGGCCCGGCGCTGCTGGGGGCTGCGACGTCGACGGGTCTGGGCACGGGTGTCCCGCTCCCCGGTGCGGGCTCCGCCGGGGCATCCGCAGGTTCCGGTGGGGGCGATACCGGGCGAATCTGGTTCTGCTCCGACGAATTCACCGGATCGAGGACGGCGTCCCAGCCTCGGCGCAGTTCGGACCACATCCGCGGGGCCGCCCACAGAGCCGCGACGAGAACCAGGAGCGCGATCAGGCCCAGCACGCCGTTGCGTCGCGACGGCCGTCGGCTTCGGCGATGCCACGGGTTCCGCACCGGTGGGAACCAGCCGTGCGGGGCGAGTGTCGTTCCGGATACCACGGGCGGCGGCGGGGACTGGACCGTCGGTGGCTCCGCCGCTGTCTTTCCGTCCGATCGCAGTCGTCCCGTCGTCGCGGCGACGAGATCGGCGAGTTGATGCCGCCTTCTGCGCTCCTCGCCGGCATCGACATCCGGAGCGATCGCTCCGCCCACCGCATGCACGAGTCCGTCGAGATCCGTTGAATCGGAGATCGATTCGTCCAGCCGGTCGGAGAGCGCCGAACCCCGGCAGTTCGCGGCGACGTCGCGAAGGAGGCGTGTCACCGCCTCGTTCATGGGGTCCCGCGACATCACCGGGCCGGTGCACTCGATCGTGAGGTACCCGGTATCGGTCACCCTCACGTCGTCGTCTCGGAGTCGGACCGGGTATCGGCCGTGACCGCACGCGATCTGGTCGAGCACATCCGCGACGAGCAGGACGGCTTGCGCAGGCGTCAACCTCGCCACCGCAAGCAATCTCCGGAGCGAGACTCCACCGCCACCCGTGTCATCGTGTTGTGCGGCGGGCGGATCGGATCGGCCCTCAGCGGGCTCGATTCGCCTCGAGAGGAGCCCGGTCACTGCTTCGATCATCGCGCACCCCGAAACGCTATGCCTCCCGTACGGGTTGGACCGGAGCGGGGGGCGGCGGACCTTGAGCTGGGCTCCCTCGTTGTCGAAATCCACTACAAAACCGCGTTACTCCATTTAACTCCGATCCGTGTGCCCGGAACATGCCCTTTACTCATCCGAGATGCGGGCGCAGATCGCTCGGCGCCGCTCGGCCGATGCGATCCAAAGAAACCTTCCGGTTGGACTTTTCTGTGGCATCGTGGTGACCCATGGGGGATACCAACGTCGACGCCGTCGCCATCTATCACATACACGACGACGATCGGATCACTCCGATCGTCGCCCTCGATTACGACGTTGAACCAGCGATGCGCCACCGGCTACTGCAGGCGCTGGCAGGGCGCGGGTGACACGATCCCAGCCCGGTGTTCGACGGAGTGGACGGACCGACGTCCGCGGTCCTGACGTTGCACTCGGCGGGCGGGCGCACCCTTCGTATCGAGGACGGCACGAACGTTCTCTTCGAGGGCCTCATCGCGCCGCCGCACGGATGGATCGAACAGGTTCGCCGTCTCGGCGCGGTCGGCGTGATCGCCGGAGCGGGCATCAATTCGGTGCCCGACTGGGAACGGTCACTCCCGCGAACGTCCTCGGTGGAGAGGATTTCACTGCGTTTGCCCACGAGGTGTCTCGACACTCCGCGCGTCGTTGCCTGCCGACACACTGAACACGGTGACATTTGCGCTCGAGGACGACCGACCCCGCCGCGCGGTGATCGAAGCCGTGAGTAGCGCGGCGGAGCACCGGGTTGCCATTCCTGCGCACATATTCGACATCGTGCACCGTCGCGCTTCCGACCACGCGTCGTTCGGATGGAGAGACGCCCGGACTGAAGCGGCTCCTACGGAAGGTCCGCAACGACTCCGGCCGCTAGCCGATACGCCCGGCCAACTCACTCACGGGGTGTTGATGTACTCCTGGATAGCCTGCTGCGCCTTGGGATTCCCTTGACCGATTCCGACGATCGCGCCGGTGATCGCGCCGATCGGCGTGCCGATGATGCAGCCCGCGAGGCTGCCGGGGAACATCGAGACACACCCGACACCCAGACCCATGAGCGCACCGATCGCGGTCCCGGCCGCTCCCCCGTTGGCCCAGCCGACGCCGAGTTCGTTGAGCATGTTCTCGAGGGCCTGCTGCTTGTCGACCTCGTGCCGTCCGGGGATCTCGAGTGCCGGCGTTCCCGGTGTCGGCAGTACGGGATCGGCGTGGGCAGTGCCCGCGCCGAGTGTCACCGCAGCGGCGACGACCGCCGACATGGCCGATTTCTTGATCAAGTTCATCGCGATCCCACCCTGCTGACGAAGGAAAACCGGTTCCGACTGTAACGCGCGGCTGCATCACCGGTGGCGAAACCGCGGCATCGGAAGACTACCGCGGCATTCGCTCACCAGCACGGGGAAACTGTCACGTCACCCGCCGAATGAAAAGCCGCTTCGCCCAGAGGTAGCCGACCAGCGCGATCCCGGCGCTCCAGCCGACGGCAAGCGCGGCGCTGTTGCCGATGGGCGTACCGAGCAGCAGTCCGCGGATGGTCTCGATGACGGGGCTGAACGGCTGGTACTCGGCGAACCAGCGCAGTCCGGCCGGCATCGAATCGGTCGGGACGAACCCGCTCCCGAGGAATGGAAGCAGGATGAGCACCATCGGAAGGTTGCTCGCCGTTTCGACACTCTTCGACACCAGTCCGAACGCGACCGACAGCCACGTGAGCGCGAAGGTGAACAGTGCGAGCACCGCGAACGCGGCGAGCCACTCTCCGAGGTCGGCGGTGGGACGGAATCCGATGAGGACGGCGACACCGACGACCACGACGAGGCTGATCAATGTCTGGATCATGCTGCCGACGACGTGCCCGGTCAGGACCGACACACGGGCGATGGCCATGGTGCGGAACCGGGCGATGATGCCCTCCGTCATGTCCGTGGCAACGGAGATCGCGGTTCCCTGCGCGGCGCTCGCGATGGTCATCAGGATGATTCCGGGTGCGACGTAGTCGATGTATGCGCCGCGCCCGCCGGCCGGATCGCCGAGTCCCGCGCCCAGCGTGCCGCCGAAGACGTAGACGAACAGCAGCAGGAGGACGATCGGCATCCCGACGAGCAGCACTGTCATGGACGGATATCGGATCATGTGCCGGACATTGCGTCGCAGCATGGTCGCCGAATCGCTCAGCGCGTAACCCATGGTCGTCATCGCAGGCTCTCTTTCCGGGGTTCGGTGCGCTCGGTGAGCGCGAGGAAGACGTCGTCGAGATCGGGCGTGTGGACGGAGAGGTTCTCGACCTGGATCGCGGCGTAGTCGAGCCGATCGAGGACTGACCGCAGCGACTGCACGCTGCCGTCGCTGGGAACCTGGAGGGTGAGCGATTCGTCGTCGCGGGTCACGTCGCCGAGAACTCGGGACGCGGCGTCGAGTTCCTCCGTCCCGGCGAGTTGCAGTGAGATGTGACCGCCCGGAACTAGCCGCTTGAGTTGTTCGGGAGTGCCCTCCGCGACCAGCGTGCCGCCGTCGAGCACCGCGATGCGGTCGGCGAGCTGGTCGGCTTCTTCCAAATACTGCGTGGTGAGGAAGATCGTGACGCCGTCGGCGACGAGCTCCCGGATGATCTGCCACATGGTGCGCCGGCTTCGCGGATCGAGACCCGTCGTCGGCTCGTCGAGGAAGATGATCCGTGGATCACCGACGAGTGTCATCGCGAGGTCGAGCCGTCGGCGCATGCCGCCGGAGTAACTTCCGGCGGCCTTGGCTGCCGCCTCGACGAGATCGAATTGCGCGAGCAGCTCCGTGGCCCGCTTGCGACCGGCACTGCGTCCCAGATGGTGCAGATCCGCCATCAGGATCAGGTTCTCGCGCCCCGTGAGCAGGCTGTCCACCGCGGAGAACTGGCCGGTGACACCGATCGTGGCACGGACCGCATCGGACTCGCGGATGAGGTCGTGCCCGGCGATTCGCACGTCACCGCCGTCGGGCTCGATGAGGGTGGACAAAATCTGGACGGTGGTGGTCTTGCCTGCGCCATTGGGTCCGAGGAGCGAGAAGATCGTTCCCTCGGCGATGTCGAGGTCGACGCCGTCGAGCACGAGCTTGTCGCCGTAAGACTTTCGCAATCCCGTGGCCGTTATCGCTGATCGGGTGGTGATCGATGCTGTCATCACTCTGCCTTTCGACTGGTTGACTGCTGGATGTCGGCGCGGTGAATCACGATGTCGCCGAAGCTTGTACGGGCCCGCACGTCGATCTTTTCGTCGGTCGATTCGGGACTGCCGACGGAGTTCATTCGGTTGTGCACCTTCCCGAAGGACGTGTGTGCGTCGAGCCGGGCGGCGGTGCCCGGGCGGATTCCGATCTCGATCCGGCCGCACGCGGTCTCGAGCGAAGCGGTGCCCTGCACCACCTGCCCGATCCGGATGTCGCCGTTGGCGGTCGCCGCGGTCAGGTCGGCGCGGGCGTCGTCGACGGAGATGTCTCCGTTCGCCGTCTTCACTCGAAGACTGCCGGCCACCGCGCCGATCCAGTTGTCGCCGTTCGAGTTCTTGACCACCGCGCTGCCGTCGATCCCGCCGAGGCGAATCTTCCCCGACCCCGTGCTCACGTCCGCGTTCCCCGAGACGTGTTCCACCACGACGCCGCCGGCGCCCGTGTGCACGTCGAGAGGACCGGTCTCCCCGAGCTGGATGTCGCCCGCCGACATCTTCACACGGCAGACTCCGACCCGGCCGACGACGCGGAGAGTCGAGACCGACGCGTCGCACTCGAGCTGGGAACCGGTCGGCAACGCGATGGTCACGTCGACCGAACCGGCCTTGCCGAACAGTCCGAGACCCCGCTGCTTCGGCGTCTTGACCAGTAATCTGCCGGCGTCGTATTCGATGCGGGTCTGCTCGGCCGCCCGGACGTCCGGCTCGCGAGAGTCGTCGCTGGGGCGCACGTCGACGACGGTGTCGTCCCGGTCGCTCGCGGTGATCCGGGCGTCACCGACCACGAGTTCGATCGTGGCCGATATCGGCGCGGGGGTGCTGAAAGTGGGCATGGTGAACCTCCGGAAGGTGAGGGTGGAGAACGTGTGGTGGAAATCGGATGGGCTAGCGCACCCAGCCGGTGAAGTCGTCGCTGCCCTGGGGCGCGCGCCGCTCGGAACGGCGGCTCGCGCCGCTCGGTTCCAGCGCCGAGGCGGCAGACCGCACCAGCCAGGCGTTCACGGACAGTCCGGCGTCCCGGGCGGCTTCTTCGACGCGATCCTTGAGGTCCTGTGGGAGGCGGAGATTGATTCGGGTCATCGGACCGTCGTCCGGTTCGGGAGACCGGACCGACGCGACGTCCGCGGCCGCCGGTGCCTCGTCGTGCGGGGGCTCGACGGGGGCGGCGGTGACGACGAAGCTGGGTTCACGACCGCGGAGACGGAGGTCGACCGAACCCGGGGCCAGGTCACGGGTGATTTCGTTGGCCGCGTCAGACAGCGCGTCCAGGAGCGCCAGCCGAATGCCGGATTCCAATGGTGCAGTGAGCCTCTCGGCCAGGGCGCGGCTTTCGTCTCCCCCGGCCTCGGCGGCTACCGCAAGCTCGCGGCGGAGGGAATCGACATACGGTGTGAGATCCATGATGCCATCATGGCACCACGATGGCACCATCGCAAGACTCTGGTTCAAATATCTGGTGCCATAATGGTGCCGGTGTGGCACATTCCACGGTCAGACCCTGGTCACGGCAGTGATTCGGGCAACCCGAAGGGCACGAAATGCTCCGCCCCGAGAAACGACGTGAGATCCGCGATGCTGTCGCCACGCAGGGTCAGCACCGTGATCGACCAGCGCAGATGGGTGCGGGCACCCTCGTCCCACAGATAGAAGGCGACGGCCGGTTGCCCGTTCGCTGTGATCGGGAGGTGACGCCACGCGCCACAGCCGGTGAGCGGAACCCGGACCGCGAAGTCGGCGACGGCCCCGAGACCGCGGTACCAGTGCGCCATCGGCGGCATCGACCAGGTGACATCCTCGGTGAGCAGCGCGACCAGGGCGTCGGCATCGCCGCGCTCCAGCGCACTGGCGTATCCGCCGACGAGGGCACGCAGGCGCGCGTCATCGATGTCCCGCAGGGTCTGCGCCTGCGTCACCGGCGGGACCTTTTCGGCGACGACGGCGCGGGCCCGCTGCAGGGCACTGTTCACCGACGCCTTCGTCGTGTCCATGACGGCCGCGATCTCGGCAGCGGAGAAACCGAGAACCTCGAACAGCAGCAGCGCCGCCCGCTGGTTTCCCGGCAGATGCTGCAGGGCCGCAACGAATGCCAGTTCGACGGCTTCGCGCTGCTCGTACCGCGCGTCAGGCCCCGCCGGGCCGGCGGGCAAACCCGCATCGGCATACGGGCCCAGCCAGGCCACGTCCGTCACCGGGACGTCGCCGATGACCGCGCGATCACTCGACGGTCCCAGGTCGACCGGCAGTGCCCGCTTGCCACGACTCGCAACGGCATCGAGGCACGTGCGGGTGGCGACGGTGTACAGCCAGGACCGCAGCGTGCTGCGACCCTCGAACCGCGCGAACCCCCGCCACGCCCGCAGCAGCGCATCCTGCAGCGCGTCGTCGGCGTCGTGACTCGACCCGAGCATCCGGTAGCAATGGGCGTGCAGTTCCCGGCGCAGCGGGCCCACGAGGCGGGTGAACGCCGCGTCGTCCCCGTCGCGGGCCCGGGCGAGGTCGGGATCCGGCCCTGCAGCCGTCACGTCGGAGGTCCTGGCGGGAGTCTCGCTCACAAGAGCGATTTTGCCCCACCGTGTGCAGTCCGTAGGGCGACCGCGTCGAGACCCCGTTCGGAAACAGAGCACCCCGCCGGCAACGGCCACCACCCATTGCCTCCCACGCACAGGTGGAGCAGTGTGAAACACGGGGAATTGACCGGCGACGCCGCGTCGGCGCCGCCCTGAGCAGAAGGGGGCCGATCGTGTTCGCACGCTCGACAACAACTCATACGCATCCGTCGTACACCGACGCCGAGATCGAGCACGTGCGCGACACCGAGATGGCCTGAGCTGTCGAATTGCCGAGAGGAGGACCCCACCCTTCCGGGGCCGCCCGGGCCGGTTGTGGCGGCGAGAGTGGCGCGGGCACCGAAACTGGCCCGGCCGCGCAGCAGTAGTCGCCGGGAGCCGCGGGTCGCATCGGCGGGGGCGGGGTTGGGTTTGGTATACGGGGTGATGCGATGGAATCGGTGCCACGGCGAATTGTTACGTCCCACGCCGCTGGTTGGTGCGGTCTCGTGGTCGCGGCTGTTTATGCGTATTGGGCAACCGGACTGCGGCCGTTTACGGCGCTCGCCTATGTCGCCGTTGGAGTCCCCGTCGCCCTGCTCACCTGTCTGGCCGTCGTCAGCGGCACCGCTGATTCTCGTCGTAGCGGCATGCCGCGGGTCGGGACACTCAGCCTACGTTCGGTGCGTCCATGGCTGATATTGCTCATGATCGCCGCCGGGCTCGAAGCCGTCGGCATCGCCCTGGGTGGCCGGTCGATCACCGTGCCGACACTCAGCACGGTGATCGATCATGCCCTGGCGTGGCACCCGGTTCGGTTCGTCCTGTTCTGCGGATGGCTCGCGTTCGGCGCCGCACCGGCCGTCCGCATCATGCATCGCAGCCGCGGTGAGGCGATGTGAGGTGGAGATCGGAATCATCTGGCTCATGTTGATCGGCGCCGGGATCGGCATCGAGCTGTGCAGCCATCGAACGGGCGGACGGTGGTCGAGCCTGGCGAGTATCGCCTCGTCGCTGTGGGTCCGGCCACCCGGCCGATTACTTCTCATCGGGATCTGGGGCTTCGTCGGATGGCACGTTTTCGCCCGGTACACAGTCCCCTGATGCCACATCTCACTACTCCACTCCATGCAGGGTGCAGTTGCGGTTCCCACACAGGTTTCGCGACCAGATTCAGCCACATGACCGCATCACCGGGCTGTCCGCACGATCCCGAGCCATGGCGTGCTCATTGGAGCTGCCCCCGACCACGTGTTGCGTTCGCTTCCCGACCACTGTGCGCTACAAAATATCCGTGTGGCGTAGGTCACATTGCAGTGAGGTGCCAGCCACTGGATCTACCATTTCCCCGTATCGGTACACACGAGCACACGGTGCCGACAAAGTCCCCGTCAGCCAATCCCCCACTGGCTGGCGGGGATTCGGTAGCTAGCGGCACGGGAGTACTACGAACGTTCCGGCGAGGCCCGGTCGGAGTCGACCCCACTCCGACCGGGCCGCTCCGCCTCATCGGTCGCCCATTACTATTCGGTCGACAGACAGCGGCGGGCCGACTCGAGCGCGCATGCTCCACTGGAGCGGCCGTGACGGCTACACGTACAGATCGCGCTCAGTGTGTTCCCGCTTTCCCACCGATCAGGTCAGCCCTGCTTGGGCACCCAGTGGTCGGTGACGAGCTCGAAACTTTGTTTGATCTCGCCATACGCTGCTCGTTGGGCCTCCTCGCCCTCGCCATACCGCCGGACGGCGATTTCGTGTGCCGCCGTGAAGGCTGCCTGTACCTCCTTCGACGATCGCCGCAGTGTCTGTGGGAGCTCGGTCCGGTTCACCGCTCCACCCCTTCGTGGTCGTGGCCGTGATGTCGTACCTCTCGATTGTCCACCCGGTACCCATCGCAGTGGTACCGGGCCGACCGGATTTCCGCGCCGTCTTTTGGCCGAATCAGGCATCGTGGTACGCCGCGCACGTACGTTGGTCACTGAGTGCTGCCAGCCCCCGGTCGGATGAGTCTGGCCACCTCCACGGCTGCCCTGAGTCGCAACGAACCCCCATCGTCCTCGGTGCTCGCGTCCACTACCCGCCGAACCCGATAGGCCACGGTATTGCGGTGGACATGAAGTCGCTCGGCCGCGCGATTGAGGCTCAGCCCTTCCCGGTGGTACACCGACACCGTTTCCAGGAGCCGGTCGGCGTCGGCGCGTTCGAGGATTTCACCGAGCACTTCGGAAGCGAATTCACGGGCTCCCTCGACGTCCGCACACAGCAATGCCGCTACCGCACAATCGCGGTAGGCGAGAAACGCCGGAATGGGCGTCGCCAACCTGGCCACCCGCCGTGCGAGCCCGGCCTGGACGTGGCTACGACGAAAGCCATCGACGCCCTTGCCCGGTGAACCGACGCAGACATGCATGCCGTCTATTTCGATGTGGCGCCCGACTTCGGCGCGACGACGCGGTGAGCCGACCCAGCCATACAACACCGATCGCCCCGCGGGCATTGTCAGCGACTCCGTGCCACGCAGCATTTCCACTATCCGGGCGCCCGCTCGATCCAATTGATGTGTCACATCGCTGTCGTCGCCCGCATCGGACCAGACGATGAATCCCGCGTGCCAACCATCGAGCCGGTAGCGAATCCGTTCACTCGCCAGCCGGACGTCGACGGCGTCGCCACGGAGCACGCGCCGTATCTCGGCCTCACCGAGGCTCTGTGCACGCCGAGCCAGACGTTCCCTCTCCCTGAGATACTCATCTATGATCGGCACCAACGCCGCGTCTACGTAGCGAAAAGTGTAATCCGATGTGGCAGCAGAGGTCTCGGCCAGGAGAATGGGATCGTCAACGCGGTCCGAGAGCAACTTCAGCCAGAACTGCCAAAACTCTCCATGCCCGATTCGATAAGCGCGCAACAGCGTTTCAATCGCAAACCCGTGTCGCGCCAGATCCACCGCCCAGTCGACCGCTTCCCGCGGCGCGCTCGCCACGGTCGGCTCCGTCCACGCGCCGAGCATGCCGCGCAGCAGAGCCATGTGCGCGGCAGTCGACCGATCGAGCCCGTCGTGCAGCTCCACGGGCGCCTCGTCGAGCTCTGGCAACTCTGCACGCATCCGATCGTTGATTGCCTCCCGCGCCTGATCCAGATGGTCGCCGAGCTCCGCCGCGACAGCGGCCACCAACCGGCGACCCTCGGCGGAAAGCCCGCCCCGGCGATCTTGCGAACTCGCTTCCGGCACGCCGCGGAGCATAACACCCAACTGTTGTACTGCAGTACAATGCCGCGAGAATCCTTGGCGTGCAGACACTTGGCTGGCGACTACGCCGCCCCTACCGTTGGTCGCACCGACAAGGACAGACACATGTCACAGCAGATCGACTACATCGTGGTCGGCGCAGGTTCGGCGGGGTGCGCGGTGGCGTCGCGGCTGAGCAAAAACAGGTCTGCACAGGTACTGCTCATCGAGGCAGGCGGCGGCAACCGCAAGCTCGCGGTCAAAGCTGTACACCGAGTACCGACTCACGGGAGGCTGACACCATGCGAAAACTGACCGTCGGCATGAACCTGAGCCTGGACGGCTACATCGCCACGCCCGGCAACGATCTCGGCTGGAGTGTGCCGAGCGACGAGCTGTTCCAGTGGTGGTCCGACCGGGTGGGGGCGACGGGCCTGGCGCTGGCGGGACACGCCGAAGGTGGTGTTCTCCTCGACGACCAGCACGGTCGACTGGAACACCCGCCTGGTCACAGGCGACGCGGTCACCGAGATCACCCGGCTCGAGGCCGAGGACAGCAGCCCCATGGATATCGGCGGTGCCACACTCGCCGCAGTGGCCATCCGGGCCAGGCTGATCGACGAGTACGTGCTGGCCACCCATCCGGTTCTGGTAGGTGGCGGCACGCCATTCTTTACGGCCCTGGACAATTGGGTGAACCTGACACTGGTGGAGACCCGAACGTTCCCTGACGGGGTGATCCTGACCAGGTACGAGACCAGACGCTGAGTACCCAACATCGAATCGGCCTGGGCTTTGGGCCGCCCAAGGATCTCGTGGCGCTGTGTTTCGAGGCGATCGTGATACCCGTCCCGGATCACAGGCCGTGTAAGTAAGGGATCGGTGACTGGGATGGCCCGAGTGCGGGCGTTGAACACTGGCAGCTGCGATACTGAGCTGATGGACGGCCAAGCTGCTCGTGCCTTCGACAGTGCCGCCCGGCGGTTCCTCGAAGTCAGCGCCTCCGCGACAGGTCACTATGACGCCCCCGGCCTCGGCGAGTGGTCCGTGCGCGACCTGCTGGGGCACACCAGCCGGTCGCTGACGACGGTGGAGACCTACCTCGACGTCGCCGGCGCCGACTCCGGCCCGGTGGACCTGGACAATCCCGTCGCGTACTACCTGGCCATCGCCGGCGCCCTGGCTGACACCACAGCGGTGGTGCAGCGGGGACGCGCCGCCGGCGCCGCGCTCGGCGAGGACCCGATGGCCGCGCTGAGCGCGTTGGTGCTCCGGGTACCCGAGCGGGTCCGGGCCGCCCCAGCCACAGCCCTGGTGCGCACACCATTCGGGATGATGACCTTGCAGGGCTACCTCCCGACCCGGACCCTCGAGCTGACCGTGCACACATGCGACTTGGCAACCGCCCTCGGCGTCAGCGCCGATGTCCCCCACGATGCAGTAGCCGAGACGTTCGCCGTCATCGGCGGTCTGGCCGCAGCGCAGGGAACAGCATCCGCGGCGCTGCTGGCCTTGACCGGCCGCCTTCCCCTGCCAGCCGGTTACTCGGTTCTCTGACGCGTGACTGCACTCCCCCAGCCCAAGTCGACCGCGTGCCGCAGATCGATCCACGACCGGACATCCTCGTGTCGGCGCCACTCGAGCCGATAGAGTTTCGCTTGCGTTGCCCCACAGGACGTCGTCGTGGTGCTTGCTGCCGACGGTCTCGCAGATGGTGGTCCGCTCTGCGCACCTCGAGACCGGCGAACGACCGTCGGAATCTACGTGGACCTCTCGCACGAGGCCCCACGACACCGGGCATGACCGCGCGGTAGGGAGTGTCTTCGATGATGGCGGCGTCGCCCTCGCCTCGGACTCCGATGGATACCAACAGGTAGGGATGGAGACGGTCACCATCCGTCCTCCGCTCAGCGGCGTCGTCCAAGTCGAGAGGTGTCTGGTCAATGACTTGCTATTTGGCCCGGTCCACGACAACTTCGGAAAGCGTGTTCGGAGGTCGTCGATGAATGCGGCGGCCTCTGTCGCGCTGGCTTCGAGCTGATGTTCGGCGCTCTCGGAATCTTGGATCGGCCAACGATCGGAAACTGGTTTGCGAGGCATGCCATGCAGCGCAAGCAGGCCGGTCCCTGCTTCCGAACTCGCGAGCGCCAATGGCATGGCCCGGGATGCTTCGTCCTGCACTACGCGATCCACCGCTCAGCTCTACGTCCATCTCGGTCGAGTTGTCGGGATCGCCGAATCGACACGACAGATGTGGCTGAACTCAGAGGAACGTGATCGCTGCAGCCACTGCCAATGAGGTCACCGCGCTTATCAATCCGACGGCGTGTCGTATCGCTGGGCGAGTTCGTCCGGCGGTGAAGTCGGCACAAAGCGCCCGCCGATGCTGGGGCGACGAGACGAGCAGCACCGCGGCGAGCATCAGGGTGACTAACGGTACGCCGGTCGACCACGTCCGATTGTCGTGGTCGACCGTAGGAAGGCAGCGGCTGCACAGAAGGGCGACCGCACCGAGGGTCAGTGATGTTCGCACCCACGCCAGTGAGGTTCGTTCTGGTTGCAGTCCCGCGTCACCACGCGCTGTCGTCGTCATCGGATCGCGAACACGAGAGCAAGCGTGGTGCCGGCGAATGCCAAGACACCGACCAGCATCGGTGCCAACGCCGGTGCAGGCAGGCTGTGACCGCGGCGCATCGCCGATTCCACACCTATCCATCGGAGGAAGCAGCCAATGGCGATCACTACGGCGGCCACCAACAGTCCGATCACGAGGAGGCGATGGATCAGTGGAGGTAAGTCGGGACCGAATGCTTCGAAACCGACTGCGCCGGCGATCATGCCGAGGGCTGTACGTATCCAGGCCAGGAATGTTCTCTCGTTGGCCAGGGTGAACCGGGGGTCGGGATCTTGTCCGACGCGGAAGGGCCCGGGACGCCGGCAACCCGCGATCACGACAGCGGAGCGGCTGAATAGATGTCGCCGTACTCGGCGCGGAGGGACTTCTTGTCCAGTTTGCCCACGCTGGTGCGAGGAAGTTCGGACCGCATGAGGACAGTGTCGGGTAATTGCCACTTCGCCAATCGCGTGCTGAGTAGCTCCTGTATCTCGCTCAGTGGCAAGCCCTCTCCGTCAACCGTGGTGACCAGTACCAGCGGTCGCTCCTGCCACTTCGGGTGTGGAACCGCTACCACTGCGGCCTCCGCGACTCGCGGGTGCGCCGTGATCAGGTTCTCCATGTCGATGGACGAGATCCACTCGCCGCCACTCTTCACCACGTCCTTGAGCCGGTCGGTGAGTTTGAGGTGGCCGGTCGGTGCGATGGTACCGAGGTCACCGCTGCGCCAGTAGCCGTCCACGAATTGATCGGGGCTCGGCTCGCGCCCGTAGTAGCTCGTGGTGATCCACGGCCCGCGCAGCCACACCTCGCCGACGCTGACGCCGTCGTGCGGAAGTTCCCGCCCCTGATCGTCGACGATCCGCATGTCGACCCCATTCACCGGCAATCCCTGGCAGCGCTTGAGATCCCATTTCTCCTCCTCGGAGAGGCCACCGAGGGAAAACTTCACGCCGCGGTTGACGAAGGTGGTGGGTGTGGTCTCGGTGGCACCGTACGCGTGGATCACGTCCGCACCCACCTCGTCGTGGAAGCCGCGCATGAGCGCGAGCGGCGGCTCGGTGGATCCGGACAGCAGCCGCGCTCGGCTCAGGTCGGGCTTGGCGTCCAGGGTGCGGATGTACTCCAGCATGGGCCCGAAAATCGCCGGGGCGCCATTCGCCACCGTCACCGCCTCGGCGATCATCGCGTCCACCAGCACGCCGATATCCGCGGCGGTGTACGCCCCGGGCAGGACGATCCGGGCCGCGGTGTACACGGCCGACTGCGGCAGGCCCCAGCTCTGCGCGTGGAACATCGGGGTGATCATCATGACGGTGTCCTCGGCGGACATCAGCAGGTTCACCGCCTGCGCCATGGTGTGCAGGCAGATGCCGCGGTGCGAATAGTAGACGCCTTTCGGCCGCCCGGTGGTGCCGGTGGTGTAGCAGGCGCTGTACGCGGACCGTTCGTCGATCACCGGCCAGTGGTATTCGAACGGTGCCCGCGCCACCAGCTCCTCATAGTCGGCCGCGTCCGGCAGGGTGGTCTCGATCTCGATGACCGGGCGATCCGCCATGACCACCCACCGGCGGACACCGGGGGCGTGCGATGCGATGGCTTCCGCCACACCGATCAACGATTCGTCGACCAGAATCACCGTGGCGCCGCTGTGCGCGGCGACGTACCCCAGATCCTCGGGCGAGAGCCGTAGGTTCATCTGCAGCATCACCGCCCCGATTCCGGGGATCGCCCAGTACAGCTCGAAGTGCCTGCGGCTGTTCCAGTCCAGGATCCCCACCACGTCGCCCGGCTGCACGCCCAGCGCGTCCAGTACGTTCGCGGCGCGCTGCACCCCGGTGTAGGCGTCGGCGTAGGTGTACCTGTCCCAACCTCCGTCGGGCGTTCGGTACACGATCTCCTGTTCCGGATAGGTGCGCGCCGAATGCCGTAGCAGCGTGCTGGTGTTGAGCTGGTAGTCGTCGCCGTGGGTGGATTGGTGTCCGGTGATCATGGTCATGGTGGTGCTCCTGCGTGGTGGTCGCCCGGCGCGGTGAGCGCCGGGCGATGAGATGGAGGGGGTGGATCCGGATCGCCGGGGTCAGTGGGCCTTTCGCTCCGCGAGGTGGACGGCGTCCCGGTCGGGGTTCGCCAGCAGCGCCACGGCCAGGCCGGACACGATCAACAGGGCCGCTCCGATCAGGAAGGCGGTGTGATAGCCCGACGCCGGCTGATGCGCGGCCTGGATCAGGCGGCCGGCGAGAAACGGAGCGATGACCCCGGCGGCGCCGAGAAAGGCGAACAGCACGCCCAGCACCGCGCCGCGTTGCGCCACCGGGGTGATCTGCGCGACTGCCGCGCTGGATGCGGGGAACGTGGCGGTGAACAGGTTGAACGCGGGCAGCATCAGGATCAGCTGCAGTGTCCCGTCGGTGAACACGAAGCCCACCATGCAGAGCCCGGCGATCACCACCGCGATCCCGGCCACACCTGCCCGCGCCCACCGCGTCGGTATGCCACGGGCGATCAGCATCCGCGACACCACGCCCTGGCCGAACATCGCGATCGCGCCCGTCGCTGCGGTCGCCGCGATCCAGTTGCCGGTGGAGATGGTGCTGATCTCGCGCACCGACTCCAGATACGTCGGTAGCCAGGTGGTGAGCAACGCGGTCACGAAGTAGCAGCCGAATCCGGCCAGTGCGAAACACACCCAGGTGCGGGTGGCGAACAGTCGCCAGTATGACACCCGCCCTATGACATCGGAGGCGGATCCGGCCACGTCGGGCGCGGTGGCGGCACCGTCCAACTCGGGTGCGGCGGTGCTGACAGGCTTGTCGTACGGTCCCTCTCGGCCGACCAGCAACCACACCGCGGCCCACACCAGGCCCGCGATACCGAGCACGCCGAAGCACCAGCGCCAGCCCCAGTGCACCTGGACGAACGCCATCACCGGCGCGGCGACCAGCAGTCCCAGTCCCGACGCGGCCAGCACGATGGAGTTCGGCAGGTCGCGGCGCTCGTCCGGGAACCACTTCATCACCGCATGTAATGCGACCGGTGTGGCCGGCCCCTCCGCCAGTCCGAGCACGATCCTGGACACCAGCAGCACCGCGAACGAGGCGCCGCCGAGCACCGGGAACTGTACAAGGGCCCAGACCACCGCCATGACGAGCAGCATCGGCTTGGTTTTGATCCGATCAACGAGGAAACCGCCCAGCACGGTGCCGATCCCGAACAGGAAGAAGAACGAGCTGGCGATCAGTCCGTACTGGGACGGGGTCAACCCCAGATCCTTCATCAGGGCGCGGGCAGTGAGTCCGAGCACGGACTTGTCACCCCAGTTGATCAGCATGAACAACGCCAACATGGCGGTGATCAGCCACGCCCTCCGAGTGGAATGGGCCCAGCCGGGCGGGGCCGCCTGCGAGTTGAGGGTGAGGGACACGACGATGCTCCTTCGTGCAGAGTGCGGGCGGGTGTGGACTGGGATCGGAACTGAGGGAGCGGAGTGTCAGACGGCCGAGTAGGTGGTCTTCGACGTCAAGCAGGCCGTGAGACCCTCGGGGCCGAGCTCACGGCCGAGACCGCTGGCTTTCGTGCCGCCGAACGGCGCGACCGGGTCGAGCATGAAGTAGTTGATTCCGAAGGTGCCGGAGTCGATGGCATCGGCGACCCGACGGGCCGAGTCGGGATCAGCGGTCCACACCGTGCCGGCGAGACCGTAGTCGCTGTCATTGGCCAACGCGATCGCCTCGTCCACCGAGTCGTACGGCAGCACGCTGAGGACCGGTCCGAAGATCTCCTCCCGGGCGATGACACTTCCCGGGTCGACGTCGGCGAAGACGGTCGGCTGCACGAACCAGCCACGATCGAGCCGCTGCGGGCGACCGCCGCCGGACACCAGCCGGGCACCGTCGGCCCGGCCGCGCGCGATGTACCGCTCGACGCGGGCCCGGTGCGCCTCGGTCACCATGGGTCCGACGACGGTGCCGGGATCGAGCGGGTCCCCGACCGCCGCGCTGCGGCAGAGCTCGGCGAAGAAGTCGACCACCTCGGCGTAGCGACCGCGCGGAGCCAGGATTCGGGTGTTGGCGACGCAGGTCTGGCCGTTGTTGAGCAGCGTCGCCTGGAACAGGCCTTCGGCGTTGGCAGCGAGGTCGACGTCGTCGAGCAGGATCGCGGCAGACTTGCCACCGAGCTCGAGGGTGACCGGCCGCAGCAGCTGCCCGCAGCGCGCGCCGATCTGTCGGCCCACCTCGGTGGATCCGGTGAACGTCACCTTGTCGACGCCGGGGTGCCCGACCAGGTAGCGGCCGATGTCGGCGCCGCCGGGCACGATGGAGATCACCCCGGGCGGCACGCTCGCGGCGCTCACGGCGTCGGCGAACACGTAGGTGTCCAACACCGTCTCCGGGCTGGGTTTGATCACCACGGCGCACCCGGCGGCAAGCGCCGGCGCGACCTTGAAGGCGGTGAGCAGGTTCGGGTAGTTCCACGGGACGATCGCCCCGATCACGCCCACCGGGAACCGGTCGACGCGCGCGCTGCCGCCGAGCAGACCGGGCCGGACCTCGGAGAACTCGGTGTTCCGGGCCAGGTCGGCGTAGTAGCGGTACACCGCGACCGGGATGGCCACCTCCACCGCCAGCGCGGTGGTGATCGGCATCCCGTTTTGCTGTGCGACCAGCGCGGCGGCCTCGGATCCGCGCGCCTCCACCTGGTCGGCGAGGCGGTCCAGCAGGTCGGCGCGGCGGCCGGGATCCCAACCCGCCCAGCCGACTCCATCGGCGAGAGCCCGGCGGGCCGCCGCCACGGCGGCGTCCACGTCGGCCTCGCCGGCCGCAGGCGCCCGGCCAATGACCTCACCGGTGGCGGCGCCGATCACCGTGATGGTGTCGGCGCCGGCCGGGGGCCGCTGCGTGCCGTCCACGAACATCGTGGCGTGTTCGATCATGTTCAGTCTCTCCTGTCCGTGTGCGATCAGAACGGCTGGTCGCCGACCACGGTGACCCGCTCCATCACCCGGCGCTGAGGGAAGTAGTCGCTGATGGCGTAGTGCTGGGTGATGCGGTTGTCCCACATGGCGACAGATCCGGGTTCCCAGCGGAAACGCACCTGGTACTCCGGAACCCGCGCCTGGAACAGCAGGTAGTCGAGCAGGTCATCCGCCTCCTCACGAGGCAGGTCGTCGATTGCTTCGGTGAAGGGCTCGTTGACGTACAGGAACTTGCGGCCGGTCTCCGGGTGGGTGCGGACCACCGGATGGGAGATGCGCGGATGGATGCTCTCCATTTCGGCGATCGCCTCATCGGTCATCGTCAGTCCCCACGACTTGACGAAGGTGTGCGTCGCGGTGAGGTCGTCGATGCGCTCGCGCACTCCGTCGGGAAGGTTGTCGTACGCGGCAGCCATATCTGCCCACATCGTCTCGCCGCCGATCTCGGGTACCGAGATGGCACGCAGGATGGACAGCATGGACGGATCGCGCCGGAACGAGGTATCGCTGTGCCAGACGTTCTCCATCCCCACAGCGGTGTCGCCCTTGGCCAGCCGGGAGATTTCCCGCACCTCCCCGTTGGGAAAGAAGTCGTTGGCTTCGATACCACCCCAACGCTTCGCCAAACGAATGTGCTCGGCCCCAGTCAAGTGCTGATCGCGGACGAACAGCACCTTCCATTCCAGCAACGCCCGGTGCAACTCGACCTGCGTCTCATCGTCGATCGCCGCCAGGTCCACACCCTCGACCACCGCACCGATCGTGACCCCGACGGGGCGGAGGGTCAGGCGCTCGTAGGGCTGGCCAAATAGCTGCTCACCTGCAGTGCGGCGCAGTTCACGGGTGCCGAAGTGCAGGCGCGGAAATCCGCGGTCACCAACCATGGGGACGCGGGCAAACGTGCTCTCGTGCGTCATCGTCGTCATGGTTGAAGTGTGTCGCCAATCACCACCGACGCCACTGTGTCTTCTCGCAACTGCGACCCGGTACGCATGTGCAGTAGCACAATCACAGGATGAAGCACTACCAACACAACATCGCCGGCCCCGGGCCGCGCCCCGACGGTGTCGACCGGATCCTCAGCGAGTTGGGCGGCCGGATCGCCGATGTCTCGCTACGCACCACTCGGACCGCGGTGACCACCGTGCTGTTCCCGCCCGAGATCTTCGACGCCGAGATGCCGGCGATCGCGCGCCGCTCCTTCCCACTGGTGCTGGCGAGCCTGCGAACCGGCAGCACGCCCGGCCAGGACGAGCTCGCCATGCTCCGCGACCGCGCGGCCCAACGGGCCCGCGAAGGTGTACCGCTGAACCTCCTGCTCCATATCTGGCAGCACGGCTTCCAGGAATTCTTCGAGGAGTCCGGGTGTATCGCGAACACCGACGAGACCAAAGCGTTGACCTGGATCGGGCTCGCAATAATGCGGCTGCAAGAGATATTCCTGGCCGAGATGGTTACCGCGTATCAGGCCGAGCAGGAAACCCTCACCGAGGAACGGTCCGGAGCCGTACCACTGATCGCGCGACTACTGCTGCTCGGCCAGGATCCGCGGGCGGACGCGGAACGGCTGAACATCACCCTCGCAGAGGGCTACGACGTCCTCGCGGTGCGCCTCGGAGCCGCCGCCGACAACGGCCTCGATGCGGAGGCGCGGGAAGTGGCAGAGCGGCGACGCCTCCACCGCATGCTGGCGCTGCTACGAACCGGTGGAGGTCCCGCGACGCTGTCCATGCTCGACCGGACAGGGGGCTACCTGCTCGTGCCGCGGTCCGGCGACGCCCCGAGGAGCGCCGAACGACTGGACCGGTTGGTCGCCGGCCTGGAATCCGCTGCCGGCGCCACGATCACCGCGGCGGTGGTGGAGGACATCGCAATCAGCGGGGTGACGACCGCCGCTCGGCAGGCCGACGAGGTTCTCGATCTGGTGCGTGCCCTGGACCGGAGCCCCGGCCTATATCGTCTCTCCGACGTGTTCATGGCCCACCAATTGAGCCGCCCCGGCCCCGGCATCGACCACCTGGTGACCGCCGCGGCGGCGGTGCTGAGCCAGGACGAACTGCGCACCACACTGCAGACCTACTTCGAGTGCGATCTGGACCGGCAACGCACCGCGCGCCGCCTGGGCGTGCACCCGAACACGGTGAACAACCGGCTGAACCGAATCGCCGAGATCTCACCGCACAGTCCTTTCACCCTCGCCGGCATCACCGCGCTGTCCGCGGCCCTGACCGTCGAACGGCTGCGAACCACCCGTCCACCGGACCAGTCGTCGCGCGCCTAGGGATACCCCGATTCGGCGGACACCATGTTGAACCACTTCACAATGCGCACGCAGCCTGCAGTCTCACCAATTGGCCGACGGGCCCACCGTGTGTCCATACCAGATGAGATTTGGGGCCACGAGTCCGGAGACCTACAGGTCCCTCACACGCTTTCCCCTCCGCGAGTGCTGGGACGAAGCAGATTGTTCGGGCTCAGGATCATGTCCAACTGCTCCCGAGTGAGCAGGCCCGATTCCCGTGTGAGTTCGGTGACGGTGCGGTCGGAGTCGAGTGCGCGCGCGGCGAGTGCGGTTGCGGCCTCGTAGCCGATGTGCGGGTTGAGGGCCGTGATGAGTCCAATGGAGTTGTCGACAGCCTTCCGCATGTGATCGACGTTCGCGGTGATGCCCGGGACGCATCGGGTCGCTAGAGTATCCACCGCCGCGGACAGGTGGGTGATCGATTCGAGCAGTTTGTGGGCGATGAGCGGTTCGAAGGCGTTCAGTTGAAGTTGGCCGCCTTCGGCGGCCATGGTGATCGCAATGTCGTTGCCGATCACCTCGAATGCGACCTGCGAGACCGCCTCGGGAACGACTGGATTGACCTTGCCGGGCATGATCGACGATCCGGCTTGCACTGCGGGAAGACCGATTTCAGCAAGTCCCGCCCGTGGCCCCGAGGACAGTAGCCGGAGGTCGTTACAGATCTTCGACAGCTTGACGGCGGCACGCTTGACGGTTCCGGAGATCTGGACGAACGCCCCGACGTCCTGCGTCGCTTCGACGAGATCCTCGGCAGTGACGAGCTCCATCCCGGTGATCGAACGAAGTGCGGCGCAGACCCGGCGTGCGTAATCGGGATGTGAGTTGAGTCCGGTCCCGATTGCGGTGCCGCCGAGGTTGATCTCCCGGGCGAGGAGCGCGACCTCGTCGAGTCGGGCGATGTCCTCACCGATCATGACGGCGTAGGTACCGAACTCCTGTCCGAGTGTCATGGGAACTGCGTCCTGGAGTTGCGTGCGGCCCATCTTGATGTGGTCCGCGAACTCGACGGCCTTCGCCGCGAACGCTGCGGCAAGTCGGGCGAGGGAGTCGTGTAGTCCACCGAGAGCGGTGATGGTCGCGATCTTCACCGCGGTCGGATAGGCGTCGTTGGTGCTCTGCCCGAGGTTGACGTGCTCGAGGGGGTGTACGTACCGATAGTCGCCACGGTCGTGGCCGAGCAGTTCGAGTGCCCGGTTCGCGACGACCTCGTTGGTGTTCATGTTGGTCGATGTTCCCGCACCGCCCTGGATGACGTCGACGACGAAGTGCTCGTGCAGTCCACCGTCTCGGATTTCTTCACATGCGGTGATGATCGCCCCGGCAATCCGGGGGTCGAGTAGCCCGAGATCCCGATTCGCGATCGCCGCTGACGCTTTGACCGCGACCATTGCGCGGACCAGTTCGCCGTGGTGCGCGATGGGCGTTCCACTGATCGGGAAGTTCTGCACCGCACGCAGCGTGTGAACTCCGTAGTACGCGCCGACCGGGATTTCGAGATCGCCGAGCAGGTCGTGCTCGGTTCGGGTGACGAATTCCGTTGGTTTCACGCTGTGAGTGATGGTCATCGGGCAATCCTGGGGTCCGAGGGGGCGGCGGCATCGAGCAAGGAGTCGAAGACGAGCATGTGGCCGGCGAAGTGGGTCATGGCGTACTCCAGGTCGGCCTCGGGGATGGCCATCTGGGGCGTCACTCCGCACGCCCAGAACACCGGTGTGGCATCGACGGGTAGTCCGGGGTAGATCCCGAAGTCGGGCCGGGTGAGGTCGGCTATTCCCAGCACGGACGGATCACCCACGTGTAGGGGAACGCCGTGGCCGGTCGGATATCGGCCGGTGACCTCGACCGCGGTGGCGACCAGCGCCGAGGGTACCGGCCGCATGCTGACCGCGAGCGGGGCTGCGAAGATCCCCGCCGGCGTGGTACTTCGACTCGTGATGTACACCGGTGGTGCATCGTGGCTCACGGGGATCCCGGCCCTGCGGAGCGGGGCGTCGAAGGTATGGCTGCATCCCAACGCGAACGCAACGGCGTCGTCGCGCCAGTGTTCGGTCAAGTCGGTGGGTTCGGCCACGAGCATGTTGCGTTCCCAGACGCGGTACCGCGGGAGCATGGTCCGCACGTCGACGGTGCAGTTGTCGTAGGTGAGCTCGGGGTTCCCCGGGTCCGTCCTGGCGAGGAGCGGGCACACGTCGGGGTTTCTGCGGCAGTACTTCTCGAAATCGTCGGCGGCGAAGGACGGCACGACGACGAGGTTGGCTTGCTGGTAGTCGTCGAGGATGCCGGCGGTTGGTGCAGTCCACTCCCCAGCCGCGACCAGGCGGCGCAGGTCGCGCGGATGCCCCGGTGACAGCGGCGTCATTGCAGTGCCGCGTTCGCCGATTCCCGCACGGTGCGCAAGGTGATCAGTGCAAGCACCACCGCCGCCATCAACAGGAATCCGGGAGCCAGGAGGTTGTCCGTGCGGGAGATGAGATAGGTCGCCAGGTACGGCGTGAGCCCACCGCCGATGATGGTTCCGATGTTGAACGAGATCGACAGACCGGTGTACCGCACACGAGTGGGGAACTGCTCCGCATAGGTCGGGTAGGTCACGGATTGGACGATCGGCATCGGCAGCGCGAGGACCACCATTGCACCTACCGCAAGCGCGAAGCTGCCCTTGTCCATGACGATCATCGTGGGCAGCACCAGGATCGCGTAGCCGAGGAAGCCGATCGTGATGACCTTCTTGCGACCGATCCGGTCCGAGAGCCCACCGAAGAGCGGCATCAGGGTGGCGACGAAGAAGCTGATTGCGCCCATGATCCAGAACGTATTGGACTTCGGGTATCCGAGATACGTGGTCAGATAGATGTTCATGAAGATCAGGCCGACCCAGTACCCGGTGTTGGATCCGATCGAAAGGAAGATGACCTTGAACACCGCGGCGGTGTGTTCCGTGAGAACCTCGGCGAGCGGGGACTTCGCGGGAGCGTGGTTCTCGGTTTCGGCGACGAAGGCGTGTGAGTCCTCGAGTTTGCTCCGCGCGACGAGGGTGACGGCGATCAGGGGAAGGGCAAGCAGGAACGGTATGCGCCAACCGAAGTCACGGAGTTGGTCGTCGGTCAGCGCCGTGGTGGTGACGCCGGCCACCAGTGCAGCTGTGCCGCCCCCGAGAGCGACACCAACCGGGGTGAATGCGCCGAAGAAGCCGCGGCGGCCGATTGGTGCGGACTCCGAGAGGTAGGTCGCCGATCCCGTGACCTCGCCGCCGGCGAAGAAACCCTGCGCCAGTCGCACGATCAGCAGTGCGATGGGGGCGAGGATGCCGATCGATTCGGCAGTGGGAAGGAGACCGACCACAGCGGTGGCGGTTCCCATGCCAATGATGGTGGCAACCAGTACGGGCTTGCGCCCGATCCGGTCACCGAGGCGACCGAGCACAATTCCGCCGAGTGGCCGCATGATGAAGGCGCTGCCGAAAACCGCCAGGGTGGCGAGGAGTGACGCCGTCGGGTTGTCGTTCGGGAAGAACAGAGGTCCGATGATGACGGCGAGATAGCCGTACACGCCGAACTCGTAGTATTCGACGGCCGTGCCGGCCGCAGCGGCGACGGCCGCGCGGCGCGGTTGCATGCGAGGTGGGGCGGGTACGTGATCGCCTGTATGGGGCACGGAGGCAGGTACGGTGGTCATGGCGAACTCCAACGAAGAAGTGACGGAGGTGCTGCGAGGAAGACCCCGGTCAGGGGTCGGAAACATGGCACCGCGACGCTGGGGTGCCGAAGTGGTCATCGGCAGGATGGCAGTCCTGCCGATGACCCAGTTCGAGGTGTCAGACCGCGAACAATTGGTTCAGGTCTGCGAATGCTTTGAATTCGAGTGCGTTCCCGGCCGGGTCGAAGAAGAACATCGTCCACTGTTCACCCGGTTCGCCGGCGAATCGGACGTAGGGTTCGATCACGAACTTCGTCCCGACAGATATGAGCTTGTCTGCGAGAACCTTGAACTCATCGACCGGGAGAACCAGTCCGAAGTGGGGCACCGGAACATCGTGTCCGTCAACCGGGTTCGTCCCGGCGACGCCGTCACGCGACGTCGCTCCGGGGCCGTCACCGACCTGGTGCGTGACGACCTGGTGTCCCCGGAAGTTCCAGTCGATCCACTTGGTATCCGACCGGCCTTCACCGAATCCCAGCACGCCGCCATAGAATTTGCGGGCGGCATCGATGTCGTCGACAGGGATGGCCAGATGGAACGGTACGAGAGTCGTCAGTTGGGCGGTCATATGTGTCGTCCTTTTCTGTGTATTTTCGAGCTCGATGTGGGATGGGTGATCGGTTTCTCTGGTTAGGCCTCTCCTCTCGGGAGCGCCGCGAGTCGGACCCGGGTGCCGGGTGCCGCCTGCGCCAGGAGATCGACATCGCGTTCGGTCACCACCCCGATGACCGGGTATCCGCCGGTGACCGGATGATCGGCGAGAAAGATGATCGGTTCGCCCGAGGGCGGAATCTGGATCGCTCCGAGGGCCATACCCTCACTCGGCAGATCTATCGATCCGACGCTCAGGGGCGGACCGGTGAGGCGCGCTCCCACACGGTCACAGTCTGCACTGACCGTCCAGCTCGTGGTCGTCAGCGCGACCCGATCCCGAGGTGCGAACAAGCCGTCGCGAGGGCCCCAGCGGAACCGCGCCTCGACTGCCCCGACCGGCAGGCGCGGTGGGGTCAGCTCGAGCGGAACGTCGTGCGGTGGCCGAGCCTCCGTCCCGAGCATGAAGTTTGCCCCGGGACGCACCCGGCCGGGGCCGAGTCCGGACAGGCAGTCGGTCGCCGCCGAACCGAAGACCCGTTCGGTCTCGATTCCGCCTTCGATCGCGACGTACGCACGCAGTCCCGTCGCAGGACGGCCGAGCGACAGAATCTGGCCGGCCCGCAGGAGCGTACGCCGGCCCTCCGCCGGGGCGCGGCCGTCGATGTAAATGTCGACTGTGGCACCGGTAACGGCAACGTACCGATCCGCAGACACTGTGATGACGAGCCCACCGAAGGTGTTCTCGAGCGCCGTCGCGCCGTCAGCGTTACCGACGAGACGGTTCGCCAGTGCAAGGCTGCTTCGGTCGGCAGCACCGGAGGCCGTGACCCCGAGGTGCGCGAAACCGGGCCTCCCCAGATCCTGGAGTACGGTGCTCAGACCTGCCTCGATGACGGAGACCTGCGCGAAACCGGTCGCATCGGAAGTGAGCCGACCGGGGTCGGTCAAAGTCGCGGTCATCTACCCACCACCTCGAAGATCACCCGATCGCCTACGGACAGACGGCTGGGGTTGGCGGCACTGATGTCCCACAGAACCTCGGTGGTCGAACCGATCAGATGCCACCCGCCCGGTGTGCCGCCCGGATAGACGACCGTCTGCGTGCCCGCGATGGCGACGAGGCCGGCGCCGACCCGTGGGCGCGGAGAGGGCCGGCGAGGCAATTTCAGTGAGTCCGGCGCGCCGTCGATGTAAGCGAAACCCGGCGCGAAGCCGAAGAATCCGACCCGATGTTCGGCGGCGGCGTGTGCCTCGACGACCTCATCCGGCGTCATCCCCAGTGACCGCGCCACATCGTCGAGATCCTCGCCGTCGTATCGCACCGGAATGACCACCGTTTCACGATCGGGACGCCCAGTCGGCTCGACCACATCGGTGGTGTGCAGGAGATGGCGGATGTTGTCCGCGAGCACCCGCATGTCGGACGACGCGTGCGCGCGGAACATGATCGAGCGTGCGGCGGGTATGACGTCCTCCAGGAGCGCCGACCAGGCCTGCGCACGCGCCGCAACGACGACGGACGCGATCCGGTCGGGAGTGACATCGACGATCCAGGCACGATCGCCCGCGCGGAGAAGCTCGCCGGACTCAGCCATGGCGAGGAGCACCGATCCGGACCAGTGCCACACCGTTCTGTTCCAAGAGCGAACGGGTCTGACGGGCGATGTCGACTGCGCCCGGGGTATCACTGTGGATACACATTGCGATCGTCTCGGCGTCTTCCGGCACCACTGTCGCGGACTGGTTGCACACCGAGTCGACAACGCCGGTGGCGACCATCTGCACGGCGCGTTTTGCTGCCGCCGACGGGTCGAGTACGAGGGCCTCCGGATGCGACCGCGGCACGAGCAGAGCGTCGTCGGTGTACGACCGGTCTATGAAAACCTCTGCATGCGCCCTCAGTCCGGCATCGAGGGCGATGTTCCACAGCACGGTGTCGTACTGACAGAGCACGGGTAGTTCCGGATCGAGAAGTTCGATCGCTTCGACGATTGCCCGCGCATGGCCGTGATGCCGGGCTGCGGTGTTGTACAGCGCGCCGTGTGCCTTGACGTAGGACACCTCCGTCCCCGCGATTCGCGCGAACGCCTGTAGGGCACCTATCTGGTACACGATGTCGTTCACGAGCGTCGGCGTCGGAACGTCGATGAAACGGCGTCCGAAACCGACCAGGTCTCGATACGACACTTGAGCACCTACCGAAACCCCTCGCGCCGAGGCCATTTCACAGGTTCGACGGAGAATGTCGGGATCGCCGGCGTGAAAGCCGCATGCGATGTTCGCGGCAGTGACCTGGCCCATCAACGGCGCCTCGTCGCCGACTCCCCATACCCCGAACCCCTCGCCGATGTCCGTATTGATCGAGACCGTTCGAGTACTCATCAGCTGCGCTCCGCCCAGTACGTACGCATGTCCTCGGCAGAGTTCTCCCATGCGCGGTGCAGACCGGTCTGCCCGCCGTCGATGTGCAGGACGATCTGGCGCGCCAGTTCGTCGGAGTTTCCGTCGGCGAGCGCCTGCACCATGGCCTTGTGTTCGTCTTGCACCCGGCCGTAGGCACACGTCCCGTGTACGTAGTACCGGGAGTACGGCTCCAGCCGGTGATACATCTGCGCGATGATCTCGTAACGCATCGGCAAGCGCGACAATCGATACATGTCGAGGTGGAATGCCAGATTGGTACGCGACCACACATCCGCACCGGTTTCGGCCACACGGTCCATCTCTTCTGCCATCGTCTCGAACCGGCCGATGTCTCGTCGCGAGACCCGATCGGTGACATGCTCGGCGAAGCTCGGTTCGACAAGCCGGCGCAAGTCGTAGATCTCGTCGATCTCGCCGAGGTCGAGCGCGGTGACGAACGTGCCGCGGCCGGGGACGGACCGCAGAAGTCCCTCGCCCGCGAGGGTGCGGATGGCCTCGCGTAGGGGTATGCGGGACACGCCGAACCGATCGGCCAGTTCCTCCTGCACCAAACGGTGACCAGGAGGATAAATACCCTCGACGATCGAGGTCCGGAGCCGGGATGTCAGATCCCCTTCCGGAGACCCGAACTCTTGTGACGTAGGCGACATATTCACTGTATACACTGGATGCAGTGAGCTCGTCCAGCCCAACGGGGTCATCTCACGCGATGTTTACACAGGCGCCGTTCCGCGATCGAGCGGAAAGCCGGAACAACCCCAGGGGTGCAATCTTCGACCCCTGGATGCCTGCTCGACCACCCCTGCGGGTTCCTTACGCGGCGTCCGTTACCGCGAAGACTGGGTTTCGTTCACAGGACACGGAAATTCACACAACAGTCGGGAGAAACACAATGTCCTTCGTCAGCACTCGCACCGCAACCGCAGTCGCAGCAGGCGCCGCCCTCGGGTTCGGCATGCTCGTCGCCCAGAGCGCCACCGCCGCGGCGGCGCCGGCGCAGTCGTCGTACCCACAGGTCGTCTCCCCGCAATCCGACCTCTCCCCGTACCAGGTGCAGGTCAGGGATCGCATCGGCTGCGCGAACGCATGGCCCATGGTCTCGTGCGACGCACCCGACGAGGACGTTCCCCCGCAGGTCACGCTTGTCGAGCCGGGCACCGAGCTCGTCGATCCGGGCACCGAGCTCGTCGATCCGGGCACGTCGTTGTTCGGTCCCGCCGCCGCATCCGTCGAATCTCTGCCTGCCGGCGCCCTGCACCAGGTCTACTACCCGCTCGAACCCGACGACGGGGTGATCTCCCACCCGCTCGATCCCGACATGCCCTGGATGTGACACCTTCGCGGATGTCGCAGCGCATACGCTGGGGCGATGGCGGTCAACCGAAGTCGTAAGGCCCGGGCGGCGCGCAAGCGTCAGCGCCGGATGACGAGTGTCGAGCACGACCTTAGCGACGAGCAGTGGGCAGCGCTGGTGGCGGCGTGGGATGGGTGCGCGTATTGCGGCGCGACCGACAGGCCGTTGCAACGCGACTGCGTGCTGGCGCTTTCCCGCGGCGGGCGGTACACGCTCGACAACATCGCACCGGCGTGTGGTTCCTGCAATGCCAGCAAGTGCAACGACGAGGTCACCGGCTGGTTGCGGCGTAAGCGGCTCGACGAGCGTGCATTCCTGTTGCGCCACATCGAGATCGGCGCAGCGCTGGCGCTGCGTTTCGGCGCAGCACCGGACGCCGGGCAGGCGACCGAACTCGGGACGTCCGAGGCCACGGCCTCGTAACCGACCGGCCACGAACGCGGGCCGGTCGGTTACGTCGCCGGCGGCTACTTGGTGCCGAAGATCCGGTCGCCGGCGTCGCCCATTCCGGGCAGGATGTAGCCGTGTTCGTCGAGTTCGCGGTCGACGGCGGCGGTGTAGATGGGCACGTCGGGATGGGCCTTGTGCAGGGCGGCAACACCTTCCGGGCAAGTCAGCAGGCAGACGAACTTGATGGATTTGGGGCCGTATTCTTTCAACCGCTCCACCGCCGCCACAGCGGAATTGCCGGTGGCCAGCATCGGGTCGACCACCACGACGTCGCGTTCCTGCAGGTCACCGGGCATCTTGAAGTAGTATTCCACTGCTCCCAAGGTCTTGGGGTCGCGGTACAGGCCGATGTGGCCGACCCGCGCGCCCGGCACCACGGTGAGCATGCCGTCCAGGATGCCGGTGCCTGCTCGCAGGATGGAGACGAACACCAGCTTCTTACCGTCGATGACCTTGCCGGTCGTGGTTTCCATCGGCGTCTCGATCTCGATGTCCTGCATCGGGATGTCGCGCAGCACCTCATAGGTCATCAGCGCGGAGATCTCGTTCGCCAGGAGACGAAAAGTGTTGGTAGAAGCGTCCTTACGACGCATCATCGTGAGCTTGTGCTGAACCAGGGGGTGGTCGATCAGGTGTACCGAACCCATGAATCACTCCTCGTCGTCGCTCTAGAAGACCGTGCCGTCACTGACGACGGACAGCGGTGGCAGCCCACCACGCAGGCGCTGCGCGAGTACGCGTCCCGCCGCCCAGGTGCCGCCCTCTAGCACGCACGCCAGCGGCATCCGGTCGTCGTCGACGCCCAGCTGGGCGCGCACCAGCGGCGCCAACTCGTCAAGCAGGGCCACCGTCAGGGCACGCCACTCGACCACCACTTCGTCACTCACCGTCCAGCTACGCGCGGCCCAGGCGGGCTCGCGCAGGCGCAGCACGCCGGTGTCCAGCAGCAGGCCGCCGTTGCGGTATTCGGGCAGGCCGGTCAGCGCCTCGAGCCCCATCACCTGCACGCCGGACCACTGAAAGGGTTCCAGCAACGAGTAGGTCAGCCACTGCGACAGCTTGTGGAACGGCACCCAGCCGTCGGTCAGCCCCGGACCGGATACCGCTTCGTGGCGCCAGCAGTCACCCAGCAGCCGGGTGCCGATGGCATTGCCCGCCGGCCAGATGCCCGACATCGACGTCAGGATTTGCGACAGGATGTCGTGCGCTGCGACCGTCCCCGTGGGCCGATCCGGACCACGCTCGACCAGCACGTCGAACAGACCACCCGGCCGTCCTTTCGGGCCGAACACCTCGGGCTGCGCGGCGAGAGCCTCCCCCAGCCTGCGCAGCACCAGCACGCGACCTTCGAGACCGACCAGCGGGTTGGCCGGTCCGACCTGGAATGCGTCGGCCAGCCGGTCCGCACGCAGCGCGCACAGGCCGTCCGCATCGACCCGCAACGGGTGCGTCGCGTCGCCCGAGAAGATTCCGCTCGTGAACGCGTGCCAGCTCGCCACGCCCAGACCCTCGGATCGAGCGAAGTCCTGCCCGCTCGCCTCCTCGTGGTACTGCCAGTCGGGGCCGGCGCCCGCATCGAGCAGCACGCTGACCACGGCCAGGTCGATCATGGCGCGGGCGCGGGCCGCGGTGTCCTGCTCTCCCAGCCGGGCATCCAGCTCAACCTTGCGGTTCACGCTGCCTGCCTCGAAATGGCGCCAGCGGCTGTGGAAGGGAATCGTCAGGTCCGGGTAACGCGCACGGGTCACGTCCACGACCTCGCCGGCCGCTGCGGGCAGTGCGTCGTCGTGGACGGTGAACCACCGCGACTCCCCCTGCCGCGCGCGCCCCAGCAACTGCTGCGCACGCTCCCGCACGGCAGTGGTCGAGCGCAGTGCCACGGCCGCGCCCTCGGCCCGCCCGGTGTCCAGAACGGGACCGACACCGAGCACGCTCATCCGTCCAGCTCCCTGCCCTTGGCCTTCGCCAGTTCTTCGGCGCCGGGCACTGCTCCCGGTGTGAAGTAGCCGGCCGCCATCTTGGCGTCGATCTCCACCCGCGCGTCGGCCGGGATCAGCTCGTCGGGCAGGTCCACCCGCACGTCGACCTCGATGCCCGAGCCGGTGATGGCGTCGTACTTCATGTTGCTCATCGACACCAGTCGATGGATCTTCTTGATCCCCAACCAGTGCAGTACGTCGGGCATCAGTTCCTGGAAGCGCATGTCCTGCACGCCGGCCACGCATTCGGTACGGGCGAAGTACTGATCCGCCGTGTCGCCGCCTGCCTGGCGCTTGCGCGCGTTGTAGACGAGGAACTTGGTCACCTCGCCGAGCGCCCGGCCCTCCTTACGCGAATAGGCCACGAGGCCCACTCCGCCGCGCTGCGCTCCCTGGATGCATTCCTCGATCGCATGTGTGAGGTAGGGGCGGCAGGTGCAGATGTCCGAGCCGAACACGTCCGAGCCGTTGCACTCGTCGTGCACGCGCGCGGTCAGTTGCACCCCGGGATCGGCCAGGTCACGCGCGTCGCCGAAGATGTAGAGGGTCTGACCGCCGATCGGCGGCAGAAACACCTCCAGGTCGGAGCGCGTCACGAGCTCGGGATACATGCCTCCCGTCTCCTCGAACAGCACCCGACGCAGATCCGTCTCGCTACATCGAAAGCGCTCCGCCACGCCGGGTAGGTGCCAGACGGGCTCTATCGCCGCCTTCGTGACCAGCGCCGCGCCACTGGGCAGCAGGAATCGGCCGTCCGGGACCAGGCGGCCGCACTGCACGGCCTCGATGATCTCCGGCAGCATCACGTGCGCTTTCGTCACCGCGATGCTGGGGCGGATGTCGTGGCCGGCCGCCAATTCCGCGGCGAAGACCTCGGCCACCATGGCACCCCACGGGTCCAGGCTCACGATCTTCCCCGGCTCGCTCCACTGTGGGTACGGACCGATCGCGTCGGTGGGTGCCGTATTCGTGAGGTCGGCTTTGTGCCGGCGCGACAGTGCACCCGACGCGACCGCAAGCGCCCGGTAGATGCTGTACGACCCGCTGTGGGTGCCGACCACGTTGCGGTGGGCCCGATTCGTCGTGGTGCCGACCACCGGACCGCGCTCGGCCGCGGTGGGCGCTCCCCAGTGGATCGGGAGGGAGCCGACGCCACCGCTGTGCGACGTCAATCGGATGTGGCCGGTGGCGCTCTCGGATCTGGCGGACACTGCGTCAGCGGACATGGCGTTCCTCCGTAAGGAAGGCCCGGCGGCACGGCATACCGCCGGAGTGTGTCTCCCGCGCCCGATATTTCCGGTCACTGGAATCCGCAAGCATAGCCACTTGGCGGTGCCGACGTCGGATGTCGAAATCGCGGTCTCCCGTTCGACGTATCAGTAGAAGCGCAGCGAGGAGGTGAGCGCGATGTTGTCGGCACATCTGCTGTCCGGTCTGACCAGTGAAGAAGTCGATCTGATCGTGGCGGAGGAACTGCATCTGCTCGATGCCGCCGCGTGAGATTCTGTCCGTGAGCAACTCGCGCGCACGAAGAACACGGTGAATGCATGAAACACGGCGACGACGAACACGACGCCCTCGGGGCGCAGCCTTTCGCCGTGGCGGTGCACCTCGAAGTCCGTCGCAGCCGTTCCGCCAACGCACACGTGGCCGAGCATCTCCGGATCCATCCGCGGATGCTGGCCCGGCTGGGCGCCAGGCCTCGTCAGCAGGCGCGTGTGAGCCACCGGGGGAAGACCGCACTGTTCACACTGATCCCGGACACCGATCCGACGGCGATCGACACCATCCGGATTGCGGAGTGCGGACGACGCAGGCTCGGAGTGGAGCCGGGACACGCGGTGAGCCTCGACCTTCGATGCATCGACCCCGGCATGACCGAACGCCAGGCCAGGATCGACGGGGAGTTCATCGAGCGTCTCGTCGACGACGGTCACCATCGACGGCTCGCCGTCCTCGCACCGCACGGCGGTGCCATCGAGGCCCGCACCGATCGGCAGGCCGAACAGGTCGTCGACTTACTCGGCTCAGGGAATTCGACGCTCTGGACGTGCAAGGGGTGGCGTCCGGACGGCAACGCCTACTCGGCGTGGCACATCTCTTCGGGTGATCTCAGCGTGCACAGCTTTCCGCTGCTCCGCTCGCTGGCCGCGAGACCGTTCCGGTGGGCGGTGTCGTTCCACGGGTACAGCGGAACCGAGGTCCTCGTCGGTGGTCTCGCCCCTGATCGGCTCCGGTCGGACGTGCGGAACGCGATCGCGCGGGTACTCGACGGGAGCGGAGTCGGTGTGCGCGTGGCCGATCCCGGGGAACGATGTAGTGGGCGATCCCCCGCGAATCTGGTCAACCGCCTGACGGTCGATGCTGCCGGCGGAGTTCAGATCGAGCAGTGCCTGGCGGCGCGGATGAAGTACGGGTCGGCGATCGCCGACGCCGTCAGCGGCGTCTACAAGTCCTGGATCTCCCCCGACCCGGGCGTTGACACCGCACTCCGATTCCTCCCCTGAGGATTTCGCGCCCGGTCACGGAGCCCAGCAAGGCCCGTCCGGTGGCGGGGTGTGCACGTAGCCGGGGTAACAAGGCAAGACCTGCGGAGCAGCGGGCACGGGGGCGGGCGCCGGCGCGGGGGCCTGCGCCGGCGGCGACCCGGGTGGGAGGCACGGCCCGTCCGGCGCCGGAGTGTGCTCGTAGCCGGGGTAGCAGGGCAATACGTCCGGGGCCGAAGCTGCCGGCGGCAGTTGCGGCGCGGGTGGTGGTTGCGGCGCGGGCGGCGGGGCCGGCGTCGGCTGAGCCGCTTCTTGACGGACGGGAGAGTCTTCGGGCTGCGCTTCTGCCTGCGGTTGTTGCGGTTGCGGTTCCGTCGACGGCGACGGCGACGGCGACGGCGACGATGCCGCTACCGCGGTCGGGCTCGTGACGGCCGGAGCGGTGGCCGCGATCGACGACCGGACAGGGCCGGACACGTCGGGCGAGGGTGATCCGGACCCGATCATCACGCCCCCGACGATCGCGGCAGCGACGATCGCCGCCACCGCGAGACCAGCGATCAGGACGCGGCGGTTCCGGTCCTCGGGCGAGGCCGCCGGAGCGACGGCGGCTGCAGACTTCGGCGGTGGTGGTTGCTGTGGTGACGGTGCCGCGGCGCGAGCAGCGGCCGCCAGTTCACCCGCGGACTGGTAACGCCGCGCGGGTTCAGCCGCCGTTCCGCGTGCGATCACCACGTCCATTCCGACGGGCACCGCCGGATTCACCGACGACGGGCGGCGCTGCAATTCGTGTCGGCTCGACGACGGAAAGTACGTGCCGGTGAGGCATTCGTACAACACGGTGGTCAGGCCGTAGATACCGGACGCGGCACCGAGATTCGTCGGCAGCCCGACATCGGTGAGGTAGACGGACCCGTCGTCCTGCACCGACACGTTGGCCGATGTGACGTACTGGTTACGGAGTCCGGCATCGTGCACGGCGTCCAGCGCCGACGCCAACTGCTCGACGACGCCGACGGCGGCGGGGACGTCCATCGCGCCGGAGGACCGGAGCATCGCGTGCAGATTCGCTCCCGGGGTGAGCGGTGTCGCGACGAACAACCGGTCGGCGATCTGCCCGAAGTCTTGTACCGGAATCACATTCGGGTGCCGGATGCGCGCCGCCACGGCGCTGTCTCGTCCGAACCGCTCGCGGTACTCGTCATCCTCGGTTGCATCCGGCGGCAGGGCTCGCACCGCGACGGGCCGTTGGGTGACGGTGTCGAATGCCGCCCACACCTCGCCGGTCGCATCCACCGACAGCTGTCGGTCCAACCGGTACCTGCCGAACAGGGCTCCCACTTGCATCGTCACTCTCCGCCGCTCGAAAATGGCCGCGTCTGCGGAACTGTGCACCGGGCGGTCGGACCGCCTCCACTCGTGAAGTCTAGGCGGTCGTGGCGGATCGCTCGCGCGGGGAACCTTCCGGCACCGCCCTCCCGACGCGGGAAGTTCGCATGCGAACTGGCCGCACCCGAGCGGAAGAACCTGGTCTGGGGTGGGTGCGTGAATTTACGCTGAGCGGTGCCGCCGGGAGCCGGTCGAATCTGCCCCGGACAGGGGTTCGGCCGGGAATGCGTTCACATTCTCGGCCGGATCTCTGCTTCTCGAATGTTTCACCGTTTCCGATTACTCTTTCGGTCCGCACCCTCAATCTACGCGCGCAGTGCGGTCCACCGCAATGCCGTGCACTCATCTATTTCGAATCCCGCGGGACCCTGCCAGCCCAGGTCAGCGTTACGTATCACGAAAAACAGGTATGCCCCCCGGTAGTTCGGCCGATGCCCCACGTACCCAGCCAGGGGATGATGTGACGTGTCTCATAGTCGCGAACCGGGGCTCCACGGCGGCCCGTGCTTCGCCAGTCACGGAAGGTGCCCGCACCGATGAATGCAGTACCGATTACCTGCGGTGACTACGTCACAGCGACCTTCTCGCGCGACTTCGTCGCCGAAGGATTCGACTACGACGCCGTCGAACGCATCCACCACGGCCTGTTCGACGAGTGGGGTCAGGCGCTGGGGCAGTCGGGGCTGTTCACCAATCGCACGGTTGCGACCGCCCTGCACTCCTGGCAGGACGACCCGCACTCTCTTCTGGAGGCACTGCTCGCGGAAGCGGACGAGATGACCCTCAAACGCTACGACCTCGCGTGGGACGCGCTCGACCGAGCCGACCGTGCCGGTTCCGCCGCCCCCGCCGCCGAATACGCGTAAACCGCCACCTTGTCGACCGACCACACCGAAGAACGAGAGCAATGAGCATCAACACGTACCCCACCGTCGAGACCATCCGATTCGGGCCCCGAGGCGACGAATGCCGCTACTGCGCCCAGACCGTCGTCAAGGATGGGCCCGGCTACCGCCACACCACCACAGGGCAGTACCGCTGCGATCCGTCGAGTCGCGCGGCCAAGGAAGCTCGTCTGTCCGACAGCCTCATCCGGAGATAGCACCGACCGGGCCCGATCCTTACCAGAAATCCAGAGCCTGCCCGATCGCGGTGGATTCTGCGTGCGTGGGCCGCAGCGCACCGCCGATGGCGTAAAGGGTGTGGCCTACCGCCGCGACGGCCATGCCGTGAACCCCGACGGGCAGCGGCGGCAGCGACGACCACGTCCCGGCTACCACGTCGAACGCCTCGACGGTCGACAGCACCCGCGTCGGCTCCTCACCACCGACCGCCACGATCCGGCCGTCGATGAACGCCGCACCCAACCCGCCACGCGGGGTCGGCATCGCCGGCAACGACACCCACACCCCCGACACCGGATCGAACCGCTCCACCGCACCGGAATTCTGATCCGCCGCGAGATCGCGTCCACCCACGGCATAGAAATACTTCCCATCCGACACCCCCGCCAGATGCTCCCGCGGAGTCGGGATATCCGCCACGGTCGTCCACTTCGTCCCGTCGAACACCTCCGTCGTCGGCACCAACGCACCGTTCGCCTGACCCCCCGTCACCACGATCCGGTCGCCCACCACCGCCGCGGCCCCGGCCGCCCGCGGCACGTTCAACGGCGGCAGATCCACCCACCGGCCATCGCGTAGCGCAAGCACCCGGTCCGACGTGGTCCCGGTGACTTTCGGACCTTCCGGCACCCATCCGCCGAGTACCACCAACTCGCCCTCGTAGGCGACAGCCATCGCATGATTGAGCGGGACCGGGAGGTCGGGTCCGGCCTTCCACGTGTCGATGGCCGGGTCGTTGCCCTCGACCTTGGGTGTCGACCCCGCGTTGTCGAGGCCGCCGAGCACCCAGATCGTTCCGTCGGCGACGGTCGTCGCCGACTGCTGGCGGGCGATCGGCGCATCCTTCACGGGACGCCACGCCGGGGCCCATTGCGTCTTGCGGGGGGCGATCTGCAGAGCCTCGGACACGGACGTCGATTCTGCGTGTGTCGGCTTGGTGCCGCCACCGACCGCGTACACCGTGTCGCCGACCGCGCCGACCGCCATTCCGTGCCGGGGCGTACGCAGCGGCGGCAGCGACGACCACGTCCCGGCCACCACGTCGAACGCCTCGACGGTCGACAGCACCCGCGTCGGCTCCTCACCACCGACCGCCACGATCCGGCCGTCGATGAACGCCGCACCCAACCCGCCACGCGGGGTCGGCATCGCCGGCAACGACACCCACACCCCCGACACCGGATCGAACCGCTCCACCGCACCGGAATTCTGATCCGCCGCGAGATCGCGTCCACCCACGGCATAGAAATACTTCCCGTCCGACACCCCCGCCAGATGCTCCCGCGGAGTCGGGATATCCGCCACGGTCGTCCACTTCGTCCCGTCGAACACCTCCGTCGTCGGCACCAACGCACCGTTCGCCTGACCCCCCGTCACCACGATCCGGTCGCCCACCACCGCCGCGGCCCCGGCCGCCCGCGGCACGTTCAACGGCGGCAGATCCACCCACCGGCCATCGCGCATGGCCATCACCCGGTCGGAAGCGACGGCTATCAGGTTCTGGCCGTCGGCTTTCCAACCGCCGATCAGAACGGGTTCGTCGTTGTAGGTCACGGCCATCGCGTGATTGAGCGGGACCGGCAGGTCCGGACCGGCCTTCCACGTGTCGATGGCCGGGTCGTAGCCCTCTTGCCGAGCGGAGACGCCGTCGTCGTCCAACCCTCCGAAGACCCACATCGTGCCGTCCGCGACGGTCGTCGCCGTCTGCTGGCGGGCAACGCGGGCATCGGCGACCGGCCGCCACGACGCCGTCGGGTCGACTGCGGGAGATGCGCCGGAATCCCCGGCGGCCGGTGCCGGGGCGCCGGGACCGGACGCTTCTCTGACCACCAGATAGCCGCCGACGGCCAGCGCGAGCACGACGACAAGGGTGAGCACGGTCAGGATCCCGCGTCGAGGTGTGCGGACCGGCGCGGGTGGCGGGGGCGGCGGGTCTGTCGGCGGCCAGAACCACGGGCCCGACGGGTGGGGCTCCGGCTGAAACTGGTGGGTCGGTGCGGTGAACTGCTGCGGGCCGACGATCGCGTCTTCGTGCCCGAACCGTCGGTCGGTACCGTCACCCGCGGCCGGCTGGTGCGGATCGGTGGTGTGCGCGGTTTCCCTGGGCGCCAGAGCCATCGTGTCCGAGCGCAAACCGGTGTTTCGCTGTGCCGCCTGGAGTTGGTGACCGAACTCCTCGGCGGAGGCCGGGCGGGCCGAGGGCGTGGTCGCCATCGCTCTCTCGATGGCGGCGCACACGACGTCCGGGAAGCCCTGGGCGCGCAGGTCCGGTACCGGCTGACTGCTGATCCTTACGAATTGCGCAATCAGCTCCTCGCCGGACCTCCGTTCGAATGCCGCCCGCCCTGCGATGAGCGAAAAGATCGTCGCGCCCAATCCGTAGACATCGGATCGTGTGGTCGGCGATTCACCGTTGAGCACTTCGGGCGCGGTGAACGCCAGTGACCCCGTGAATCCGCCGGTGGCCGTCTCGTAGCCGCCGGCGATGTGTGCAATGCCGAAATCGGTGAGCTGCGGCTCGCCGTAGTCGGTGAGGAGAATGTTCGCGGGTTTGATGTCGCGATGCAGGGTGCCGGTCCGGTGCGCCGTCTCCAGCGCTCCCGCCAACTTCACCCCGATACCGATCGCCTCGGGCCAGGGCAGCGGACCTTCGCGGCGGATCTGTACTGCCAGCGAATCCCGCGGATGGTAGTGCATGACGATGTACGGGCGACCGGCGTCGGTCACGCCGACCTGCAAGATGTTGACGATGTTCGGGTGACCCGAGAGCCCACCCATCGCGTAGCCCTCCCGGAGGAAACGCTCACGATTCCCGGGATCCAGATCCGACGTCAGGACCTTGATCGCAACAATCCGGCCCAGTGACCGCTGCAGAGCGCGGTACACGACACCGAAGCCTCCTCGCCCGACCTCCTCGGCGCCCGCGAACCCGGCGTCGTCCAACTCGGCCACGATCCCGCGGCCCTCTGGGCGGACCGCCGCCCGGGTCGCGTCCGGGTCGAGATCGGACATCGCGGCACCTCGGTTCTGTGATGCAGGGCGACCGGTTTCGTCGCTGATCACGACGGACGACGACTCGAATGTCTTTCTCTCACAATGGCGATGCGCGGAACCTCCGCGCCGAATGCCGGTGGGGTCCACCCTGTAGGCAAAGTATTCGGCCGGCCGGGATCTGCGTCAAGATGACAATTTCACCTCCCTAGGGTGCCTATCGGCAGCGCCAACTTCGTGTGTCGCGCCCCGGCAGACAGGACTCCGAGCACATCGGGTTCTGCTGCCGCCCTAGAAGGTGCCGTCGTAGAACGCGTAACCGCCCGCCCCCGCGGCCTTCGCCCGGTACATCGCCGAGTCTGCCCGGCGAACAAGTTCTTCGCGGGTGCTCTCCGGGTCGGAGAGTGCGACACCGACACTGCCGCTGATCGGCCACTCGAGCGCCCCTGCCCGGTTCAGGTCGGCGAGGCCCCCGGTGATGCGGGCTGCAATCGCTGCAGCCTCCGTTGCACCCGCGACGTGCTCACACACCACCACGAATTCGTCGCCACCGAGGCGGGCGACGGTGTCTCCCGGGCGCACCGCAGCCCTCAGATGGCCTGCGAGAACGATCAGTGCGTCGTCGCCGCCGGCATGTCCGAGACTGTCGTTGACGGTCTTGAAGTCGTCCAGATCGACCAGCAACAGCGCCACCCGCGTGTCACTTCTGCGCGCCGCATCCAGGGCCTCGTCGATCTGGCGGCGGGCCAATTCACGGTTCGGAAGTCCCGTCAGTGGGTCGTGCAAACTCTGGTGGACCAATGCCGCTTCCGCCTCGATGCGGCGAATCGCCGCGGAGAGCACCGCCGTCACCGAGCGCAGAAACGTGAGGTCGCGGTCGGTGTAGTCGCGGGGCCTACGACTGTGCGCGGTCAGCACACCCCACACCGCTTCGGAGCCGAACGGAACACACACCCCGCTCTGCAGCCCCCGACCGCTCATCCCCACCGTGGAGAACCGGGTCTCGGCGATCCGATCGGCGCACACGGTCACCTCCCCGCTGGCGGCGGCGAATCCGGGCTGTGAGCCCGTTCCCGGTGCGAAGGTCGCCGGTGACGGAGCGGGACCCCGATAGGCGAGCACCGTCAGTTCGCCGTCGTCGGACACCCGCGCGATCGACGAGCATTGCACACCCATCAGCGCCGCCGCCGCCCCCGCCGCCGCCAAGAGCAGTTCGTTCAGGTCGCCTGCGACAGCGAGTTGGCTCAGGTCGGCGATCGCCTGCTGTTCGCGGGCCCGGTACGCGGACTCCCCCAGAGCGCGGTACATGCGTTGCTCTTCGTCCTCCGCGCTCCGCCGGTCCTGTGCGATCGAGGCGATCAGCGACGGGCCGCCCGACGCGTGCTGCAACACGAACGTCGAAATCAGCGCCGGGATCGGCTCGCCCGTCACGAAATGGCGAAATTCCGTCAGACCGTTCCACTCACCCCGGTCGGCCAGAGCCGACTCGACCTCACGCGCCTGCACGAGACCGACATCGGTGAACAGCTCCGCCGTCGTCCTGGCGTAGGCGTGCACGGCTTCACCCAGGCCCAGCAGATCGACACCCGCGGGATTGAGATACACGATCCGTCCGGACACGAATTCTGACACGCACACCAGCGTCGGGGCTTGTTCGAGCACCGCGAGCAGCATCCCCGAATCCGGCAGCGACTCCATGGACACTCCCTCTCCTGCGGACCTTCCGTTCCGCACACGCCCGATGACCACCATCCACGATAAGCAGCGCCACCGAACACCGAGGTCGCCACGCATCCGCACAATCGATGCTACGAATTCTTCGGCACGGACGCGGGCGTGGGACGTTGATTCTGCCGTGGTCCAGGTGCACGATCGTGGACATGCGCCGAGCGCGTTGGCCGGCATTCGCGCCGCCGACAGCAGGTGGGACCGCAGTACACGGTCCCACCATCCTGGCGTCCGGAACTCACATCACCCTGGACCTGCTCGGCATCGTCGCCTTCTCGTCCGGAATCCAGGTCCGTCTCGCGCTCACTGCGACCGGGCGCGCCGCCGAACGTGCCCATCACGAGACACGGCCGTTGTCCGATCCGGCGGATGCGGACGCCCAGTGGTCGTATCTGTCGGTGCTGCTGCAACTCGGATCGATCGTGGGCGACGCCGACCCCTACCTGCCGCGGTCCGGCTCGCCGCTGAAGTGGGGCGGGGTTCCCGCGTACCGCACGGAGCCGAACTACTGGCTGGGAACGTGCACGCGCCCGCACGACATCATGATCTCGGCGGGGTGGCCGGAGATCGGCCTCGGGCCGACCTCCGTCACCACACTGCTGGAACCGAGCCCGTCCGCCGTCACATCCGACCGACACGACGCGGGGTGACGGCGGCGAGACTCGCTACACCGCCCGGGTGGCACGATCCTCAGATACGCCGCATCACCGATACCACCTTGCCCAGGACGACGGCGTCGTCGCCGTCGATGACGGTGTATGCGGGATTGCGGGGCTCGAGGTAGACGTGGCCGTTACGGCGCCGGAGCACCTTCACCGTGGCCTCGCCGTCGATCATCGCGGCCACGATCTCGCCCGAATGGGCTTCGTCCTGGCGTCGCACCACGACGACATCGCCGTCGCAGATCGCGGCCTCGATCATCGACTCCCCGCGCACCCGCAGCCCGAACACGGTGCCGGAGCCGACCAGCTCGCGAGGGAGCGTCAGCATCTCGTCGGCGTGTTCCTCGGCGAGGATCGGTGCGCCGGCTGCGATGTCGCCGACCACCGGCACCGCCACGTTTTTGTCTGAGGAGGAACCTCGCTTCGCCTCCGAGAGGAACGGGCGCACGTCCAATTGCCGAGCCATGGCCGCGCCCCGTCGGAGGAAGCCTTTTTCTTCGAGGCTCTTCAGATGCTTGGACACCGACGACGTCGACCGCAGGCCCACCGCGTCCCCGATCTGCCGGGTGCTCGGCGTACATCCGTGTGCCGCCACCCAATCCCGGATCGTTGCCAGGATTCGCTGCTGGCGGGGCGGCAGGGTGGAGGCATCGAGGCCACCGAACATGTCGAGATCGTCGTAATCGGTCACCGAAGAATGGTAGGGGGTGACGGCCGTCGCCTCGAGCACGGTGGGGTTGGGACCAGGAGCGGGTCGTGGTGCACCTGCCGCAGTCGGTGCCCGGATATCCCGCGGAATCCACGACGCCGGGCAACCGCCCCGGCTAGCGTCGAAACTACCCACCCGAGATGGAGGTCCACATGCGCTTGTCCACCCGGAACCAGCTCGCCGGCACGATCACCGACGTCACCCTCGGCAGTGTGATGGCGACGGTGAAGGTGACACTCGACGGAGGCGAGCAGATCGTCACCGCATCCATCACGAAGGAGGCGGTGGAGGAACTTGGCCTGAAGGCCGGTGTCGCGGCGACCGTGCTCGTGAAGTCCACCGAGGTGATGCTCGGCGTCGAGTAGACGCCGCCGGCTCTATTTCACCGCGGTCAGATACGACGACCGCTTCGACAGGCCGGCAAGCTCTTCGGGCAACTCCGGAACCGGCCGCCCATAGGCCGCTGCCAACTCGAGCGGATTGACGCGCTGCACCGACCAGCCACGCTCGGTCAACCATTGCACCGGATCGGCCCGCTCGTCGCCGTAGAACAATTCGGACACGTCGAGGTCACCGAACGGGTCCTTCGGAAAGTACTTCGCCCTGATGGCATCGAAGCGGCGCATATCCGCTCCTGCCGAAAAGTTGTCGACGGCAAGGTGGCTACCCGGTGCGGAGAGTTCGTCGATCCGCTCGAACAACGCGTCGTGCGCCGCGCCCGGGAGATAGGCGGGCAACCCTTCCGCCGACCACGCCGTCGGCTTCCCTGGGTCGAACCCCGCCGCCTCGAGAGCTGCGGGCCAGTCGTCGCGCAGATCGACGGCCACCGGACGACGATCTGCCTTCGCAGTGGCACCGTGCTCGACGAGCACTTCCTCCTTGAACTCCAGCACCTTCGGCTGGTCGACCTCGAAGACCGTCGTGCCCGCATCCCAATCCAGGCGGTACGCCCGCGCGTCCAGCCCGGCGGCCAGGATCACCGCCTGCGACACTCCCGCCGAGGTGAAGAACTCGTCGAAGAACCTCGTCCGCATGCCCATGAAACCCGAGAAGGGTGTGTCACCCAGTGACGACGGATCGGCCAACAGGCCGGTGAAATGCGGTTCACCCGCCGCCTCGACGAACCACGGCGCGAAGTCGTCCCGGATCAACGCATCGGGGCGGACGGTCTCCAGCGCGCGGAACGTCGCCACTCCCAGTGCGGTGAGACCGACGCTGCTGACGATGTCCCAGGTGTCTCCATCGGTTCGCATCACGGACGTACCCTCCCGATCTCGTCGACATACGGATGCGGCATGTGGCCACGACACATCGACGACGGGACCGGGGAATTCATCCCCGGCCTCACGGAACTGCCGGGCCTGCGGGCGCATCGACCGAACGCCGCAAGTCTACGCCCGACGCGCCGGACGCCTGTCCTACGATCTGCGCCCCCGCCCCGCTACAACGACGCAGTCGTGAGCGAAGCGGGTACCGCCGCGATCTCGAACGGCATTTCGATGTGGGCAACCGTCCCGGATCGAGGTCCGGGGTGAACCGAGAAGCTGCCTCCGGCCGCGACGACCCGGAGTTCGTGCGAGGTCAGTCCGATGTGGCCTCGGCTGAGACTCCGGTCGATTGCCTCACGGGAGATGCCGCACCCGTCGTCGGCGATGTCGAGGACCGCAAGCTCACCCGACCGCGTCAGCTCGACCCGCACGGTGCCGGCCTGCGCGTGTTTGACCACATTGGCGAGCAACTCGCGTGCCGCGCTGAACAGCACGTCATCGGCCGAGGTGCGCAGGTCGTCGACCCAGTCCGAGGTGAGCAGTTCGACGTCGAAACCGCCACGCGCCTGGGCAGATCGAGTGAGATCGCCGAGTGCGCGGGCGAGACCGACATGATCGAGCACGGTGGGATGCAGTTCGGAGACGGTGGCCCTGAGCAGGGTCGCGGATTCACCGAGTGCGTGGGTGATGCGATCGACCGCCTCCGGATCGGCGCTGCCGGTGAGATCGTCGAGATCCATCTTCGCGGCCAGGACGTATTGGAGGGCGCCGTCGTGAAGTTGCTCGGACAATGCCCGGCGTTCACGCTGTTCGAGACCCATCAACTCCGCGAGCAGCGCGGTGCGGTCGCGGACGAGGTGACCGATCGTCAGCACCCTGGACCGTTGAATTCGGCTGAGCATGACGGCGCCCGCGCAGAGAACCGCGAGAGCCATCGTGCTGAGCAGGATGGACGACCAGGGTTCTTCGTTCGAGGCCATCGTAGCCCAGCTCGAGGCCAGGAACACCAGGACCGTGGGGGCCACGACGGAAGCACAGACACCCGGCCGTAGTTGCGTGCAGGCCAGGAGCGGGATCACGAACAATCCGTTACTGAGAATGTCCGCGGTCCAACTCTGTTGTGCCGCAATACCGGTCAACAGTGTGAGACAACCGATCACCGCGAGGTCGACGAACAATGCGAGCCAGATCGCGTTCACCGGCCCCGGGCCGCCTCGTCGAGTCCACAGGGCGAGCCCGACGGCCCAGAGTGCGTAGCAGATCAGGATCGCCAGGCACACCCCCGCATCGTGCATGGGCGGGACGAACAGAAGCGTCAACGCGATGAAGAGTGCGAGCACGCCCCGGAGCACGATTTGCAGGTGAACCCCGCGATACGCGTGCTCGAGGATGATCCGCTCGAGATCCGGGCCGGCGCCGAGATCTGCGGGTAGTACCGATGACTCAGCCATGGGGTGGCCTCCTCGGGCGGGCGACTCCGACAGGGAGACGTGGGGGCGTCAACCGCTGGACCTGCGACAATGCACAGATTCTAACACCGCCCCGGGAGTGAACCGGGGCATGCGATCGAGGAAAACCGGCCGTCACCGGACACCGCCGTACAGCCGACTCCTCGGGTCGATGCGGCACGGCGCGCGGGTATTCGTGGGAACATCTCATCCGATCGGTCCGGACAGAGAGGGGTGTAGCGCATGACCAGGATCCGACTTCGGCCCGCCGTGGCGCTGGCAGCGATCGCGGGTGCCTCGACACTGTGGCTCGCGGCCTGCGCCCAGGGTGCGTCGCCGACCGGCGGCACCGAGTCGGCCTCACCCAGCTTTCCGGCCGAGGCACCGGGGACGGAAGCTGTGGTCAACGGCGTCGACGCGAAACAGTACGCGTCCAGCGACCCGGACAGTGCTGCCTACGGCTTCGTCACCCCATCGGGAAAGTGGTTGTGCGCGATCATCCCCACGAAGAAGATGGCCGGCTGCGCCTCGCACCCCACCGCCGGGCCACTGGAAGTTCCGGGGGTTCCGCCGATCCCCTCGCCGGACGGCGGCCCGCCGGCCGAGGCGAACATCATCGCGGTCGAGTCCGGGAAGGAGCCGGGCTTCCAGAACTCGAACGAGGCACTCTTCCCCGGCAACCCCAACGTCCTCCCCTACGACACCACCCTGGCGTCCGACGGATTCAGTTGCAATGTGCAGTTCTCGGGAGTCTCGTGCAGAGACGATGCAACGGATGACGGCTTCACCATCTCGACCAACGGCTACACGTTCGACTACACCCCGATACCTGTGTTCGTTCCCAGCGAAAGCCCGGCGCCGATGGCGCCCACCGTGGCCCCGCTCCCCCAGCAGGCGGGCGGATCGAATCAGTGTGGTCCCGTTGTCTATCCGGCGACGGGTAAGCCGGCGACCGTGGTCGTCGTGAAGGGAACACTCCGCTGCGACGAAGCGCACGCGATGCTCACGAAGTATTTCGCCGCCCCCGACAAGAGCGAGCCCGTGTACAGCTTCGACGGATGGGAATGCCGCCTCACGGGGGATCCGGAATCCGCGCAGATCGGCTACACGATCAACTGCACCGACGACAAGGGAAACACCGTCGTCGCCCAGCCGTGAGATGCCCCCGGCATTTTCGGTCTCCCACCGACCGCAACAGTCGACGCACACTGGGACTTCCCCGTACGCCGGCCGACCGCCACCCCTCGGCGTTCGCGGACCTTCAGGACTGGACTTCCTGTTGTGTCGTGTTGTGCTCGTGGATGAGTCGGAGGGCCCGGTCCCGGTCACGGTGGTCCAGGGCGTCGACGAGGTCGGCGTGCAGTTGCTGACGGTCGGCGATGTATTCCGACAGGGGCCTGTCGCCGACGGGTTCGACGGACACGGTGTGCGATTCGATCAGATCGAGCAGACTCAGGTAGATCGACTTCAGGATGGCGTTGGGGCTCACCCGGGCGATGGCGGCGTGCAGTTCCCAGTTGGCCCGGACGAAACCGGTCGCGTCGCCGGCGTCGGCGGACTGCTGCATGACGTCGAGAGCGGTCCGCATGCGAGCGATGTCGACGGCCGAACTGTGATCGAGTGCGTCCTCGATGAGTAGTGGGTCGAGGGCGTCACGGATGCGGACGGCGTCGGCGACGTCGCCCTCCGCGGCGTCGAGGGAGAGGATGGAATTTCCGAGGCGGGCGATCGGGGTAGGCGACGCCGCGAACAGTCCCCCGCCGGGTCCCGATCGAACCGTGATCACGCCGCGCGACTGCAGAATCCGCAGAGCTTCGTTGAACGTGCCCTTCGCGACGCCGCACTGTTCCTGAAGTTCTTTCTTGGTTCCGAGGCGCGCACCGTGCGGTGCCTGCTCCGCGAGCCGGCCGATGGCCAGCGCCGCCTGCTCGGTGCGGCTCAACGATGCGTCCATCATCATCCGCTGCGCGAGATCGGTCATCGTGTCCTCGTTTCGTCGTACTGCCCCCGTTGACAAGCGCATCTTCGTGGCCGGCGCAGCAACCCTATTTTACCGCATTGAGCATGCTCGATAGGGATTGATTAGCCCAGACCTCTTGACATGCGAGGTGGGTCACAGCATTCTGAATCTATTAAACATGCTCAATAGGGCTGAATTGTTTCCCTATTGCACTCGACTCCGAGGAAGAGCAACGAACATGCAGGACAACACCCACGATGTCGTGATCGTCGGCGCCGGACCGGTAGGGCTGGCGCTGGGGCGAATGCTCGGCCTGCGCGGCCACGACGTGATGATCCTCGAACGCTGGCCCCAGCCGTACCCGCTCCCCCGGGCCGTCCACTTCGACGACGAGATCGGCCGTGTCTTCCAGTCGATGGGTCTGACCGCGGCGGTCAGAGGCATCTCCGAGCCGGTACCCGACTGCTATGAGTGGCGCAACGCATCCGGTGAGGCACTGGTACGGATCGACTGGTCCGGGACCGGCGCGAACGGCTGGCCGACGGCGAGCTTCTTCTCCCAGCCGCAGCTCGAAAAGGTGCTGGCCGATGCGGTGACGTCGATGCCGAACGTCACCCTGCTCCGCGGCGCCGAGGTGGTCGGCATCGATGAGGGAGCCGAGGACGTCGTGGTGACGTTCACCAGCACCGTCGTCAAGCAACGCCAGGCGCGAGCCCGTTTCGTGATCGGCTGCGACGGCGCGAACAGCTTCGTCCGCGAGCGGATGGGTGCGACCATGCACGACGAGGGCTTCTTCTTCGACTGGCTGATAGTCGACACCGTTCCACTGGACGACGTCGAGTGGGCGCCGCAGAACTGGCAGCTGTGCGATCCCGCCCGGCCGACGACGGTCGTGTCGGGAGGACCGGGCCGCCGCAGGTGGGAGTTCATGCGGCTGCCCGGCGAGACACGGGAAGAGCTGAACACACCGGAGAAGGCGTGGGAGTTGCTCCAGGCGTGGGACCGGACGCCGCAGAACAGCGAGCTCGAGCGGCACGCCGCCTATACATTCGCCGCGCGGTGGGCGGACCGGTGGAACTCCGGCAGGCTCGCCATCGCCGGTGACGCCGCGCACCAGATGCCTCCCTTCGCCGGGCAGGGCATGTGCTCGGGTGTCCGCGACGCGGCCAACCTGTCGTGGAAGCTCGATCGCGTCCTGCGCGGAGAATCCGACCTGGGGGTGCTCGATTCGTATACATCCGAACGCGGCGAACACCTGCGGCACGCGATCACGATGTCGGTGGAACTCGGGCGGGTCATCTGCGTTCTCGACGAGGAGAAGGCCGCTGCACGTGACGCCCGCATGATCGCCGGCGAAGCGGACCCTGCCCGCGTCCTGCCCGTCGCGGCGTTACCTGTGCTGGGCCCGGGAGTCACCGACGAAGCGGGAGGACTTCGCTGCACCCTCGCACCGCAATTCCCGGTGCGGTCGGCCGAGCAGCACGGCCTCCTCGACGAGTTCACCGGATACGGTGCTCGCCTCCTCGTCCGATCGGACCTCCCTGCAGCAGAATTCGACTCGGGGATGTCGGACGACCTCGACGGGGCCGGCATCCAGGTGATGACCCTGGCCACCAGCGGCGCACCGGACCTGCACGACACCACCGGCAAGTGGGCAGCGTGGTTCGATGCGAACAAGATCGCCGCCGTCCTCGTACGTCCCGATCACTACATATTCGGCAGTGCACCCGACGCCACGGGCGTCCCGGCACTGGTCGCCCGATATCGCGACCGGCTTCGGATACCCACCCCGACTCACCCCACGCTCTCGACCGCATAAGCACACCGATCCACCGAATACACACCAGGAGAACTAATTTCATGCGTATCGCCAATATCGACAACCGCGCCGCACTCGTGATCGGAGACGAGGGCGCCGAGCGAGGCGTCGACCTCGCCCGCGCCTCGCAGGGCCGCTTCGGCCCCGAACTGCCCGCCGTGTACCAGGTGTGGGGTGACGTCACCACCTGGGTGTCCGAGCAGGACCTCGCAGCCCTGGCCGACGACGGCTTCCCGATCGACCGGTCCCTGCTCGGGGCACCCTCACCCGCCCCGCGGCAGGTCTTCGCGGTCGGACTGAACTACCACGCCCACGCCGCCGAATCCGGATTCGAATCCCCCACCCACCTGCCGCCGGTCTTCACCAAATACGCCTCGTCCTTCACCGGCCCCGACACCGACGTGATCATCCCCGCCGGCGGCAACGTCGACTGGGAGGTGGAGTTGGTCGCCGTGATCGGCCGGGAAGCCTCCGGGATCGGCGAGGCCGACGCGTGGGCGCACATCGCCGGACTGACTGTGGGACAGGATATTTCCGAACGCGTGTCGCAGCTCCGCGGCCCGGCGCCGCAATTCGGGCTCGGCAAGTCCTTCTCCGGCTTCTCCCCGCAGGGCCCGTGGCTGGTCACCCCGGACGAGTTCGCGAACCCCGACGACCTCGAACTCGGCTGCACCGTCGACGGCGACCAAGTGCAGAAGGGACGCACACGCGACCTGATCTTCCCGGTCTCCAAGCTGATCGCCGCCCTCTCCCACACCGTCACTCTCTACCCGGGCGACGTCGTCTTCACCGGCACCCCGGCCGGGGTCGGCGTCGGCCGCGATCCGCAACGGTTCCTGCAGGCAGGCGAAAAGCTCGACAGCTGGATCGAGGGAATCGGTCAGCTGCACCAGCGTTTCGTCGCCGACCCCCACGCGAAGTAGGGAGCACCGCTCATGGCACTACACGGACTGGGCAAGGTCACCGTCGGCGTCCCCAACGTCGACGAGACCGTCGCCTACTACACCGACTTCGGACTCGAGCACCGCGGGCGCGGGGTGTTCGCCACCCGCAACGGCGGCGAACAGCTCGAGATCGTCCACGCACCCACCCGGCGGCTGGTCGAACTGACCGTCGCGGCCGACGACCCCGACGACATCGCCGCGATCACAACGCGACTGAACGGGTTGGGGCTGACCGCCGAGCAGGGCGGCACCTCGGTGCGGGCCGTCGAACCCGTCACCGGCACTCTGGTGCGGGTAGAGGTCCGGCCCCGGATCGTCATCGAGCCCGCCGTACCCGCAACGCCGTACAACGGGCCCGGCCGGATCGACCGCTGGGGTCGTGCCCCATTCCTGACCCGCACCGGCTCGGTGCGCCCCCGCAAACTCGGGCACGCCGTGATCGGATCCACCGACCTCGAGGCCACCATGAGGTTCTTCACCGACGGCCTCGGGTTCAAGGTCTCCGACTACATGGGTGACAAGGCCGCATTCCTTCGGTGTTCCGTCGAGCACCACAACGTGCTCGTCATGGCCGCGCCGGTGAATTTCATGCACCACACCAGTTGGCAGGTCGACGACATCGACGAGGTCGGGCGTGGTGCCCACGCGATGCTCGACGGCAACCCGGAACGCCACATCTGGGGCCTCGGCCGCCACTACGCCGGCGCGAATTTCTTCTGGTACCTCAAGGACCCGGCGGGGAACTTCTCCGAGTACTACTCGGACATGGACACCGTTCCCGAGGACGAACTCTGGTCCCCGGAGGTGCTCCACGGGCTGCAAGGCCTTTACGCGTGGGGCCCACCGCCCCCGCCGTCGTTCCTCGAACCCGACGACCTCGCCGCTCTCATGACCGGAGCCCACTCCAGCGCCGGGTGACGTCCTGAGGGTTCGGTGCGGGGCCGGGGTCGCCAGTCGATCCCGGCCCCGCCGTTGCACCCGCGCATTCGGTTTGCCGACATCTGAGAGGTTGCTGCGATGGACGCAGACACGCCGTCACCGGGCACGGTCGTCGGCCGCGGCCGCACCGAAGATTCGTCGCGGTGGTCGGATCAACCTGCACCAGCCCCCGGCCCTGACCGAGCTGACCTGGTTCCAACGCGAACTCGGCGAACTCGATGCTCGGGTTCCAGGCGGCCGCAGCCTCTGCCTCGACACTCTTCATCAGGTGAACGACGTCGTCGACGCGGGCGAACGCGTCCAGCTCCCCCTGCTCGACCGGATGCAGACCGCCGCCTCGTTCGCCGCGAAGACGTCGTCGAAGTCGTCACCCGCGTCTTCCGGCACGCCGGCGCCTCCGCCATCCTCGAAGACAGCGTCCTGGCCAAACTCGTCCGGGATCTGAACACCATCTCCGCCCACGGCGTGATGTCCGAAGCCGGCTTCGAGAGCCATGCCGAGTTCATCCTCGGACTCCAAACCGACGACAACCGCCGGATGGTCTGAACGACGAGCACGCCCTGACCTACGTTTACGAGATCGCGCCCCGGGGAATTTCGTAACCAAAAGGGACGATGCGCAATGTCGAAAACCGAGACCCCGAGCCCGTCGCGGCCGGCCCGAAGCTTCCTGGACCGGCGCCGCGGCCCCTCCGACCGTGAACTCTTGACCTCCGCGAAGGCCGTGCTCATCACCAGCCGCGGCTACAGCGACGCCCAGGCGTTCGACGAACTGCTGGATGTGGCACGACGGCACCACCTCTCCGTGCAGGCCGCAGCCAGGTGCCTGATAGATCTGACCAGCAACACCAGGCACCTCACGAGTCGCCGCCCGGTCAGCTTCCCCGAGTGGGAGGGACTCCGCGGAGAGCCGTCACGGCACCACCACCGTCCGTCACAGCGAGTAGGCAGCCTGCAGGGACGGCACCATCCGCATCTGGCGACGCAGATACGACCCTGATCGGGACGCCACATCAGGTGAGCGCGGCGCCCCGGAGCTCGGCGTACGAAGTTTCCATCGCCTCCGCCAGCACGGCGACGTCGGGGAGCGCCTCGGGGTCGGTGCAGAGCCCGATGCCGACGATTCCCGCGCAGGAGATCGCAGAGATGCGGAGCGCGTGGTGAGCGGCGGGCTCCGACGAGGAGAAGAGGTGCTCGACTCGGCGTCCGGACACGCTGACCGGGGCGGGCGGGCCGGGGACGTTCGAGATCGACAGGCTGAACTCACGCGCACTTCCGGCAAGGCGCTGCGCGGCTTCCCCGAGGCGTTTCACGCGTCCGAGAGCATGGAAGAGGTCGAACAGTTCGTCGGCGTCGTCGAGGAGTTTGCGCGTGCTGGTCTCGGCATTGATCCGGTCGAGTCGGGTGAGCGGATCCGCCTCGGCGAGCGGCAGGTCGATGTTCAGGAAGGAATCGCGATTTCCGAGTTCACCTGCTCCCTCGTCGCGGTGGTGGAGGCTGACCGGCACCTGGGCACGAAGACGCGGCAGTGCCGCGTCTTCGCGGCCGAGCCAACTGCGCAAGCCACCTGCAACGATCGCGAGGAGCACGTCGTTGACCGTCGCGCGGGTGGGACGTGAGGCGCCGATTGCCTTCAACTCCGGCAGCGGGACGGCGATGAAAGCGAGCTCGCGGGCGGCACCGATCGGGCGGTCGAAGGGCGAGCGTGAGCCGCGATGGCCCAGCTCACGACGCACCGCGGCGGGCATCCGCAGCGCCTCGTCGACCCGCGAACGCTGGGCCGAATCGGCTCGAAGGCCCGGACGCGGTCCTCGCCGGAGCGGTTCGGGGTGCCGATCCCACAGCACGTCGTCGAGGAAACGCACCGCGCTGATCCCGTCGGCCATCGCGTGATGGATCCGCACTGCGATCGCTTCACGCCCGTCGCCGAGTGGGCCGATCAGATCAAACGCCCACAGTGGGCGCTCGTGGTCGAGGTGCTCGGACATCAGCGTGCCGACGGTCCGCCACAGATCGGCCCGCGAGGCACAACCGGAGCCTTCCGAACGCCGGACGTGGTCGGTGACGTCGAATGTGGTCGCTTCGGTCCAGCGCGGCTCGGGCCCCGAGGTGTCGATCCGCTGCATCGCACGCGGCTCGTTCGGAAGTCGCTCCGCCACCGCGGTCCGCAAGTCCTCGAGGTCGAGATGGCCGGCGCCCGGCTCGAGAACAACCAGCTTGAGCGTGTGGCCGGTGATCACCGCCGATTCGAGCCCGAGGATGTGTGCATCATCGTCGGAGAGTCGACCAGGATCCTCGCGGGTCACCTCGACCAGTGTATTCGGGTGTGTGCCGCCCCTGGGCGAACTTCCGAAGTCCAGCGTCGGGCGGTTTCGCTAGCCGGTGACGCCTTCCGCGCGAGCAGCGGCGGCGACTACCTCCGCGACAGCGGGGGCGACGCGAGGATCGAGCGGGCTGGGAACGATCTTGTCCACCGCCAGCTCGTCACCGACGACCGAGAGGATGGCCCCGGCGGCGGCAAGTTTCATGCCCTCGGTGATCCGGCGCGCCCCGGCGTCGAGGGCACCTTTGAATACTCCGGGGAAGACGAGCACGTTGTTGACCCGGTTCGGGAAATCCGAGCGACCGGTCGCCACGATCGCCGCATGCTTGCGGGCGATGTCGGGGTGGAGCTCCGGGTCCGGCGCCGGCGCCGGAGATGACCACCCGCAGCGAGGCGAGGTCCCGAACCTGCACCGTCACTGCACCCTTCAACGCGGCGAGGACGCCGATGGCGGTGCCGTGCTGGTCGTCGTGCATCACCGGGCAGTTGTAGGTTCTCGCGGCTCGTGTCAGTTCGAGTGAAGCTATGTAGGTGCAGCAAAAGCGGTGAGGTCGAGGTCAGGTACGTGCAGGACGCCGGTGGTCATGTCGCGACGACAGTCGCCGCGGTAGATCCGCATCGAATGATTCGCGCCGGTTCGACGGCCAACGGAGCCATCCTCGACGGCGGCATTACGCGGGATGTTCTGGTCAGCCACCAATCGCGACCACATCCTGTACGAGAGTCGCCGGAATTGGATCGGCCGCCCTTCTCCGACACCACCTGGCTCGGCAGCCACGGCCCGCCGTGGTGCTGTCCCCAACGGCGTCCCCGCGATAGCGCCGACCGAAAGGTGCAGCCGTTCTTCCGGCACGACCTCCGCGACGCCGCCACAATCAAAGCCGACGAGGACCTGTGCACAGCCCAGCGTTACTTGATCGCGTTGGCCAACGCCACCGACATCGACGACCCGAATTCTCCGCCGCGATACGACAGGACTACCGCGACAACCCGATTCGAGACCTTCTGCGACGAAGCCGCCGACAAACTCGGCATCGTTACCCGCGGCGCCTACCCCGACTCCTCCGACCATCGAGCACGGTGCCAATCCTGAAGCCGACCATTCCACGCAACGCCCCGCTGCGGAAACAAGCACCGGACCGCCTCGACGGGACACCAGGTCAGGAGTTCCGGTCACGGGGCCCGCGTCCGGGACGTGCCGGGGATGATTCGGCTTTCGGTATTGCTTCGTGTCGATCTGCGCAGTATCAGCTGATCACGGTAGCGAGGGGATCGTAATCGGATGAGGCGAGCAGGTGGTGGAGCTGGCGTCGGCGAACTCCCATGTTGCCGCCGTCGAAGAGCGGCAGCACAATCGCATCTTGCAGGAGTCCTGCAAGGGGCAGGTTGTGGTTGTAGCTGTCGATACCGACGACGCGCATGAGCTCGGTGATGACCTTGACCGCAGTCTCCGAGCCGTAGATCTTCGCCTGCACAGCCAGTTCGAAGGCGCTGGGCAACTCGTGGTCGAGAGCGTCGCAGGCTTTCCAACTGAGGTATCGAGCGGTCTCGATCGCGATCTTGGCGTCCGCGAGCGCGTAGCCGACCGCCTGATGCTCGATGATCGGCACCCGGCCTGCGCGACGCTCGTTCTTGGCGAAATGCAGCGCGAAATCGAAGGCCGACCGCATCAGACCTACGCCGAAGATCCCTACCAGAGCGGCGGTTCCGGCGAAGCTCGACTCGACCAGTGCCTTGCCGCCGCCGACCTCGCCGAGCACGTTCTCTCGCGGAACCCGAACGTCGTCGAAATGGAAACGCGGGGTGAGATGACCACGGTGGCCCATCGTGTCGAAGTTCTCATCGGAGACGAACCCACGGTCGGGCTTCGGAACAAGCAGTACGGACAGGGATCGGTCCGCGTCCGCCAGCGGGTTGGTGTCGGTTCGGCACACCACTGTCAGTATGTCCGCACCCTTCGAATCCCAGCCCGTGGCGCTGCTGATCCACTGTTTGGCGCCGTTGATCACCCACTGACCGCCGTCGAGCACCGCGCTGGTGCGGGTTCCTTCGGCCGGCGCCGGCTCGTCGAAGTTGGCGATGCCGCCGGGCTCGCTGTGACAGAAGGCGGCGAGCGGGGTGCCGGTGCCGGACAGGAACGGTGTGAGGGCCTGCTGGATCTGGTCGGGATTGCCGGCGTTGAGTACTGGGAGCAGCCCGAGGAGTGAGGCGAACATTGTCAGTGACACGTTCGCGTCGACGGCGTAGAACTCTTCGGCGATCAACGCCATGTCGACCATCCCGTTGCACTCGCCTCCCACCGGTGCCGGTATGACCTTCCGGAGCCATCCCTGGGCGACAAGCTCTTCATATGCGGGGCGGGTGGCGAGGAAACGTTCTTCGGCAGTCGGCAGATGACGGATGGTATCGGCGACGTCCACCAGTGTCTTGGCTGCAAAATCGCGGGCCGACTGTTGGAGTTCCCGTTGCTGTGAGGTCAAGGTGAAGTCGATGGCCATGGTGATCGTCTCCTGGTGGTCGAGTGCGGGGCAGCGGTACCGCACCATGGGTGATCGCTGGGGGATCCGGCATCGGTGACCCGATCCGATCCGCTGTGAGTGATATCACTAGCATCCGTCAACGAGCAGGCCAGTGTCTTGTCCGTGTGCGCACGAAACAGTTCAAAAAGCGAATGAGCAGGCGCAACCGACCACTGCCACCTGTGCAACCTGCGTACGACAACCTCAGGGCGATCTCTGACCGGTATAGGATCCGCTGACGAGATAGCGACCGAACTGAGGATTCGACAAGTTTGCGAGAATCAGGCACAGAGTCGGCAGCAAGAACCCGCAGCTCGGATGCACACCGAGGTGACACCGAGCTGTGGAACCTACAGCAGTCCAGCGCCTCGACGACGCGTTGTTCGACCTCGAAGCACCGGGGTGCCGTAGATGTTCTCCAAATTGACCGCCCCGAAGCTGGGGCGCAGGCGGATCAGGGTCGACGATCTCGTCGGGATCCTTCGTGTCCAGGACCAGGGGGATGGAGTTCAGGCCCGCGAAGTTCTTGAACAGCGCGGACTTGCCCTCCATCACCGGCAGCGAGGCGCGGGGTCCGATGTCACCGAGACCGAGGACCCCTTCGTCGGTCAGCTCGACCTCTGCGGTGCGGTGGGTTCGGACACGACAGATCGATCAGGCAGAGCCGGCACCGAGGTGATCACTTCTCACACCCCGCGGTACGACGGACAGGGTCTCCGCAAATCCGCAGGTAGTTCACAGCCACTTCACACCGTCGCCCCATAGCCTGGACCGGTAGCCCACCGTACGGAGTCCGACATGACCGCGCCCGCGACCACACCCGGCATGGTGACGTCTGGAATCAGACCTCTCTCACGGGACCACCGCCGCACTTCGGCGATACGCGTACGCCGCTACTTCGCGGGCGCTCCCGCGACGCTGGTGTACCTGTTCACACTGCTGGTCACGTGGTGGACCGTGCAGGGCACCGATCCGAACCTGACGCACCATCTCATCGTCAGCGCATCGACAAACCTGCACAACATGCAGACCGACCCGTTGCAGGTCCTGGTTGCCTCCGCGTTCTGGACCGACTCCACCGGGTTCCCCTGGCTGATGGTCGCGGGCCTTCTGCTCGTGATGGTCGCCGCCGAACGGCGGCTCGGCACCCGCCGCTGGATTGCCACCTTCGCGGCCGGACACATCGGGGCAACCATGGTCACCGTCACCGGCATTTGCTACGCGCTCGACCACAACATGCTGGCGGTGGATATCGCGCACACCACGGATGTCGGCGCCAGCTACGGCTTCTACGCCGTGACAGCCGCATTCATCATGCACTTCACCGGCCGTCGACGACTGATCGCGGCGAGCGCGCTGACCGGATACCTGGTCCTGGCCGCGTTGTACGGACAGTCCTTCACCGACTACGGACACCTCGCCTCGATCGCCATCGGCTTCGCCATTCACCCCGTCGCCACACTCGCCTCTCGACGCCGGGCACGCTCACGCTTCGCGGCGACGGCTGACACAGCTGCGCCTTCCCAAACATTCTGCGGTTCAATCTGATTCATCGGACACCCCAGCAGGGACCGAATCGGGTCGAGATGGGTGCCCGGTCCCTGACCGGGCCTACGATTGGAGCAGTCATCCTCCGCGGCATCGCACACGACGGTGCCCGCAATCGAGGAGGTGAGCGATGACGCGCATTGCCGGAGTCTCGCGCCAGGATGCAGGGCCGACGGTCAAGCTTGCGTACTGGTTCACCCGCCGTCACATGGCACGGCTCGCGGGACGTGAAACCGAGCAGATGATCGAGCCGGTCACGATGTATGCCCACGTGCCCGGCGTGTTGCGCGCGTACGGCATGCTCGAGCAGGCCACCGCGAAGCTGAAGCGGCTCGACGAACGGTACCGAGCATTGGCCGAACTGAAGGCGGCCACCGTCACCCAGTGCGAGTACTGCATCGATCTGGGTTCACAGATCGCGCGACGCTGGGGGCTCAGTGACGACGAACTGCTCGCGCTGCCGTCGTATCGGACGAGTGCACTGTTCACCGACGTCGACAAGCTGGTGCTCGACTATGCGGTCGGCATGAGCAGCACCCCGGTCACGGTGACCGATACGCTCTTCGCGAAGCTGCGTGAGCACTTCGACGACGCCCAGCTCGTGGAACTCACCCACCTGATCGCGCTGGAGAACCTCCGTGGGCGATTCAATCTTGCGCTCGGCGTCCCCGCGGCCGGATTCAGCGAAGGCATGACCTGTGCGGTGCCCGCCCCGGTCCCCCACCCGACACGGGGAGACGAAGGTACGAACTGACAGCGTGGGACCGATCGACGAACTGTCGCGTCCAACCGGAGAGTCCGGTCGCCGCCGTATCCAACTGCACAATCCCGCTCGCCGGGCGGGCGATGCGGCTTACGATTGATTTTCACGCCGCGCGGCCCAATTCCCTCTTGTCGCCCGCCCAGCCGAGGAGGCCCCGGAAAGGCGACAGTCGGTCTCGCCCATGAGAGCGAGCACGTCGGCGTGTGGAGTATCGGAGGGATGCCATGAGCGCAACACCCGAATTGAAGAAGGCCCTGAGCCAGCGGCAGCTGACGATGATCGCGATCGGCGGGGTGATCGGCGCTGGCCTGTTCGTCGGCTCGGGTGTCGTCATCGGAGACACCGGGCCGGGGGCGTTCATCACCTACGGCCTCGCCGGCGTCCTGATCATCATGGTCATGCGGATGCTGGCCGAAATGGCCGTCGCCAATCCGTCGACCGGATCGTTCGCCGACTATGCCCGCACCGCGCTGGGCAACTGGGCAGGCTTCTCGGTCGGCTGGCTGTACTGGTACTTCTGGGTGATCGTCGTCGGTTTCGAAGCGATCGCAGGCGCGAAGATCATTCAGTACTGGATCGACGTCCCGTTGTGGTTGGCCGCATTGGTTCTGATGATTCTGATGACAGCGACGAATCTGTTCTCCGTGTCGTCGTTCGGCGAGTTCGAGTTCTGGTTCGCCGGCATCAAGGTGGCGGCGATCATCGTGTTCATCGCGCTGGGCGCGCTGTTCGTTCTCGGCGTGTGGCCGAACAAATCGCTCGACTTCTCCAACCTGTGGGTCCATGACGGATTCCTGCCGTTCGGCGCCATGGCCATCACAGTGGGCGTGGTCACGGTGATTTTTTCGATGGTCGGCGCCGAGATCGCGACCATCGCCGCCGCGGAATCAGCGGACCCGGAGCGGGCGGTCACCAAGGCCGCCAACTCGGTGATCGTGCGGATCGCAGTGTTCTTCGTCGGTTCCACCTTCCTGCTGGCGACGATCCTGCCGTGGAACGACGAGAAGGCGGCCGCGTCCCCCTTTGTCGCCGCATTCACCGAAATGGGGATTCCGTACGCCGACCACATCATGAACGCCGTGGTGTTGACGGCAGTGCTGAGCTGTCTCAACTCGGGCATGTACACGGCGTCCCGCATGCTGTTCGTTCTCGCTGCGCGCCGGGAGGCACCCGCGCAGTTGGTCAGGGTGACCCGTCGGGGAGTGCCCGCGGTCGCGATCCTTGCGTCCTCGGTCATCGGTTTTCTCTGCGTCATCGCGGCGGCGGTCTCGCCGGACACCGTCTTCGCCTTCCTGCTGAACTCCAGCGGTGCGATCATCCTGTTCGTCTACCTGCTCATCGCCGTGTCCCAGATAGTGCTGCGGTACCGCACCCCGGACTCCGAACTGCGAGTCAAGATGTGGTTGTTCCCGGTGTTGTCGCTCATCACCGCAGCCGCCATCGTGGCGATCCTGGTGCAGATGTATCTGCAGGAGGACGTGCGGTCGCAACTGGTGCTGAGCCTGTTGTCGTGGGCCGTCGTCATCGTGCTGTTCCTCGCCAACACGTGGTTCGTGGGTCGGCGGCCCATTGTGGAAGGGGCCGCGGCGACGGCACGACCGCACCGCGTGCTAGTGCTGGCGAACCAGACCGTGGAGTCCAAGGAGATGCTCGACGAGCTTCGCCGTATCGGCGCGGATCGCGAAGCGACCTATTTCGTGGTCGTTCCTGCCAGCCCGATCGAGACCGGAACCGCTGCCACCCACGGCCCGCTCGACGTCGCCGAAGCCACGCGCGAAGTTGCACAGCAGCGACTCGACGACACGCTGGCGACACTCCGCGCAGACAACCTCGAAGCAGACGGCGAGTTGGGTGACTACCGGCCGCTGCGGGCGCTGTCCGCCGCCGTCGATTCCTTCCATCCCGATCAGATCGTCATCTCGACGCTGCCACCCGACGAGTCGGTGTGGCACCGTTTCGACGTCGTGGACCGGGCCCGCGCCGAGCACGATGTGCCGGTGACACACGTCGTCGCGGTCCCGATCGTCGCAGGGAGATCCCCCCGATGACAATCATTGCCGGATTCAGCGCGAGCCGTCAGGGGCCGGCGCCCGTCAACCTGGCAATGCAGATGGCACGCTGGACCGGCGACGAGATCGTCGCCGCGGCCGTCGTCGAACGCCCCTGGCCGGCTAAGGACGACCCCATCGAGCGCGAGTACCTGGGCTACGTCACCGAGCAGGCCTCGCTCGCCCTCGAGAGGGTGGTCAGCCAATTGCCGGGGGATGTCGACGTCCCTACCGTCGTCCATCAATCACAGTCCGTTCCCACAGGATTGATGGAACTGGTGGCCGCCCACGACGCGAGTCACGTTGTCGTCGGGTCGTCGTCGTCCGGGCTGCTGGGCCGGGTGGCGCTGGGCAGTGTCACCGAACGCTTGGTCCACACCGCGGCGGTGCCCGTCGCGATCGCCCCGCGCGGCTACCCCATGGTCGCCGAACCCATCCGCCGGCTCACCGTCGCATACGGAGGCGAAGCCGACGTCAACGGTCTCGTCGCGGCGACCGCCGAGATGGCCAGGAAATGGCCGGTGACGTTGCGGATCGTCTCGTTCACGGTGCGGCCGATGACGATGTACGGTGGCGCCATCGAGCGGTCGACGGAGGATCTCGTCGTGCAGCAGTGGGCCCGCAGGACGCGCGACGATATCAACAAGCAACTCAGCCTGGTTCGCGCCCGGATCCCCGTTCCCGACGTGGACCTCGTGGTCGGCAGCGGCCACGACTGGCGCGAGGCGGTCGAATCCGTCTCCTGGGAAGCCGGCGACATGCTGACGCTGGGTTCGGGAGCGGCCGGACCCGCAGCCCACGTATTCCTCGGCTCGGCCGCCTCGAAAATCCTGCGGAACTCTCCCGTGCCCGTGATGATCGTTCCGCGAAACATACCTGCCGCATAGTTGTTCACTCGAACCAGAGACTCCATCTTAAGCCAGTCGTGCGCCGCATTCGCCGATCGGCATTCCGGCGCTGGATGCACTTTCGGCGCACATCGTTTCTTCGACCCGAATGCCTTTCGTGCGGTGTTGCACGGACTGAACATCGCGCGCATGGATGCCACGGTCACCGCCCTGCGTGGGAGGATAATTGGGATGCGCGAGCCCTGCGTGGCTGGCTGACACCCCGAACACCAACTCTTCGGATCAGCCACTTCCGGACCCACCACAACCACCCCCACGCCGCACTCGCGACCATCCCCTTGCCCCAGAGTGGCGCCGCTATCCCGCCAATCAAAGGGCGGCGGCGACGGCGAATCAAGCTCCTCGACGCCGCAATTCCATACGATACGAGTACCGGCGCGGATTGAAGTGGGAGGACGTGAATTCCACGAACTTCCCGTCCGCGTCGTAGTAGAGACGCTCGATGAGCAGTATGGCGTCTCCAGCCTTACATCCGATCAGTTCGGCTTCATGTTCCGGGGCGTTCATGGCGGTAATCTCCTGCCGTGCGCCCATGATCGGCTTGGAGAGCAGTTTTTCGGCGGCGCCGATCACGGTTCCCTCGCCGACTGACGGAACCCCCTCCGCGGCCAGTTTCGCGCCGAGCTCGGGTTCGACGTAGTGGCGTGTCAGGACGAAGGGTATCCCCTCGAAGGTACGACGAACGGTGGCCTTGCTGACCTCGATGTACGGCAATTCCAATCGGGACGCGATGGAGGGCTCGACGACGACCGTAAATGGTTCTACCACCTCGGTGTTCGTGTTGGGCCAGACGATGATTTCGTCGAGGGATCCGATTGAGCGGACGTAGCGCCCCCGGGTGTCCTGTTGGCGGCCGCTCACATAGGTTCCGCTGCCTTGCACGCGGTAGATCAGCCCGTCGGAGAGCAGTATCTGCAGGGCTTCGCGCACCGTGTGACGGCTGACGTTGTGGACGGACTGGAGCACGCTTTCGGTGGGCATTTTCCGTCCGACCGAGTAGACACCTGCCTCGATGTCGGTCCTCAACTTCTCGGCCAGCACTTTGTACGCTGGGACGCCACGCTCCGCGGGAGTTACCTTGTTCGTCACCACGGGCCCTCCTTCTCCCCTGATGCGATCGGCAGGGTTCCATCCACCACCCTAGTGCTCGTACGGATGAATCCTCAACGTGGGGCAGTCGAAATTTGTGATCTACTGCAACGCTGGATTATTCGTGGCAATACGCCCTCACTCGGCATAGGTAGCTTGAAAATTGATACCGATCAATCACGTATGGAGGTGTGACCGTTTGCGATCACACCTCCATACTCCGCTCTTCCGGCATCGGAGTCTGGCAACCGAGGGGTGCGTCAGGCGGTGGTCGGTTGCACCTCCATCAGCAGTTCGTCGTTGTGCTCGCCGAGCTGCGGCGCCGAGTCCGTCCGCGGCCCCTCGTAGGTGTCGGTCAGAAAAGGTGTCCGGATCATCCGATGACGACCGGCATACGGGTCTTCGATCTCGAGAAACATACGACGGGCGTCGAGGTGTGGGCACTGGTAGAGCTCGTCGATGGTCTGGGTTTCCCCGGCGGGAAGCCCATGCGCGGAGAAGTGTTCGACGATCTCGCGGCGTGTACGCGACCGTGTCCACCGTTCAGCTTCGGGGCGGATCACCGATGCGAAGTTCTCGGCCCGGTGCACGACGGAGTCCAGCAGAGGATGCTCGAGCAGGTCGGGTCGCTCGATTGCAACACACAGCCGCCGCCACATTTCATGGGTGGGCAGGATCAGTGCAACATATCCGTCCTCGGCTTCGAGGGCGCCGAGTGGCGAATACCGATCCACGCCGCGCACTCGATGCTCGCCCGTGAAGTCCCACAGCATGAGTTCGCGTTCGAGCAGCGACGCCACCGAGTCGTACATGCTCTGATCGACGAACGCACCCATTCCGGTCTGTTGGCGCCCCTGCAGGGCGGCGAGGACACTGACGGTGGCCTGCACTGCGGTGAAGACGTCCGCGAAGCCGGTGACCGTCGGCAGCGGCGGGCCTCCCGGTTCGCCGGTCACCGCCATCAGCCCTCCCATCGCCTGGATTGCGGTGTCGAACGCCGGCCGGTCGGCGAATTCGCCCCGATGTGTCGACAACCGCCCGTATCCGCTGATGGCGCAGTAGATCAGGCGTGGATTGATCTCCTCGAGCGTGTCGTATCCCAGCCCCATGCGGTCGACGGCGCCGGGGCGGAGGTTCTCCACGACGACGTCCGCGGTGGCCGCCAAAGCCCGGTACCGCGCCCGGTCGCCTTCGTCGCGCAGGTCCAGGGTGACGGACTTCTTGTTGCGGTTGTAGCTCAGGAACCCGCCGCTCATGGACCCGGTTTCCGTCTGCTCGAGCGGATCGTACATTCTGCGCGGATCGCCGCCGTCGGGCCTCTCGATCTTGATGACCTCTGCACCCAGGTCGGCCAGCATCATCGCGCAGTAGGGGGCGGCGATGTACTGGCCCATCTCGAGCACCCGAATGCCGTCGAGGGGCCTCACGTCAGATTCCTTCGGTTCCGTGCGGGACGAGCATCGGCTTGATGTCCTCCTGCGCCCGCATCCGCGTCAGTGCCTCGGTGGCCTGGTCGAGCCGGTATCGGTTCGGGACCAGTGCACCGAAGTCGTACTTGCCGTGCGTGTTCTTCATGAATTCGAGTGCCTTGCGGTACTCGGCGATGTGCCCGGACCAGGTCCCCATGATGGTCAGCTGCTGTCGGGTGATGAAGCCGGGCCGGACCGGGACTTCCTTGCCGGGGCCGTCGATCTGGCCGGTGACCATGTAGCGGCCGCCCTCTTTGATCATTCCCAACCCTTCCGGGAATGCGGTGCGTGCGCCGGAGAATTCGAAGACGACTTCGGCGCCGTGGCCGCCGAGGAGGTCGCGGACCGCGGCGATCCGGTCTTCGGGTTCGGGATGTTCGGCGACGGAGACGAGGTCGGTGGCGCCGTATTGCTTGGCGATGGCCAGGCGGTTGTCGGGAGCTCCGATGGTGATGATTCGCCCGGCCCCGAGGTGATCGGCGAGGGCGGTCGCGAACAGACCGAGCGGGCCGGCGCCCTGGATGACGACGGTTTCCCACGGGTTCATCTTGCCGATCCGCTCGAACGAGTGCACGACGGTCCGCAATGCGCAGCTCGCCGCCGACGCCCAGGAGGTTTCCACTTCGTCCGGCACCCGCACGCGTCCCGAGTTGGGGAAGACGTAGGCGTATTCGGCGAAGCCCCCGACCAGATAGGGGGGACGCTCGCAGTTGGTGAACATGTAGTACTGACGGTTGGTGCACAGGGTGGGCTGGTTGTCGAACCGGCAGTGATCGCACTCGTTGCATGAGGCGTGGGTGAAGCAGATGCGGTCGCCGATCTCGAGCGGTGTACCGAAGGTGTCACGCTCGGCGCCGTCCCCGAACGCGATAACTTTGCCGACCATTTCGTGGCCCGGGATGACGGGCAGATCCAGGGCCTGGCTGCCGCCGAGGGAGCCATCCCACAGGTGCAGGTCGGATCCGCAGACCGTGGCGGCTTCGATCCGAACCAGCAGCGCACCTGGTTCGAGTGTTTGCGGCACGGGAATTTCACGGATTTCGAGCGGCGCGCTGTGCTCGGTGAGGACCGCGGCCAGGCTGGTCTTGGGGATGTCGAAGGTGGTAGTCATCTGTTTGTGCTCCTCGTGGGCTCAGCCGAGTTTGAACGGGTCGCGGCTTTCGCCGGTGAGTTCGACCCAGATGGATTTGGTCTGCAGGTAGGCGTCGAGGCCTTCGATGCCGTTTTCGCGGCCGATGCCGCTCTGCCCGAAGCCGCCGTAGGGGACGTTGTTGGCGAGCACGCGGTAGGAGTTGACCCAGATCGTCCCGGCCTCGAGCTGATGCGCGACGCGGTGCGCGCGTTGGACGTCTTTGGTCCAGACCGCCGCGGCGAGTCCGTAGGTGGTGTCGTTGCCGAGCTGGATCGCCTCCTCTTCCGAGGTGAAGGTGATGACCGACAGCACCGGGCCGAAGATTTCTTCCCGTGCCACGCGCATCGAATTGTCTACGCCGCTGAGGATGGTGGGCTGGAAGAAGTACCCGTCGGCCAGATCGGGGTCCTGTGGACGTGCTCCGCCGCACACCACCGTGGCGCCTTCGCTGACGCCGAGGTCGACGTAGAAGCGGACCTTCTCGAGTTGCTCGGCGAAGGCGATCGGGCCCATCTCGGTTTCGATGTCGAGCGGATCCCCCATCTTGATCTGGGGTGCGCGCTGAGCGAGCCGTTCGACAACGGCGTCGCGGAGCGATTCGTGGACCAGCAACCGGCTTCCCGCGATGCAGGTCTGGCCGGTGGCGGCGAAGATGCCTGCCATCACCCCGTTGACGGCCGCATCGATGTCGGCGTCGGGAAAGATGATGTTCGGGGACTTGCCGCCGAGTTCGAGGGTGACCTCCGCGATGTGGTCGGCGGCGCTCTTCATGACCGCGATGCCGGTGGCAGTCGATCCGGTGAAGGTGACCTTGTCCACGCCGGGTTCGGCGGTCAGCGCGGCTCCTGTGTCTCCTGCGCCGGTGACGACGTTGAACACTCCCGGCGGGAATCCGGCCTCATCGACGAGTTTGGCGAACTCGAGGGTCGACGAAGGCGTCTGCTCTGCCGGTTTGGCGACAAATGTGCAGCCGGCGGCCAGAGCGGGTGCGAGTTTGCTCGCGAGCAGGAACAGCGGGCTGTTCCAGGGCAGGATCGCGGCGACCACGCCGATCGGCTCACGGCGCGTGTAGGTGAAGAAGTTCGTCTGGGGTGCGGAGATGGTGTCGCCGAAAATCTTGTCGGCCGCGCCGGCGAAGAATTCGTAGGTCGCTGGTAGCCCGGCCATTTGGCCGCGTGTCTCGCGGATGACCTTGCCGTTGTCGGTGGTCTCGATGCGCGCGAGCTCGTCGGCGTGGGGCTCGATCAGCGCCGCCAGCCGCCGGATCAGGGTGCCTCGCTGCGCCGCGGACATCGATCCCCACGGCCCGGACAGTGCCCGGCGGGCGGCGTCGACAGCCTTCTTCACGTCGGCGGGACCCGCGAGCGGCGCGGTGGCCCAGGCCTGCCCGGTGTATGGGTTGACGGTTTCGAAAACCTCACCGGAAATCGCATCAACCCATTCGCCGTCGATGTACATCTTTCGGTGTTGGAGTTCGCTTTTTCGCCGTTCGGCGGTGGCGACGTTCTCGGTCATAGTGTTCTTTCTCGTTTCACGGCCGGGCCGAGTGCCCGGCGCAGTCAATAGAGTGGGGATCGCGGCGTCGGTCTTCGATCCGCGCAGTGCTAAGGATGGAAGGAGGAGTTCACGCTCCGATGGAGATTCCCGCCAACGTCGCCCGGATCAACGGGTCGACGGAAGATGCCTGCGGGAGGGTGGCCACGCTTTCGACCAGGGTCTCCAGTTCCTCTGTCGAGAGGGGGATTTCGGATGCGAGGCGTTCGGCATTGTGCACGACGCCGTCGATGTCCCACGACAGCATCGCATCGGAGTTTTCGATGGCGTCGTGGACCGTGGTCCCGTCGACCAGGACCACGGTTGAGCGCGCGGTTTTCGGGGAGCGGCCCGGCTCGGCGACGAGGTCGATCTTGCCGATCAGGTCGAGGATCTGAGGATCGGTGAACTGTTGCAGGTGGTCGTAGGTGATGTCGCCGTGGACGATGCCGGTCGCGAAGGCGAACCGGGCGCTCATCAGTGTCTGTGCGGTGCTGGTGAAGGGCCCGCGTGAGGGCATGCCCGGATAGGTGGCTTCGCGTTCGTTCATCCGCAGCCGGATCGATGCGACCTCGTCGGCGCGGAGACCGGACTCGCGCAGCCGTACTGCGAGCATCGCCGGTGTCTGGTTGAACGCACACACTGGGTACGGCTTGAAGGTGACGTCGAGCAAGTTCCAGGACCGTCCGATGTCGCGGCCGATCGTTTCCGCTGCTTCGTGCGATCGCGAGAAGCAGTCGAGGTATCCCGCTTCGGCTTCGAACGCGGTCCGTGACCCGGTGACCCCGGCTTCGGCGAGTTGCGTTGCCATCAGCCCGCCCATCGCCGCGATCCCCGACTGGAAATGCCATTCGTCTGTTCCTGCACCGAACGATTCGGACGTGCCACCCGAGATCGATGCGGCGATCGCCAAGGCGGAGGCCATGTTTTCGCCGCTCAAGCCACGGATCCGTCCGACGGCAGCAGCGGCAGCCACCGGCCCGAAGACCGCCGTCGCGCGAAAGGGTGGGGTGGTCAGGTCCGTGAGCGGCCTCGACAGTGCGATGCCCACCTCGTAACCTGCGACAACCGCCGCCAGGAAAGTCCGGCCGTCGACAGCGCTGGTTTCTGCGGCCGCCAGGGCGGCAGGTAGGACGCTCACCCCCGGATGGAACGTACCGTGTGTGTCTTCCTGCGCCCGGGCGTGCAGATGCACGCCGTTGATGAAGGCCGCTGTCGAGGCCGGATGCCATTGCCCGGTCACCAGCGAGCGGGCGTATCCCCCCAGGTTCGAGGGCGAACTCACTCCGGGGCCGGCCTGCTCGGCCCGCCGCCCGAAGCCGGCGGTCGACCCGGCCATTCCCACCGTCAGAGCGTGGATGAGGCACCCGGTCACCCGATCGACGACCGGTCTTGGAAGTGCATCGATCTCCAGAGTCGAGGCGAAGACGCCGAGTCGTTCAGCGATCGTGCTGTCAGCCATGCGCACATCCTTTCCCTGATTCGTGGACATGTCCGTTGCGGCTACTACGGGTGGTGGCCCGCGTGCGGATCCGGCCACCGTCGGCGACACAATTTGTCCGTATGACTTGAGACACTATGACGGTGCGCGGCATCTGTCAATTGCAATGCGAACGAATCCGGCCCATTCCCCCTCCGCCCATGACCTGGACGCTACCAGCATCAAATAGCCTGTTCACAGTCTTTCATCGGGCAGTTGGCGCGCGGAAGCCGAGCGGAAACCGCCGAAGGGTTGACGCCGGCACCAACCCTGACTAGCTTCAAGTCATCCGTACAACTGTGGCTCACTTCACTGTGCAACGCCCAGACGGTGAATCCATGAACGCGCGAAAACACCGATCAGATTCCCGCAGGACCACATTCACGTCGTGGCGAAACAAGTCACGACGCTTCCCGAGGAGAACTCGATGACGAACCCACCCCCCGTATCACCGTCACCCCCCACGATTCCGGGAAACGGACCGACGGTTGATGCGCTGACCTCATCGGGGACCCTGGCTCCCCACGTGTCTCGACGCGTCGCCATCGCCGCCGGCATCGGCCACTTCCTCGAGTGGTTCGACTTCGCGGTCTACGGGTTTCTGGCCGCAACCATCGGAGCACTCTTCTTCCCCTCCGGCGACGCAACGACATCACTCCTGGCCTCCCTCGCCGTTTTCGGTGTCGCGTTCCTCTTTCGACCGCTCGGAGGGCTGTTGATCGGCGCTTTCGGCGACCGCGCCGGCCGCCGCGCGGCGCTCTCACTCGCAATCGTCGTCATGGGCATCTGCACTATCGGCATCGGTGTCCTACCGACCTACGCCACGATCGGCCTCGCAGCTCCCGCCCTTCTAGTGCTCCTCAGGTGCGCCCAGGGCTTCTCTGCGGGTGGCGAGTACGCCGGCGCAGCCGCCTTCCTCGTCGAATACGCACCGGCCCGCCGACGCGGGCTGTGGAGCAGCGTGGTCTCCGCCGGCGCAGGCATCGGAGTCATGGCCGGGGGTGCGGTGACCCTGCTGCTGACCGCCCTGCTCTCCGACGACCAGATGGCGACCTGGGGTTGGCGAGTCCCCTTCCTCATCGCCGGCCCGCTGGCCGTCCTCGGCCTCTATGTCCGCCTCCGCCTCGAGGACACCCCGGTGTTCCAGGAACTCCAGCGCGCTCACGAGGTCGAGCACGCCCCGCTGCGCAACGCCGGCAAGCACAGCCGATCCGGAATCCTGCTGGTGTTCGTCTCCACCGCGGTAACCGGCCTCGGGTTCTACTACCTCGCAACCTTCGTGGTCACCTTCCTCACCATCGAGGTCCACATGACCAAGACCTCCGCCCTCGAACTCGCGGTGCTCGGCTTGCTCATCTACTCACTCATGTGCCCCGTGGCCGGGATGATCGGCGACCGCATCGGCCGCCGGCGCACCATGCTGCTCGGCGCCGGCGGTATTGCGCTCACCGCGATCCCGTGCTTCGCGCTGCTCTCGACCGGAACCTGGTATCTCGCCCTGATCGGCCTCGTCATTTTCGCGGCCTTCGAGGCACTGGCCAACGTCATGCTCGGCGTTCTCATGGTCGAGCTCTTCCCGGCCCGACTCCGGGTGACGGGTAGCTCGATCGGCTTCAACGTCGCGCAGGCTCTCATCGGCGGGCCCGGCCCGTTCATCGCTACCGCCATCGCAGCTGCGGCAGCGCTCATCGTCGCCCCAGCTTTCTACCTGGTCGTGATTGCGGCGCTGTCGTTCGTACTTTTGCTGCGGTATCTGCCCGAAACCCGCGGGGTGTCGCTGTTCAGCGAGGACGCACCCTCCGCGAGGAAATGACAGACAGGCCTGATTGTGGAGACGCATTCGCATCTGAGGCGTCCCGCGTACCGGCTCGTCGCCGAACATCTTCGGCGACGAGCCGAACGCGGTGAATACGCCGTCGGCGACAAGCTGCCCACCGAAGACCAACTTCAGCAGAGTTTCGGTGTCAGCAGGCACACCATCCGGCAAGCAGTCGGTCACCTGGTCGAGGAAGGGATGGTGCAACGCGTTCAGGGCAGTGGCACGTATCTGATTGGCCACGAGACGAACACAGGCCGCTACCAGCGTGCGATCGGCTCACTCGACGAGATCATGAGCTGGCCCGGCACCACCACTCGGTTACTCGAACCATTCCGGCGGGGAGTCAGCGAGCCCGCGATCGCCCGCGACCTCGGCACAGATATCGCCGACGTCCGCTGCGCACTCGTCCAACGCTGCTATAACCACGTCCCTTTCGCTCTGACTCGGCACTACATGGCTTCCTCCCTGGCGGACAAGGTGATCGAGCGGGGAGAATGGGAGACCGACAGCACGATCATTCAATCGGCGGAGCGGTTACTGCCCGACGGCATCGTCTCGGCAACTCAGAACATTCACGCCACCCAAGCCGACGAGGCGGAGAGCGAATTGATCGGATGCTCGGTGGGGGACGCAGTCCTACTCATCGAGCGGCTGTACCACGACGCCGGAGGGCGGGCGGTCGAGTTCACCACCTCCCGCCTCAATCCCCGCCGCTACAGCTACCGGATGGACTTGCGCCGGCACCGCTGATACGGCAAGCCACGGTCCGCTGCCGGGCCACCAAGCCGTAACCACCGATTACCTCGGTTGACCCGACCGATCCGGAACGCACGAAGGAGGCGGTGTGGCCCGAAAGCCGAGCACCGACATCGGTTCGATCAACCTCGTGTGGGATCGATACGCCCCGTCCGGACGAGTGATCGTGATTCTCACCGCCGCGGCGATCACCGCGGTGGGACAGATGTACTCGGTATTGGCACTGTTACCGCAGATGGCCACGTCCTTCGGTGTCGACCCTGCACACGTGACGGCAACCTCAACGGTGTTCGGGATCGCCTATGCTGTCGGCTTCCTCATCGCGGGGCCGCTGGCGTCGCGGTTCGGGCCGCACATCGTGATGTCTTGCGGCCTGTGCGCCGGGGCAGTCACCACAATGCTGGCAGCCTTGCCTTCCACACTCTTACAAGAGCTGATCGCCCGCGCGGCGCAGGGCTGCACGGCCGCCGCCTTCGCCCCAGCCGCGTTCACCTACATCGCCGAGAGTATCCAGCCTCGCCACCGCCTACTCGCATTGAGCTGCTTGACCAGCGGTTTCCTCGGGGCAGCGGCGGGCGTACCTGTCGTCGCGCAGATGATCGCCTCTGCGGCCGGTTGGCGTGCGGTCTTTGTGCTCGGTGCGGCCGCGCTCGCGATCGCCGCCGTGGCCGTGATCGCAGGGGTTCCGCGAACGCCGCGCATGGACCGCCCACACCGTGCACGACCCGTCGGCGTCCTGTGGGCGATTCTGGGCAGGTGGCGGTTGATCGCGCTGTTTGGTGCAGCGGCCACCTTCCTTGGGAGCTATGTGAGCGTCTTCACCACCATCTCGCTGGTGGGCCCGCCGTCGGTTGCCGGAAATCCCGATGCCCTGCAAGTGCTGCGCCTGACCACGGTGCCGGCGCTGCTCGTCATTCCGTTTCTGGGCCGGGTGCTGAGGCGGTGCCGACCGGGCGGCAGGGGCGCGGCGGCGCTGGGTGTGGCGGCGATTTCCGTCAGCACCGGGTCGGTGGCGTCACACTACCTGGTTGCACTGTCGATCACAGTGCTCGCGCTCGTGGCGGCGATCTCCGTTGCGGCGTCAGCCATCGTCGAATCACTTCTCGCACAGGTAAGTCCGGAGGAAACGGGCGGTGCAACGGCACTGTACGGCGCCTTCACCTTCCTCGGTGCCAGCGCTGGACCGGCTCTCGCCTCGGTGCTCAGCCCGTGGGGATTCGGCATCGGCATGCTGGCCGCAGCCATCTGGCTTGCCATCGGCGCCGGCTTGATCGTCGCCTCGTCCGCCGGAACCGCGACCCGCCGACAGAGTCGACACCGAACCGCGGGTGCAATGTCATCTCAGCGGTAGGGGCTCACGTCAGACCGGCATCCGCCGCGAGCGCGGCCAACACGAAATCGCGTGGAACGTCCGACGACAGCGGCGGCGGACGAGTAGGCGGCACATCGTCGTCGACGATGTGCCTGAGGAGATCCACGACGTGTGCGCCCCCATCGGCGAGAAACCGCACCAACCCGGCCTCCGCGCATTGGGCGACCACCCCGGTGAGCATGTGTGCGGCCTCCTCGCTCCGGCCGGCTGCGGCAAGGCAGCCCACCAGCAACCGGCGGGCACGCAGCGCAGCCCGGTATCGTTCGGTGCCCGCCAGCCTGTCCACCCACTCTCCCGCCCACTGACACGCGAGTTCTGCATTCGCCGACGATCCGGTTCGTACCAATCGCCTGATCGCCGCCTCCTCCTCGTTCTGCGCGATCACTTCATCGAGACCGGACACCTGCGTCTCGCGTTCGGCGTAGGTGAGATCAGCAGCTGGTGCGACACGTGCGGACTCCAGGACAAGATCCAGTCGCGCCGCTTCGGCGACGATGGCGCTGTAGAGCCTCGGCAGATGCATCTGCATCGAGAATCGTGCTCCCTCGTCCAGTCGTTGCACCGCCGCCTGCCGATCACCGCGAATCGCTTTGATCCGGGCACCGACGACGTACCGGGCGATCTTCAGGTCGACAGCGCCCGCGTGCGGTCCGAGGTCGTATCCGTCGTCGAGTAGTCGCTCTGCCTCGACGATCTGACCTTTTTCGTACAGAACTTCGCCGAGGAGCCCACCAGCCAACCGAGCGGTGTAGGACCGACGTCCATCGGCTTGCTGAGCAATCTTCATCGCGGTCCGGAAACTCGATTCGGCCACGCTCACGTCGAGTTGCTCGAACGCGGCGATACCCACCCAGCAGTGTCCGTGCACCGAGTTGTACGGCCCGTTGTTCCGCTGGTGATACGTTGCGGCCCAATGCTGAAGGGCATGGGCGGCGCCGTAGTCCGCTACGCAGATCGCGGCGAAGGTTGCGACGTTCGCGGCAACGGACGCGACCCACGGCCGGAGGTCATCGGGGCGATCGAGACACGGACGCACCAGGTCGTCGATGCGATCGGCGCGGTCGGAGCGCAATTCCACGACTGCTCTGACCACCGACGCTTCGGCAGCCAATGCGGGGGTCTGCGAGTCGTCGAGGTGCGTGAGCGCGGCATCGACGCGGTCGAGTGCCCGCAGAGCGGGATCGAGGTTGTAGAGCAGGATGTTGGACCATGCGACGGCGAGTTGCAGCCGCGGATTCGACATCGTGCTGTCGATCGGCAGCTTGTCGACGAGTCCACGCAACGTCGACATCTGCGAATGCTCGAGCAGATACGTCCCATCGCGTTCGACCAGTTTCACCGCACCGGGTGTATCGCCGGCAAGGAGCGCGTGATCGACCGCTTCGCTCAGGAAGTGGTGCTCGGCGAACCAGGTGGACGCGGACCGATGCAACTGCGCCGATCGCCCGGGGAACTCGGTGTCGAGGCGGCCGCGCAGGAATTCGGCGAACATGTGGTGGTACCGGAACCAGTGTCCTTCGTCGTCGACTCGGCGCAGGAACAAGTCGCGCTCCTCGAGCATCTCGAGCATCGCCTGACCGCGTCGGTCATCGGTCAGGGTTGAGGCGAGATCGGCGCAAATGCGGTCGGGGATGGCGGTGGCCAGCAGAAATGCGCGTGTGTCGGTGTCGACGGAGTCAAGGACGTTCTCGGCGAGGAAATCGCCGATCGCTTGGTGGCGTCCCGAGAGGTGTGCGATGAAGCGGGCGGGGTCTGCGGAGGAGCGCAGGGAGATCGACGCCAGCTGGAGAGCGGCGGCCCAACCGTCGGTCGACCTCGCCAAGTTCGTGATGTCGTCCGTTGCCAGGTCCAGTCCCGAGGTTTCGGTGAGGAAGTCGCGTGTTTCTTCTTCGTCGAACCGTAATGCTGCCGAGTCGATCTCCACGAGTTCGTCGAGAACGCGCATGCGGCTCATCGGCAGTCCTGTTTTGGTCCGACTGGTGACGATGACCTGGAGGTGGTGGCAACCGTTGTCCAGAAGGTACGTCAGCGTCGCCACGCTCGGGGGGTCCGAGACCCGATGCCAGTCGTCGATGACGAGGGCAAGGGATTGGTCTTGACCGTGCAGTGTGTTGATCAACGATGTCAGCACGTGCGGGCACGCATGGTCACCGTGTGCTTCGAAGGTGTCACGCAAGTCGTTCGCCACGGCCGGCAGTGCGGTGGTGACGGATTCGATGAGATGTGCAAGAAACCAGAGTGGATTGTTGTCGTCTCGGTCGATGGTCAGCCATGCGGTGGCGATGCCCTCGTCCGCGAGCTGATGGAGCAATTGTGCCGCTGTGGTGCTCTTTCCGTAGCCGGTGGGTGCATGAATCACGGTCAGCCGCCGCCGTCGATCGGAGCGCAGGGCCCGCATCAGCCGGCCACGGGTGACCGGGGTGCGGCTCGGCGGTGGTGGTCGGAATCTGGTGGCGGGGGTGGGAGGTGCCGAGTACCGGCCGGAGGGTGCCGGGGTCCGCGAGTGCGGTGCCGGGGATCGGACACCGGACACTGGTGAGGTGTACTCCGGGTCGGCATTCAATTCTGTCGCGACCGCCTCTGGCGCGCTGCTCGAACAGGTGTGATGGGCGCGGCGTAATTGGTCCGCCAAGTCCGCTGCCGAGCTGGGGCGGTTGCCGCGATCGCGGGCCATGGCGTGTTCGATCGCAGTGCAGACCTCCTCGGGGATGGCTTTCTGCCACTCGCGTAGCAGGGGGCCGGTCGAACTGGTGATGCGCCGGAACTGGGCGATCAGAGGCTCTCCGCTGCGCCGCTCGAAGGCCGCGTGCCCGGTGAGCGCGCAGAACAGCGTCGCTCCGAGGCTGTAGATATCGCTGGCCGCGCTGGGGGGATCCCCCAGCAGCACGTCGGGGTCGGTGTAGGCGGGTGATCCGGTCACGACACCTGCCGTAGTCTCGAATCCGCCGGTGACACGTGCGATGCCGAAATCTGTCAGCTGTGGCTCTCCGAAGGTGTCGATCAAGATGTTCGCGGGCTTGACGTCTCGGTGCAGGATGGATTGCTGGTGGGCGGTCTCGAGCGCGTCGGCCATCTTGATACCGAGGTGCAGGACACGGGTCCAGGGAATCGGACCCGACTCGATCAGTGCCTGGAGGGAACCGGTCTCGTGGTAGTGCATGACGAGATACGGGCGACCGGTGGCCGTCGTTCCGACGCGATAGATCGAGACGATGTTCGGGTGCCCGGACAGCCGCCCCATTGCCTTTTGTTCACGGAGAAAGCGGGCCACACCTTCCGGATCGTCATGGGTCGTGAGCACCTTGACCGCGACGACGCGGTCGAGGGTCCGCTCTTCGCATCGGTACACCACACCGAAGCCGCCCCGTCCGATCTCGGTGGCGCACTCGAATCCCTCCGCTGCCAGCTCCGTAGCGATCTCAGGAGTCTGGTCGCTCTGTGTTGCCCCCGAATCGGTCTCGGACATCTACGACCTCGAACCGGCACCTTGTGCCGTTGAATCGGTTCATCGCCCACTTCGCGCCTACTGAATCGAGGATAATCTGCGGCCGACCGAACCGGCCCTGAACGCGTCCAATACATCCCCCAATGACCGGGGTTGTGGCCGCGTAAGGTGTCAGGCAGAATTCGCCGCCTCGTCCGAGGCACTATCCGACCTCCCCCACCCCTTTTATGGGTGAACGCTTGCCATCCGAATCGAGGGACGTCACCGTGTCAGCCATGTACTCGGACACCGATGCCGCTCCTACCGCCGCATCCCGGGAACACCGGCGACCGGCGATCGAGGCGTGTGTGAACCTCGACGCCATCGCCGGCAACACGACCGCCCTCATCGCTCGGACCGCTCCGGCGTCGTTGATGGCGGTAGTCCAGGCAGACGCGTACGGCCACGGTGCGATACCGGTCGCGGCCACCGCCCTCGCCGCTGGAGCACGGGAACTGGGCGTTCGAACGATCTCCGAAGGGTGCGCACTCCGCCGCGCCGGTATCGGCGCCCCGATCCTGGCGTTCGCGCCAGTAGGTGGGACCGGGGACGACGGTCTCGATGCAGGAATCCGAGCGGACATCGCCGTAACGGTTGAATCCGGCGATCAGGTGGCGGCGGTGAGGGCGGCGGCACGACGCACGGCCGCCGCGACGATCCAAGTGGCAGTCGACTGCGAGCGTTCCCCCCGGCGGGTGCCGCAGTGGGAAGATCTGCTCCGGTCGCTACGCGCCGCTCAAGCGGACGGGACCGTGCACGTTCGCGGCATCTACTCTTCGACCGGCGACGACACGCATGCCGACGTTGTGGTGGATCGACATCGCGACAATTTTCTCGAATACCTCCGGTCCGCACGCGGAGCCGGTGTGGCCTTCGATTGCGCCCATCTTGCCGGTGCACAGGCGCTGTGTCGCAGCGACTTACGCTTCGACCTGGTCCGCGCCGACCTCAGTCTGTACGGCATCGCACCCACCGGTTATGCCCTCGAAGCGAAACTGATTCCGGCCCTGACCTTGTCGGCAGAGGTGGCGCTGGTGAAGAAGATCGCGGCGGGCGATGGGGTCTCGTACGGGTTCCAGTGGGTGGCAGAGAGGGACTGTTCGATCGCACTGCTCCCCGTGGGGTATGCGGACGGGATTCCACGTGCGCTGGGTGGCCGTATGTCGGTGCTGCTGGGCGGTAGGTGGCGCCCTCAGATCGGGCGGGTGTGCATGGATCAGATGCTGATCTACCTCGGGACGGACACTGATGTCATGGAAGGAGACCGCGCCGTGTTGTTCGGGGGCACCGCTGGCAGCACCGCGGGAGCGCAGCGGTGGGCGCACGCGCTCGGGACGACCCCCGCCGAGATACTCGGCGGACTGCGCGGTCGGATCCAGTGGCGTCATGTCGGCGGCTCGCCGGGCACCACCAACGCATAGCTCCGCGGACGCGCTGTCCACCGGTATGGACGGAACAACGCATCCGCGGAACGACTCGTCGGGGATCGCCAGTTATCGTGACGCCTCGAGCCGGCGTTGCCGAGTGGTATCGTCCGGTTGCTCCTCGGCACTGCCGATAGCGCAGGGTCTCCTACTGAGCGCGATCGTCGAGACGGCACCCACCACTCCCCACAGTGCAAGCCAGATACAAATCGGCCAGGTGGAGTGTGTCCAGCTGAAGAACAGCGTCGCCATGAATGGGGCGGTACCGCCGATGACACTGACCGAAAGAGCCTGACTCAACGCGACGCCGCTGAACCGCACATCGACACTGAATCGCTCCGCGAGGAGGGCCGGCTGTGGGGCTTGCAGTGCCGAATGCACCACCGCCAGCATGAAGGTAATACCCAAGAACGCCGCCCAGCCCGACCCAGTGTTCATCAGCCCGAACAGCACGAAGCCTCCGAACAGAGCGGTGAAGCACCCGGCGAGAATGACGGCGCGGCGTGAAAGCCGATCACTCAAATGGCCGGCCACCGGCAGGCTGATCAGATAAACGATCGAGGCGGCGAGCAGTGCATTGAGCATCGTGGTGCGGCTGATAGTCAAGACCGTGGTGCCGTAGGAGACGGCATAGGTGGAAACCAGATAGAACAGGATTCCTCCCGGAGCGATGACGCCCGCAGCCAGTGCGACTTCCCGCCATTGATTGCGCAGCAGTGAACGCACCGGGGTGCTCCGCTGAGCCGCTGCGGACTCCATTGCGGTGAAGTCCGGAGTTTCCTCGACGCCGAGGCGAATGAACATCGAGATGGCGAAGAGGACCGCGCTGAGTAGGAACGGAATCCGCCATCCCCAGGTTTCGAAAGCGTCGCCGGAGATGTGGTCACTGGCCGTGATCGCGATGGTCGACAACAAGAGTCCACCAGGTGCCCCCATCTGGACAGTGCTGCCGTACAGGCCGCGCCGATGCGGGGGTGAATGCTCAACGAGCATCAGAGCAGCTCCACCCCACTCCCCGCCCATCGCGATGCCTTGCACGAATCGGAGGGTGACCAGTAGCAGCGGCGCAAACCAACCGACTTGTTCGAAGGTCGGCAGCACTCCGATCAGCACCGTCGCGGTACCCATCATCAACAGCGAGAACACGAGCGTCTTGCGCCGACCGACCCTGTCACCCATTCCGCCGAAGAGGACACTGCCCAACGGCCTAGCGAGGAATCCGACCGCAAAAGTCGCGAAGGACGCGAGGGTCCCCGCCAGGGCGCTGTATGACGGGAAGAACAAGGGCCCGAACACCAGGGCCGCGGCGGTGCCGTACAGGAAGAAGTCGTAGTACTCGAGTGCGGTGCCGGCGAATCCTGCTGCGGTAACCCGCAGCATCTTTGTGGTGGAGCGTTGTTCAGACACGCTCATGATGAGTACCTCCAGGAGAACGGACTCGACGGAGTAGCCGCGGTGTCGTGTGGGCACCGCAGCCGGGAAGGGGCGACGTTCATGCGGACAGTCCGCCGTCGATGACGAGTTCGGCGCCGGTGACGAAGCCGCTCGAGGCGGATACAAGGTAGGCCACCGATTCCGCGATTTCGTCGGTCAGGCCAAGGCGCCCGAGCGGTGTCGCGCTCACCACGGCCTCTCGTTGGGAGGCGGAAACGACGTCCAGCATGCTGGTATCGATAAATCCGGGATGAACCGAGTTGACCCGGATGCCGAACTGTCCGAGTTCGACAGCGGCGGCCTTGGTCATACCTCGAACCGCCCATTTGGTGGTGGTGTAGGAGATTTGGTTGGGATAGGCGCGGTGCGAAGCGATGGAGGAGATATTGACAATGCTTCCGCGGCGGGCCGTCTTCATCAGTCCCGCGACGGCGTTCATACCGAGAAAGACTCCGAGTTGGTTGACCCGGTAGTGGTCGTTGAAGTTCTCGGAAGTGGTATTCGCGACGTCGCCTTCCGGTTTGTAGATGCCGGCATTGTTGACCAGTGCCGTGACCTTGCCGTGCCGGTCGACGGTACGGTCGACGACGTCCTGCCAGGATTGTTCGTCGGTAACGTCATGTGGGATGTACTGACAGCGCGGGCCCAGTTCGTCGGCGAGTCGACGACCGCTGTCGGCGCAGCCTCCAGCGATGGTGACCGCGCTACCGTGCTCGCTCAGTGTCCGCACGATGGCGGCACCGATGCCGCGGCTTCCGCCGGAGATGATGGTGACGTCATTGTCGAGGGTGGTGGGTTTCATTCGGTGTCCCTGTCCTGGGTGATTGCTGAGGTGAGGAGCATTGGGGGCGGGGATACGGCTGTGCGGCCGGGTCTACCAACGGGGCAGCGCATCGAGGAAGGTGGCCAGCGCCGCTGTCACGGCGTCCGGGTTTTCCTCGGTCACCAAGTGGCCCGCGCCAGGGATTCGGGCAAAAGCCGATCCCGGAATTCGGGCGTGCATCCGCTCGGCGGACGCAATGTCGATGCCGTTGTCGTCCTCGCCGTGCACGATGAGGGTCGGGATCTCGATCTCGGACAGGCGGGAGAGCCGTTCGCTCTTGCCGATCCACGAATTGTATTCGCCCCACACCGAACCCGAGGGTCGAGTCCGCCACTTGCGCACCCACGAATCGATCAAGTCGGGACGGTTCGCAATGGCCTGCGGGCCGAAAATGATCGGAACGAACGTCTGCGCAAAGCTCGCGGAGATGTGGTCTTCGCTTTTCATGGGCCGGAACACCTCGGCGAACTGAGCCTTCTCCTCGCTGGTGTAGGCGTCTGCCATCGTGTCCATCAGGACCAGCCCGGCGAGCCGTTCGGGATACTTCAGGGCTAGTTCGATCGCCATGAAACCGCCCACCGACATTCCCACCAGGACAAATCGGTTGACGCCTGCTCGCGCGGCCACCTCCAGGCAGTCGGAGACCAGTGAGTCGAGGTCGTACTCGGTGGCGTATTCCGAGGTTCCGGCCCTGCTGGTGTAGGCGATGGTTCGGTACCGTTCGGCCAGAGCAGCGGTTTGCGCGGCGTACATGGTCCGATCCAGGAGTGTGCCGTGGCTGAAGAGCACAGGTGAGCCGTGTCCATGGTCTGCGACGTCGAAAACGTTCATCGGTTCCTTCCTTCGTGCCAGTGCGCCGTGTCGCGCGGTTGAATTTCGGTGGGCGGACACGGGGAGACGGTGTCCGACGATGGCGGCGGCAGGATCGGGTTTGTTTCGGTTGTGCAGCAACCCATGTCAGTGCACCAGATCTTCGAGGTTGGAGTTGAGCGCTTTCGGCTGCGGGACCAGCCACAGGCCGACCAGCGCGATCAGCGGCAGGACGGCACCGAACACGATGACCAGCACATTCCAGCTGTAGACGGTCAGCAGCGGGGCGATGATGAGCGCGAGAGTTCCATAGCTGGCCCACAACATGCCCGAACCCCATGCTCCGCCCGTGCCACGGATGCGCGTGGGGAAGGCCTCCTGGAGGAAATTCGAGGACCCGCCCCACAGGCCGATGGTGATCAGGACGTACACGACGAACCAGGGCACGATCGTCGACGGTGTCGCCAGATACACCATGAAGACGGCGCATACAGATCCGAGCACCCCGACGGCGGTGAGGGTGTAATGGGCACCCTTGCCCCGTGTGAGGAAACTGGCGGCGAGGATGGTAACGATACCGAGCCAGTTTGCCCAGGTGATCGCGCGATTCGCTTCCAGGAACGAAATGTCCTTCGCCTGCAGGAAGCTCAGTCCGAAGTAGGACATGATGGCGTATTGGGGAACGATGAAGAGGAAGAACAGGGTGACCCCGACGGTGCGGCGACGCATGTCTGCCGCCCACAGCTGGGTAAGCACACTCTTCTCCGTCTTGGCGACGTCGACGCGGAACCTGCTCGCCCCTGTTCGCCGGGCATGCTGGAGATCCTGGAAGTGCGGCGTCTCTTTGATGACGAAGGAGACTGCGATACCGAAAGCCAGGGGGAGTATGCCGACGATCCAGAACACCGCCCGCCATCCCACGCCGGCTGCGATGTGTTCGGAGAAGAACGCCGATGATCCAAATCCGATGGCCCACCCCACCGGGACGGTCCCCGTCATCCACCCGCGATGCTTCGCGGGTACCGATTCCGCAATGAGTACGGTGGCTAGCCCCCACGAGACATAGCCGATGGTTGCGATCGACCGCATGACCCCGAATGACACTGTATTCCAAGAGAATCCAGTCAGAATCGTGAACATCGAGCACAGTGCGATAGCCGCTACGAAGAGGGGCTTACGTCCGAACCGGTCCGTCAAGGGACCGATGAGGAACATGGCGATGACACCGCAGGTGAAGAAGCCAGCCGCATAGATGTATCCGACGGCACTGTCGGAGAATCCCAGGCTTCGTTGGACGAGTGGGTAGCTGGTGGGGAAGATCGCGGCGTCGGCCGCAATCGTCGCGTAGCCGAGCACGCCGAGCACCATGACGGCCCAGTGATAGGGCCTCAGTTGCTCCTCGGAGGCAGAGGTGGCTGGTGGTCTTTCGCGCAAGCCGCCGTCTACGGCTATTTCTGTCATCGGGTCTCCTGGTGACATCGAGGGGCGATCGAGGAGGAGGGGAAGTCGCGCTGTGGCGCGCGCCACACAGTCTGCGTCTTTTTGTATCATTTATCAAGTCTTGGCGTACCGTCGAACCGATTCGACCTCACACAAATTAACGCTGAACTGGTCTTTAGTGCCATGGGCCGGGTACACGAACACTCGCGCGACCATCAAGAAGTGATGGGAAGTTGATGCAATTCTTGCGCCGCGGTGGCGATCAGGAAGAAGAGCGAGCTGTCGGCCATCCCTATTGCTATTCGCCGAACGGCCCGTAGCACCGACGTCTCGCCCGCTACCCACCGCGCCGCGATCAGACGGGCTGGACGATTAAGCCGTCCGACGCGTGGCTCTCGACCTCCTCAGCCACCTCGCTGCCGTTCCAAAGGACCTCTGCGGCAACGCCGGTACAGCATCCTGGCCACCATTGCGCGGCCGAGAGCGCGAGGTGCTCGAGTACCTGGTCGCCGGCTTCACCCAAACCGCGAGATCGGACAACGGCTCTACCTTGCCGAGCGCCCTGCGCCCGTGCACGTCAGCCATATCCTGCGCGACCGGGGAGGAAGTGATTGCACTAATGTTGCGCTAGGGCGACTCGTCGACAGTCACCCGCCAAGGCCCCTGCACGATGCCGGGCCGAGGCCGGCCCGTGAGCGACGAAGTGACGAAGTACTGACGAAGCGCGCACGTGCACTAGTCGTCGTCTGCGAGGATCCCATCGCGCTTGAGCTTGGCGATCACATACTCCCCTTCGAACTGCATGTGTTCGCGCGATGCGGCATCCGCCGCTGTCCCGTCTCCACTCCTCAAGGCATCCAGAATTTTCTGGTGCCCCCGGTTGGCTTCCGGGCTCGCCCCGGGTGGCGCCTCATACACGGTCCGCGGCAGGTTCTTGGCCAGCTGCCGCAGCACCGACAGCAGCCGCCGGCTGCCACCAGTCTGGTTGATGAGAGCGTGAAATTCCCAGTTCAGATTGTGCAACAGGTCGGGATCATCACTTTCCTGCATGCTCTCGTGCAGCACCTGCAACCGGTCGAGCGTTGGTTTTGTGATCCGCGACGCCGCACGCCGCGATGCGAGCCCCTGCACCATCCCGTAGATCCGATAGTGATCGTCGATGTCCTCGCGCCGGATGGGAACGACGAACGAACCTCGATGCGGTTCCGAGTCGATCAAACCCTCGGCCTCGAGAGTGATGAGCGCTTCCCGAACCGGCAGGCGACTGACCTGGAGGTCTTTGGCGATTTGGTCCTGTGGCACTCGCTGCCCTCGGATCAATGACCCGTCGAAGATCATGTTCTTGATGTAGTCGACGACCTGACCACTCATATTCCGCCGCGAGACGTGGGGACGAGCATCCTCACCCCTGCCGCCGTTCTGTGCACCACGGTTCGGCAGTTCGACCTCGGCGTCGGATGCGGTCATATCGACTCCTAATTTGATCAATCATCAACAATCGCTAGTGTAGCGCCGACGGCAAAGACGGTGAACACCTCGCCCTCGACGGCCAGCCAACTCACGTTCCTCCACCTCCCCGCCGCCCGAGAAAAGCACGTTGAACTGCACATTTATCCCCAACTACTGCGCCGACTCGACGAGATCTGCGTGTCGGGCTTCCGTACCACCCAAACAAGTAGCTCGACTTCACGCGCACCTTCACGTAACGTGCGTCACATGCAATGTATCAAATATCAATTCTGAGAGGCATGATGATAACCACCACATCAACCGATCGCCTGCTCTCCTCAGCCGTCGTCGCGCGTTTGGACGCGACGCCGCACGTCTTCATCGACGGGACACGGCGAGCAACGCGCAGCGGCGAGGAACTCCCCGTCTTCGACCCGGCCACCGGGCACCAGATCGCGGTTGCCGCCTCGGCGGGTGCAGACGACATCGCCGACGCGGTCGAGGCAGCCCGGCGCGCCTTCACCGACCCCGCGCCCTGGCGGCAGATGAGCCCACTCGACCGCGGACGCATCCTCCACCGAATCGGCGATCTGATCTACCAGTACGCCGACGACTTCGCGCAACTCGAGGTCGTCGATGCAGGAAAGGTTCTCGGCGCCGCACGAAACATCGATGTCGAGTTCGCCGCGCGGGCGTTTCACTACTACGCCGGCTGGCCGACCAAAATTGTCGGGTCGACCGTCCCCGTGTCTCATCCCAACATTCACGTACGCACCGAACGCGAACCGGTCGGGGTGGTGGGCGCGATCACCGCGTGGAACTTCCCACTTCTGCTGTGCGGATGGAAGATCGGTCCCGCCCTTGCGTCCGGGTGCACGATAGTCCTCAAGCCATCCGAGGAGACACCCCTGTCGGCGCTGTGGCTGGCGGAGCTGGCCATCGAGGCCGGACTGCCCCCCGGCGTGCTCAACGTCGTGCCGGGCACGGGCGGCACCGCCGGCCAAGCACTGGTCACCCATCCCGGAGTCGACAAACTCACCTTCACCGGCTCGACGAAGGTCGGCAAGCGCATCGCCCGCCAAGCCGCCGACACCGTGAAACGGGTGACCCTGGAACTGGGTGGCAAGTCCGCCAACATCATCCTCCCCGATGCCGATGTGCAGGAGGCGGTGACAGGGTCTGCGGGTGGCATCTTCTGGCACTCCGGGCAAACCTGCAGCGCCCCATCACGATTGTTCGTTCACAAGGATATTCACGACGAGGTCGTCGAGCAGCTCACCGCGATCGCCGGGCAGTTGAAAATCGGGCACGGAATCGACGAGGGCGTCGACTTCGGGCCCCTCGCCAACGGTGCGCAACTCGAGCGCGTCCGGGGATACGTCCAACGCGCACAGGACGAGGGCGCCACGATCTATCAGGGCGCGCAGCTACCCGCCGATCTGACCGGACACTTCCACTCCCCGACGATCATCACCAACGTGACCGACGACATGGAATGTGCACGCGAGGAGATCTTCGGTCCGGTCCTCGTCGTTCTCGCCTTCGAACACATCGACGAGGTCATCGAACGAGCGAACGCCAGCGACTACGGCCTGGCCGCGGGCATCTGGACGAAGAACGTGAACACCGCCCAGAGGATGACCCGCCGGCTGCAGGCCGGAACCGTCTACGTCAACGGCTGGGGCTTGACCGATCCGGCTGCTCCCTTCGGCGGGTTCCACCAGTCCGGCTACGGCCGCGACCTGGGCCCAGACAGCCTCGACGGATACCTGGAAACCAAGTCCGTCTGGACATGCACAGCTGAAATCCCCCTCGAACGATCGGAAGAACAATGAAGACACGCGCTGCCGTACTGACCGCACCCCACGCCCCCTTCGAGATCATGGACCTCGACATCGACGATCCCGGGCCCGGGGAGGTCATGCTGCGGATGTCCGCGGCCGGACTGTGCCATTCCGATCTGCACATGATGGACGGAGATCTCGCCGTTCGTTATCCGATGGTGGGCGGACACGAAGCGGCGGGCATCGTCGAGAAGGTCGGCCCCGGAGTGAAAAAGGTCGTGGTCGGTGACCACGTGGTCTGCAGCTTCACACCGAGTTGCGGCATCTGCCGGTACTGCTCGACCGGGCGCCAGAACCTCTGCGATGCCGGATCCACAATTCTCGAAGGCAGCATGCCGGACGGCACTTTCCGGCTGCACAAGGACGGCACCGACTACAGCGCCTTCTGCATGCTCGGGGCCTTCTCCGAATTCGCAACCGTGTCCGAGTACTCGGTCGTGAAGGTCGACCACTGGCTTCCGCTCGACAGCGCGGTGCTCGTCGGGTGCGGCGTCCCAACCGGATGGGGCACCGCAGTCAACGCCGGCAACGTTCGCCCCGGAGACACCACCGTCATCTACGGGATCGGTGGACTGGGCACCAACGCGGTCCAGGGTGCGGTGCACGCCGGAGCGAAGTACATCGTGTGCGTCGATCCCGTCCAGTTCAAGCGAGAAACCGCACTCAAATTCGGTGCTACCCATGCCTTCTCCACCGCCGAGGAAGCACAAGAAAAGGTCACCGAACTCACCTGGGGCCAGGGCGCCGACCAGGCCCTCGTGCTCATCGGCACCATGGACGAGGAAACCATTTCGGCGGCATTCAAGGTGATCGGAAAGGGCTCGACAGTGGTGGTCACAGGCGTGTCCAACGCCGCGAACCTCACCGTTCACGTGTCGGGCCAAGAAATGGTGTTCATGGAGAAGACCATCAAGGGCACACTGTTCGGATCGTCGAACCCGCAGTACGACATCGTCCGGTTGCTGCGACTCTACGATGCAGGCCAGCTCGAGCTCGACGAGCTCATCACCACCCGCTACAAGCTCGACGAGATCAACCAGGGTTATCAGGACCTGCGGGACGGTAAGAACATCCGCGGAATCATCGACTTCTCGCTCTGAGCGAGAGCCAGGCACTCGGCGACCTTCCGGTCCCCTCTACTCGGGGGGCCGGAGGCGTCCTCGGCATATTACACATCCGGTAACCCTCCCCCTGATCACCAATCCTCCAGCAGCACATCAAATCCGGCACGATCGAAGAGGTTCACCGCTTGCTAAGCGCTATCCGGCGTGGCAAAGTAGAAGTTGTCCGTACGTATCAATTATCAATTTGGAGCATCAGTGCAGATACACCGTGCAGACCGCAGCGCGTTTCGCGCAGCCACCGCGGTGGTCGGCGTCGGCACGACCGAATTCGGCGATCTCCCGGGTTCCTCCGCCGACGACTTGGGTCTGACCGCCCTCGAAGCCGCACTCGCCGATGCCGGATTGACCGCACCCGATCTCGACGGGTTGATCGTGAACCGGGTGAGTAGTTACGAGGCGGTGGCCTCGCGGATGGGAATCGAACCACGCTGGTCGGCTCAGCTGCCGGCGGAGGGTCGCATGACCGGCATTGCCATCCAGATGGCGGTGCTGGCCATCGCCACCGGAATGGCCACCACCGTCGCGCTGGTGTACGGCAACAACGGGCGCTCGGGTGGGCACACCTACGGAGGCGGCGGCGAAAGCGCCAGCGCGGCCGCCGAGGGATACGGCACCAACCCGACGCTGACCCTGCCGTATGGGATGACCTCGCCGGGAGCCTTTTTCGCGATGATGTTCCAGCGGCACTGCGCACAGTACGGCACCACCGCCGAACAACTGGCGCAGGTCGCGGTCACCCTGCGCGCCCACGCATCGCTGAACCCGCAAGCCGTGTTCACAGATCCCATCTCCCGCGAGATCTACCTCGAGTCCCGCTTCATCGTCGAACCACTGAAGATCTACGACTACTGCCTGATCAACGACGGCGGGGTGGCGATGATCCTCACCTCTACTGACCGGGCCCGCGACTGCGCTCAACCGCCCGTTCATGTCCTCGGATTCGGGCAACAAGGGCAGCTGCGCAACTCCGATTTCCCCCCGGAAGACTTCTGGCGCGAGGCGATCGCCAACGCAGGACAGCAGGCCTACACGATGGCCGACTGCACCCAGGCCGACATCGACCTTCTGATGGCATACGACAACTTCAGCCCCAATGTGCTTTTCACCCTGGAGGGCCTCGGCTTCTGCGCTCCCGGCGAGTCCGGGGCATGGATACAGGACGGCCGAATCGGGCTGCGAGGTGAGCTGCCGATCAATACCTCCGGTGGTCATCTGTCGGAAAGCTACATGCAAGGGTGGGGACTGAACGTCGAGGCGATCCGCCAGCTGAGGAAAACGTGTGGCGATCGTCAGGTGCACGATGCGACGATCGCTCAGTACCTGTGCGCCGCTCCCGTGGTGACCTCGGTCGTCTACGGAGCGCAGGCATGAGCCCCCGCTATTCGTTGACCCCCCACCTGGAAGGGCTGGCCCGCCACGAGCTGTTGATCAGCGCCTGCGCGGCCTGCGGATCACAGCAATTCCCGCCGAAAGCGGTCTGCACTCGATGCGGAAGCATGCAAAGGCCCCGGTGGAGCCGGGTGAGCGGCGACGGGCGGCTGTGGTCCTACTCGGTCTTCCACAAGACCTACCTGACCGACTTTCATCTGCCGAGTCCGTACGTCGTCGCGGTCATCGAACTCGACAACGGCGCCAGGATCTACGGGAACCTCGTCGGCGTGCCCATGCCCTCACTCCGGATCGGGCAGCGAGTCCACGCCGAATTCACTACCGACGATCAAGGGTCACACCTGATCTTCGTCGCAGCCGACAAGGAACGCACATGACCGACACAGCCCACTCCCCCGGCCCGCTCCGCGGATTGCGGGTCGTCGAGATCGCCGCACTCGGGGCAGCACCATTCGCCGCGATGATGCTCGCCGACGCCGGCGCGGACGTTCTACGGATCGACCGGCCCGGCCAGAACACCGACGACGTCGGCATCCTCGGCCGCGGCCGGGCGGCCGAATTGGGCCTCGACCTGAAGGACCTCCATGAACGCGACCGTGCTCTGGAGGCCATCGATCACGCCGACGTGCTCATCGAAGGATTCCGGCCGGGTGTGATGGAACGCCTCGGGCTGGGACCTGACATCTGCCTAGGACGAAATCCTGGCTTGATCTACGCCCGAATGACAGGCTGGGGGCAGGACGGACCGCTCGCCACCACCGCTGGGCACGACATCAACTATCTCGCCCTGACCGGTGCCCTCCGGTCCATCACCCGGCAGGGGGACGTTCCCGTTCCGCCGCTCAACCTCGTCGGCGATTACGGCGGCGGCGGGATGCTCCTGGTCGCAGGAATACTCGCCGCGCTCTACGAACGGGTGTCGAGCAATACCGGCCAGGTCGTAGACACCGCGATGATCGACGGGACCAGCCTACTGATGAGCGGTATCTGGAACCGGAAGTCCACCGGGAACTGGTCGAGCGAACCCGGCACGAACAGCATCGACAGCGGATCGCACTTCTACAACGTCTACCGCACCGCAGACGACGCCTTCATCGCAGTGGGCAGCATTGAGCCACAATTCTACGAGCGGCTGCTCCGCGGTCTCGGGCTCGCCGACACCGACCTGCCGGCACAACAGGATCGGGCGCAGTGGCCGGCCATGAAGGATCGGTTCGCACGCATCATCCGAACGAAAACCCGGGAAGAATGGACGGCGATCTTCGCCGAACTCGACGCATGCGTATCCCCCGTCCTCACACTCGACGAAGCAGTGACCGACCCGCACATGCAATTCCGGAACACCCTCCTCCGCGGCGAACGCGTCGAACCGTCGCCCGCCCCCCGATACGGCAGAACACCGGGCGCCGCCGGCGGCAGCAAGAGTACGAAGCCCGCTGAGACCGTGCTGACACAGTGGGCCTCCACCATCGAGGCGACGCCGGCAACCACCAGAACAGGACAGCACTGATGACGGCACCATCGATCCCCACCAGGACGGTCGACGACGGCCTGACCCTCGCAGAAAACATCGGCTTCACCGAAGGCCCCGTGTGGACCACCGACGGCAAATTGTTCGTCACCAGTGTCAGCCGCGGCGCACTGTACGAAGTCTTCCTCGACGGCCGACCGGCCGTTGCGGGCGCCGAAACCGGCGGCGGACCGAACGGCATGACGCTCGGATGCGACGGCCGTCTGTGGATCACTCAAAATGGTGGCGGCGTGATGCCCACCAGGTCACAGCTGCCGACCCTCCCATCCATCCAGGTCTGGGATCACCAGGCTGCCGCCGCGCCGAGCACGATCTTCAGTGGAAGCGTCGACGCTCCGTCGGACTGCACGTTCGGACCCGACGGCGCCCTCTGGTTCACCGACCCGAACGGCCACGGCTTCGGCGGCGCAGCACTGCCGGGTCGCGTCTGGCGGTACGACCCGGCAGCCGATCATGCGGCAGTCGTGGTCGAGGACGTCTTCTTCCCCAATGGCATCGCGTTCGGCCCCTACCCCGAGCACCTGTATGTCGCCGAGACCGCCCGCAGCCGGGTCCGCCGCTATACGGTCACAGCCCACACCGCGACCGTCGATCATGACTTCCCGCAGATCACTGTCCCCACCCCCGACGGCATCGCCATCGATGCTCAGGGAGGCCTGTGGGTGGCGGGCAGCAAATCGGGCACCGTCACCTACTTCGACCCGGCCGGGCAGCTGCGTGGGCAATTGGCGATCGGTGAAGGAACAATGCCCACCAGCGTCTGCTTCGCCGGCGACGCGCTCGACCGGCTCATCGTCACCGTCGCCAAGGGCGGACGCGTACTCGCCTTCCCCGTCGAAATCCCGGGCTTACCCACCCCGCCGGCAGCTGACCCGACCATTTCATCGCCAGCACAACCCGAGGAACTTTCATGACCGCATCAGCTCCTACCGCACACACCTGGGGGGCATTGCTGCACGAAATGGCCGACCGCTTCCCCACCCGCGCCGCGATCTCGTTCGAAGGGACCGACATCACCTTCGCCGAACTCGATCACGAAGTCAGCCGATGGTCGAAGGCATTGTTGGCCATAGGAATCGGCCGCGGTGACTCGATCGCCATCCTGGCAGGCAACCGACCCGAATGGTTGTACACCGCGATGGCCGGGGCCCGGATAGGCGCCGCCATCATTCCCGTCAACACCTGGTACAAGACCAATGAGCTCTCGTACGCGCTCGACCACGGCGACGTAACGGCCCTGCTGTTCTTCGACAGGCTGCGGGGCACCGACTATGTCCCCATCGTCGCGGGCGCCGTCGTGGCCGTCACCGACTCACCCGGCCCCGACGGCGCACTCCACGACACGGCACTGCCGAAGTTGCGTCAGGTCGTCGAGCTCGGAGAGAACCGCCTCCCAGCTGCCGTATCCCGACACCAGTTCCTCGGCCGCGGAGAACAGATCAGCGACGCCGCACTCGCCGACGCCGAAGCCGCGGTCCAGCCGAACGATCTCGCGTACCTCATCTACACCAGTGGCAGCACGGCCCGACCGAAGTGCGTCGCTCTCGAGCACCACCCCGCCATCGTCAATACCTTCAACATCGGCGTACGGCAGGCACTCGACGAACACGACCGATCCTTTCTCGCCACACCGCTGTTCTACGGACTCGGTGTCATCCAGGCCCTCGGCGCGACCTGGACCCACGGCGCGTGCGTGGTCCTCATGGAAGTGTACGAACCAGGCCAAGCCCTCGAACTGCTCGAACGAGAACGCTGCACGGTCTACTACGGACTGGGCAACATGACCCGCAGCCTCGTCGACCATCCCGACCACGCTCGCCGACAGCTCAGCCTCCTCAAAGGCGTCCTCGGCCTGAGCAAAGCTGACCGCCAACTCGCCCGCACTGAGCTCGGACTGATCCTGGGCACCAGCATCTACGGATTGACCGAGTCCTACGGGTTATGCGCGCTGACCGATGCCCACGACCCCGTCGAGCGGGCCGACAACACCATCGGCCGGCCCCTACCCGACTGGGACATCCGCATCGCCGACCCGGAAACCGACGACCCCCTACCGCCCGGTGCAATCGGACAGATCCTGATCCGCGGACACGTCATGCGCGGCTATTACAAAGATCCCGACCGCAACCGCGAAGTCATGACCACCGACGGATTCTTCCGCACCGGCGACCTCGGATACATGGACGAACACGGCTACCTGCACTTCCACTCCCGTCTCTCGGAGATGATGAAACCCGGCGGCATCAACGTCAGCCCCCTCGAAGTAGAACTACTGGTCGGCGAGATCGCCGGCGTCCGAGAAGTACATGCCGTGGGCATCCCCGATATCGTGCGCGGTGAGGCAGTCGTCGTCTTCGTCGACGCCGACCGCGACCACGTCACCCTCGACCGGATCCAAAACCACGTCCGCAGCAAGGCCGCCAAGTACAAAGCCCCGCACCATGTGATCTACGGAACCAGTGCCAGCTTCCCGCGGGTCGCCAGCGGCAAGGTACCCAAGGCCCGCCTACGCGAGCTTGCGCTCACCGAACTCGGCCTCGACGCAAACGGAACACCAACCCCGACGCCTAACACTCCGCTCGTCGACCACTGACACCGGACTCCCCCGTGAACTTCGAATCGCCAAGGAACACATGCACCACCCCAAACCGATACCTCCCACAACTCACCCCGACGACCGTCGATGAGAGCCCCAACGAATTCCCGAAGAAAATCTTTGCAACGCCGCTAGCTCAGAGAGACGGAATGTAGCCCATGACCTCCACAGGATCACCACTAAGAAGCGATGTCCTCAGCCTGGAACCGCACGGCCTCAGGGGTATCGCATGCCGGGCGTGCAGCCGACGCTCCTTCCCGGAGCGACCGCTGTGCCCCCACTGCGGAGCCGACGCCCTCGACAACGTACTACTGGCCGAACGAGGTCGAGTCGTCAGCTGGACCGTCGTTCACCAAGCGCCACCCCCGTTGCAGACGCCATACACCCTGGTAACCGTCGATCTCGACGACGGGGTCCGTCTCCTGGGCGCGGCGACCGGCACCGTCGAGATCGACGACGAAGTTGCCGTCGAGTTGTTCACGTTGAAGACCGATCCATCCGGAGAACCACTGTGGTGGTACCGCTTCCGAAGCACCGAGGAGAACCGATGAGCGAGACCTACATCGCCGGCGCCGGCATGGTGCGATTCGGCAAGTACCCCGTCGACGTCACGTTCGAGAAACTTGCCGTCGGCGCCGCACGCGACGCGATGTCCGATGCGGGCGTGACCACCAAGGACATCGAATCCGTTTACGTCGGGCACGTCTTCGGCGGCCCGGTCGCCGGCCAACGCGTCGCGACGCAGATGGGCCTCGGCGGACTTCCCGTATCCAACCACGAAAACTACTGCGCCAGCGGTGCCACCGCGATCCGCGAAGCCTGGATCGCGATCAAGGCCGGCCTGTACGACATCGTGCTGGTCATCGGTGCGGAGAAGATGACCGACCGTATCTCCGGCGGCGTCATGCCCGACCCGACCGACCTCGATGCCATCAACGGCTTGGTCATGGCCGCCAATCACGGGATGAGCGCACGGCGGTACATGTCCGACCACGGGGCCACCCGCGAGCAGATCGCCGCCGTAGCCGTAAAGAATCACGCCCACTCGGTGCACAACCCGTACGCTCAATACCAGCGGCCGATCAATTTGCACGAAGTCCTCGATGCCCGCACCATCGCCGATCCACTGGGACTCCTCGATTGCAGTCCCATCAGCGACGGCGCCGCCGCAGTGGTCCTGTGCAGTGCTGCCGGACTCGCCGAACTCGGGCGAACATCAGCTCCACGCATCGCCGGCTGCGCGCTGGTCAGCGGCACGATTGTCACCGCCGACAGCAACCTCAACGACGAGGACGTCTCACGCCGCGCGGGCGAACAGGCGTGGAACATCACCGGATACGGGCCGGAAGACATCGACCTGGTAGAGATGCACGACTGCTTCACGATCGCCGAGATCGTCCGTCTGGAAGGACTCGGTGTCGTCCCGGTCGGCGAGGGTGGACGTTGGGCCGAGAACGGCAACACCTCGATCGGCGGCAAACTCCCTGTCAACGCCAGCGGTGGTCTCCTCAGTCGTGGACACCCGGTGGGCGCCACTGGTGTCGCGCAGATCTGCGAGCTCACCTGGCAACTTACCGACCGCGCCGGCCAACGGCAGGTCGACAACGCGAATGTCGGGCTCGCCTACTGCAAGGGCGGCACCGTCAGCGGCACCGACGGTGGCTCGGTCACAGTCCTGCTGGTGACACGATGACCACCTCCACAGTCACCACCATCGACCTCGGCAACACCATCCAGCCCGTCGGCGTACCCACCGCCTCGGTCGTCGTGCTCGTCTACCGCGGCGCCCTGGGGGCTCAGACGCTCGATGCCGCGGACCTCGAGCAGGCGGTGGTACATCCGCTGACGGCTGCATTTTCCGCCATTCAACATCACTGGCCGGCCATCACCGAAGCACACCGGCGCGGCCGGGTGCTCGTCCTCGCCCCGGTGTCGGCGGCATTAGGAGACCCGCTCCGACCACTCGACTGCGCGGTCACCGGTGCGCTGATCAGCTTCGTCCGGTCTGTTGCAATCGAGCTGCAGCGACACGACGGCTCCGCGAACGCGATCTTCTACGAGACCGATCCCAACGAACCGGCCGTTACCGAGCTTGTCGCAGCACTCACCGCCGAGCACGCCGCGGCGGTGACCGGCCAAGAAATATTCGCCGCCAACGGCACCGACCTCGGGAGGCTGCACCCATGAACTCCGATGGCCAGAAGCATGCAAAACGGCCTCGCGTCGCCTTCATCACCGGTGCCGCGGGCGGTATCGGGCGGGGCATCGCCGAGTACTTCGCCGAACTCGGATACAGCGTCGGTCTCTCGGACATCTCCGAAAGTGCGCTGCAAGCAGTAGCGAACGACATCACTAAGACCACCGGCGTCGCAGTTTCGGCCCACGCCGCGGACCTCGCCGACCGGGAATCCGTCCAAGCCTCGGTCGATGCCACCGTCTCCCGACTCGGTGGGCTCGACGTTCTGGTGAACTGTGCAGGAATCCTCAAAGACGCTCGCATCGAGAAGATGGATCCCGCGATCTTCCGGCAAGTTCTCGACGTCAATCTGATTGGGATGCTGACCACCACTGCCGCCGCGTTGCCGGCACTGCGCAGCTCAGGAAGCGGCCGCATCATTTCGCTGACCTCGCGTGCCTGGCTGGGCAACTTCGGCTCCACCAACTACGCCGCCTCCAAGGGCGGGATCGCCGGCGTCAGTAGAAGCCTGTCGCTGGCACTTGCAGTCGACGGCATCACCGTCAACTGCATCGCACCCGGATTCATCGAGACACCGATGTCGAATTCGATGCCCGACGAGATCATCGAGCGCGTACGTCAATCCATCCCGGTCGGTCGAGTAGGACAGCCCACCGATGTCGCACGGACGGTTGCGTTCCTCGCCGACGCCAACGCCGGTTACGTGACCGGGCAGAGCATCCCGATATGCGGAGGACGAAGCATCAGCGGCTCGATGAGGAAAGACACCGTCTCGTCGTAACGAGACGGATGCACAGACTGAATAGGCCGAAGCGTTCAGCGAATCTCCCGAGGACTACAGCGCCCTGGTTCTACGGACAACGACCCGCAGTTCGATAAAGCGAGACGAATGGTCACCCGTCACTACACGCTCAACGAGATTGACAGTAGCAATCCGGTTTTGCGGATCGACGATCGCTCGCGGAAATTCAACTGCCGCGAAGCGGCCGGCACGAAGGCGCCCAGCCAATGCTCGGCAACTTAACAAGTATGGATACGCTGTTGGCGCCGACACACCCATTCTGGCCCCAGAGCCCGCGGATGCGTCATTGGATATCGATTGCTGTGATCGACGGCGACACCGCCACGACCGCGCTCGATTGCTTCGTCGCCGACGTCGTCCTCGCCCTGCGTTACGTCACGCCGATCACGCACTGGAGCCCCGCGCACGGCAGCGAAACAACTCCGCTGTCGGTGCCTGGCCCTCGCTGGTAATACCAACACGAAAGGCATCACCATGACTACTCCCGTCCAGAGAAACGATCTCAGTGACAAAGTCGCAATCGTCACAGGCGCAGCCAGCGGTATTGGGCGAGCAACCGTGGAGTTGTTGGTCGAGCGCGGGGTCCGGGTCGTCGCCGAGGACCGCAACGTTGCCGTGGAGACGCTCGCAAGCCCGAGCATTGCGCCGCTGGTCGCCGATGTCACCAACGAGGACAGTGCCCGCCGCGCCGTTGCGCTCGCCCAGCAACGATTCGGCGGACTCGACATTCTGGTCAACAACGCCGGGATCATCATCAACAAAACCGTCGTCGATATGACCCTCGACGACTGGAATTCCATTCTTGCAGTCAACGCCACAGGCGCGTTTTTGCACTCCCGAGAAGCCGTGCGGGCCATGACGCTGCAGAAGTCGGGTGCGATTGTCAACGTCGGTTCCTACGCGTGCTTCCAAGCTTTCCCCACAATCGCAGCATATGCAGCCTCGAAAGGTGCACTCGCCCAGCTGACTCGCGCGCTCGCCCTCGAGGTCATCGAACACGGAATCCGCGTCAACGCCGTCGGATCAGGCGACGTGATCACCCACATCCTCGACGAGATACACGAAGACGGATCGGGCTTCCTCGCCGAGCACGGCAGCGGGACGCCGATCGGCCGCGCCGCCCAGCCACGCGAAATCGCTCAAGTCATCGCATTTCTGGCCTCGGAACAAGCAGCGTATCTCGTGGGGTCGATCGTCATGGCCGACGGCGGGATGAGCGTCGCCGCCGGATGATGACTAGATGTCGTCGAGGATGTGGGCCACGGTGGAGGTGGGTTCAGTTCCGCACTGGTGGCCGCCGTGAACTCCTTCGGCAAGCCCTCTCGTAGGTCTCCTCAGAATCCGCTACGCCTCTCCCCGAGATTTCGACGGTAGCGCTCGCCACGGGATCAGCGAAAGCCCTCATGCATCCGAGAATCGTTACGTAACAACCTCTCTCACAGGCCGACACTACGACACCGTGAAGGTCTCGAATCGTGGGGCAACAGATACGTGGAACCGATCGAGGTCGGCTGATGCACCGACATCTGCAGACCTGACTACCAGGCCACTGCCAGTCACCACTACCGCCGGGATATACCGGAACCCTCGGGAATTGCATCAGACGGGCGAAAATCTGCTGGTCGCCTGATGGGGAGCAGCGTGAGATTACCGCAGTAGTGACGAGGGAATGCCTGT